>NZ_JBDOQU010000008.1:0-176829 GCF_039839375.1 Inquilinus sp. CAU 1745
ACGCACCCACAAATTGCGCCGCTTCACGGCGGCCCGGCCGGGCCGCCGTGAAGCAGAACAAAACCAGAAATCTGTCAACGATCCTAACGGTCTATAACGTCAACTATGTTCCCGGTTGCTCACCGGAGCGACAGCTTCGGGAAGGTGGGGGTGATCGGCTTTTACGGCTTCTTAAGCCGGGGCATTCACAGTCGCCGAACAGCCCGACAACAGCATCGGCGGTCGACTCCCCGTGTCCTCCCTGGAAACAGCCATCCGGCAGCAGCCGCTGCGCGCCCTGGCCGCCGCGCTCGCCAGCGGTGAGCATTTCAACCTGAATTCCGTCTTCGTTACGGCGGCCGGCGACCTGACGGTCGAGCGCCCGGGCCGGCCCGCGCGCTGCAAGTTCCGGCTGGACGGCCTCAGCTACGCCATGGCGCTGACGCCGGACGACGAGGGATGCGCGCTGGCGCTGGAGACCACCGTCGGCTACGTGCCCTTCACCGCCCATGGCGGCACGGCGCGCGAGGCCATGCGGCGGATGCTGGCGGCGCTGGGGACGGGACAGTCGGTGAACGTCGCGGCGGAAGACCTTCAGGCGATCATCCTGCGGGTGGATGGCAGGGTGGAAGGCGCGGTGACGCCGGTCGCCGTCATCACAGCCATCGTCGAGGCTGTGGCCCGCGCCCGCGCCTATGTCAGGCTGGTCCACGAGGCGTTGCCGCCCTCCCTCATCCCGGGGACGCGGCCCCGGACTCCCGCTCCGGCACAGTGAAGATCTGGCCCGGATAGATCAGGTCCGGATCGCGGATCTGATCGGCGTTGGCCTGATAGATCACCGTGTACTGGATGCCTTCGCCATAGAGGCGGCGGGCGATCCGCCACAGGCTGTTGCCCGGCTGGACGATCACCTGACCGTCGGCCAGCGCGGCCTGGATCGCCGCCGGATCGGCGCGCTGGAAGGGCGTTTCGGCGCGCGCGGAGACGCTGCCTTCCTCCGTCACCTCATCGACCCGGAGATGGTAGGTGCCGGTGTCGACCGGACGGTCCGGCCTGACCGTGAACGCGCCTTGGGAATCCGCGCGACCGCTGGCCACCAGCTCATTATCCAGATAGAGGCGGACCTCCGCGTCGGGGGCTGCCTGGCCGCTGACGATGATGTCGCCTTCCTGATCGTAATCGACCACGTCGATCGACACGGGCTCGTCCCCTCCGCCCGGCTCCGCTGTCATGGTGGCGGTGGAGGGTGATGCCGAGGCAACGTCGGCCGGCGCATCGGCAGGCTGCCCCTCCGGGTCGCCCACCGGCGCGGCCGGAGCCTGGAGGACCTGGGTCGCGCCCAGCTGGTCGCGCGGGACCAGAAGGGCGAGCGGCGTCGGCGCTTCCTCGCCCCCGCCCCCTTCCGTCGCGGGCTCCCCGGCCACATCGGTTCCGGGTTCGGGGACGACGACGAGCACCACATCCTCCGACAGAACGGTCTCGCCCGTCTCGTCCTCCGCCCTTAGCCCAAGCTCGCGGCTGCCGGGGGGCAGCGGCTCGTCGGAGAGGAAGACGAAATCGCCGTTGGAGTCGGTCGTTACCTCGCCGATCTCCCGGTTGCCGTCGAACACCAGGATCCTTGTGTCAGGCGCGGCGCTGCCGGCGATGATGGTGCTGCCGCGCGGCCCGATGCGCACAGCGTCGAAGCTGGGCGCGATCATGGGAGGCGCGGAATCTTCCGACGGGGTGGCCGAGGGCTCACTCGGGGCGTCAGCCGTTTCGGCCGTCACTTCCTCCTCCGCCGACGGCAGCGCCGCGACCTGTGCAGCGTCATCGGCCGGCTCCGCGTCCGGTTCGGTCGCCGGAGCGGCGTCGGATGCGGGCGGCCGGGTATCGTTCTCGGGTCCGGAAGGGTCGGCGGCGGCGGTTTCGGTCGCCGGCGCATCCTCGGCCGGCGTTGCGGCGGCGTTTTCCGGCGGCGGGGTTTCCGCCACTGTCGGCCGGAATGCGTAATAGCCGATCGCGCCGGCGGCGAAGCCGACTGCGATCACTCCCAAAACCAGATACCGTTTCACCCGTTCCCCGCTTCGAAACTTCCTGCTTCCCCGGAAACCACGGTAATCCTCGTTTCACGGGGGCGCAACAAATGGGCGGGCCCGCGTGTCGCCGGACGCCCGCCAAACGCCCCGGCGCTTGCCGGACGCGGGTGCGGCATGGTACCCGCAAGAACCGATCTTTCCTGTTACGGCGACGGCGCGCGATCGGTTTCGAGCGCAGCCGCCAACGCCGCTTTCCTCAAGGTTTTCGCGCTCATGTCCGAGATCAGTTCCATCTGCGTCTATTGCGGTTCGTCCAACCGGGTCGACCAGCGGTACAAGGATTCCGCCCGCGCGCTGGGGCAGGCGATCGCCGCGCGCGGAATCGACCTGGTCTATGGCGGTGGCCGGGTCGGGCTGATGGGCATCGTCGCCGATTCGGCCCTGGAGGCCGGCGGTCGGGTCGCCGGCATCATCCCGCAGCACATCCAGGCGCTGGAGGTGGAGCATACCGGCCTGCACGAGCTGCATGTCGTCGACAGCATGCACACCCGCAAGCGGATGATGGTGGAGCGGTCCGACGCGTTCGTGGTGCTGCCCGGCGGCTTCGGCACGCTGGACGAGACGTTCGAGATCCTGACCTGGAAGCAGCTTGGCCTGCACGACAAGCCGATCGTGATCGTCGACCAGGACGGCTATTGGCGGCCGCTGCTGGAACTGATCGACCACATGATCAAGGAAGGGTTCGGCCGGCCGGAGCATCGGAAGCTCTACCGCGTCGCGCCGGGCGTCGAGGAGGTGTTCGCCGCGCTGGCGCTGGCGCCGGAACCGGTGATCGAGCCCCAGGCAAAGTGGCTCTAGCAAGAAGAACGGGGACGGGGGCGGCCATGGCGACTTCACTCAGCGTCAACCTGAACAAGGTCGCCCTGCTGCGCAACCAGCGCGATGTCGGCTATCCGAGCGTGCTGGAGGCGGCCAGGATCTGCCTGCGGGCCGGCGCGCACGGCATCACCGTCCATCCGCGCCCCGATGAGAGACACATCCGTCGGAGCGACGTGACGGAGCTTTCAGCCCTGCTGCGCGAGGAAGCCGACGAGGCGATCGAGTTCAACATCGAAGGCAACCCCTTCCCCGACTTCATGGCGCTGGTCGAGGAGGTCCGCCCCGCGCAGGCGACGCTGGTGCCCGACGCGCCGGAGGCCGCGACATCCGACGCCGGCTGGAACATCGCGCGCGACGCCGACCGGCTGACGCCGATCATCCGCGACCTGAAGGCGATGGGCTGCCGGGTCAGCCTGTTCGTGGATGCCGACCCGTCGGTGATGCCGCTGGCGGCCGAAGTCGGCGCGGACCGCGTGGAGCTTTATACCGGCCCCTACGCCCACGCCTTCGGCGGCTCCGCCCAGCCATCGGTCCTGGCCGATTATGTCAGGACCGCCGAGGCGGCGCGCGCCTGCGGGCTGGGCGTCAATGCCGGCCACGATCTGACGCTGGACAATTTGCCGACGCTGCGGCGGGCGATGCCGTGGCTAGCCGAGGTCTCGATAGGCCACGCCCTGGTCGCCGACGCACTATGGCTGGGGCTGGAGCCAGCCGTCAGGGCCTATCTTGAGGCGCTGGCCCGCTGAGCTCTCCGGCCCGGCCGTCAGCGGTCCGCGTCGCGGCTGACCAGCTTGCTGAACCGGCTGTCCTCCTCATAGAGCAGGGCCAGATCCTTCCCGTCGAATTCGCGGAAGAACTCGTCCCAGTCGATCTCCACCAGCTCGTCATGTTCGGATTGCGGCGCGTCGGGGAACATGATGCGGACGATGCCGACATCGTCGCCCTCATGGGTGTCGCCGACCGCCGCCGGCTTACCGCCCTTGCCTTCCGCCCAGCGGCGAATGGTGTCGTGGTCGGTGGTTCGCTTGGCCATGGTCGCAAGATTCCTTCTTCGCTGTCGCCTCCTTCCCCACCTCCCTCAACACGCGAGATGCCGTTGCGTTCTTTGCCGTTGTCGGGCGCGATGCTATAACGCCGCGCGATTTTCGGGAAATCTCCCATCCAGGCGGAGCCCCAGGCCGGGCCGTCCGCCATCCGCAGCAGTCAGGAGACGTTTGAAGATGGCCAAGATCAAGGTCGCCAACCCGGTCGTCGAGTTGGACGGCGACGAGATGACGCGCATCATCTGGCAGTTCATCAAGGACAAGCTGGTGCTGCCCTATCTCGACATCGACCTGAAATATTACGATCTGGGGGTCGAGAAGCGGGACGAGACGGACGACCAGATCACCGTCGACGCGGCGAACGCGATCAAGCAGTACGGCGTCGGCGTCAAATGCGCGACCATCACGCCGGACGAGGCGCGGGTCGAGGAATTCGGCCTGAAGAAGATGTGGCGGTCGCCCAACGGCACCATCCGCAACATCGTCGGCGGCACCATCTTCCGGGAGCCGATCATCTGCCGCAACGTGCCCCGGCTTGTGCCGGGCTGGACCCAGCCGATCGTCATCGGCCGCCACGCCTTCGGCGACCAGTACCGGGCGACCGACTTCAAGTTTCCGGGCGCCGGCAAGCTGACCATGACCTTCACCCCTTCCGATGGCGGCAAGCCTGTCGAGTACGAGGTGTTCGACGCGCCGGAGGCCGGCGTGGCGATGGGCATGTACAATCTGGACGAATCGATCCGCGGCTTCGCCCGGTCCTGCATGAACTATGGCCTACAGCGCGGCTATCCGGTCTACCTGTCGACCAAGAACACCATCCTCAAGGTCTATGACGGCCGGTTCAAGGACCTGTTCCAGGAGGTGTTCGACAAGGAGTTCGCCGACAAGTTCAAGGCCAAGGGCATCAGCTACGAGCACCGGCTGATCGACGACATGGTGGCGTCGGCCCTGAAATGGGAAGGCGGCTATGTCTGGGCCTGCAAGAACTACGATGGCGACGTGCAGTCCGACACGGTGGCCCAGGGCTTCGGGTCGCTGGGGCTGATGACCTCCGTCCTGATGACGCCGGACGGCCAGACGGTGGAGGCCGAGGCCGCCCACGGCACCGTCACCCGGCATTACCGCCTGCACCAGCAGGGCAAGGAGACCTCGACCAACCCGATCGCGTCGATCTTCGCCTGGAGCCGGGGTCTTTCCTACCGCGCCAAGTTCGACGACACGCCCGACGTGGCGGCCTTCGCGGAGGCGCTGGAGAAGGTCTGCGTCGAGACGGTCGAGAGCGGGGCGATGACCAAGGACCTGGCGATCCTGATCGGGCCCGAGCAGCCCTGGATGACCACGCGTCAGTTCCTGGACACGCTGGACGCCAATCTGAAGAAGGAAATGGCGAAGGCCTGACCTTCCGCCGGAACGACGAAGGGCCCGCCGATCGGCGGGCCCTTTTCGTTTGACGAACCAACCAACTATCCCCTCACCCTCCCGCTTCGCGGGTCCCTCCCTCTCCCACAAGGGGAGAGGGTGAGTTGGTAGCCCTCTCCCCTTGTGGGAGAGGGTTGGGTGAGGGGTGGTTGTTAGCCCACGGCCTTCCGGTCTTCCTTCTTCTTGGGGGCCTGGTAGGCCATCGCGGCGTGTTCCATGCAGTAGGGCAGCCCGCCATAGACGCCCTTGCCGCAGAAGCGGAAGCCGGACTGCTTGGGGTCGCCGATCGGCCAGCGGCACATGCGTTCGGTCAGGCTGAGGATGTTCGCGCCCTCAGGGGCGGCTTCGCGGGCCGGCGCGGGCTTTGCGGGTGCCGGAGCGGCGACTGAGTCCGGGGCGGCGGCCGAGGCGGCTTCGGCCTCATCCTCCGGCTTCGCCTTGATCGGCGAGGGCCGCCCGGAGAGGCCCAGCCTGTGGGCCTTGCCGATTACCGCGTTGCGCGACACGCCCCCCAGCATGTCCGCGATCTCGCTGGCGCTCTTGCCCGAGCCCCAGAGCTGGCGCAGCCGCTCGATCCTGTCCTCGGTCCAACTCATGCCGTCTGTCCCCCTCGTTCGCAGGAAAATCGGCACGCCGGGCGGCGCTTTCGAAAGAACGCCATATTTGGTGCCGGGCTTTTGGGGATACTACAACATGGGCGACACAAGACCTAGAGGCATCCGGGACCCGCACCGCTGAAACTTGTGGATGAAACTCCCTTCAATGCCGGATATTGAGGATTCCCGCGGAGAAGCGGGCAAAGAAAAGCCCGCCCCGAATGACGGGCGGGCTTTTCCCCGGTAAAGGAGGCGGGATCAGCCGGTCACGGCATTTCCCGGATCTCTCCGGTGCGCGTGTCGAGTTCGAGCGTCACCTGGCGAAGGTCGGTGGTCGTCGCCTGGACGACATAGACATCGCCCTCGCGACGGATGCTCTGATACTGCGAATAGCCCCGTTCGGACATGTGGTTCAGCAACCGGGTCAGCGGCACCTCCGCCATGTCCTGCTGGGTGTAGGGTTCGTCGTTCGCGAAATTGTCGTAAGCGGCAGCGCCGCTCTGGGAAGGCGGCATCGCCCCCTGGGCGGGCATCGTGCTCTGGGCGTGGGCCCCGGCGCTGATGCCGGCGATGGCGAGCGCGGCGGTCAGGCAGGTCAATCGGTTCATGAGGGCTTCTCCTTCTTCTCGGCCGGAAGCAAACGGGCGCGCGTGCCGCGCCGCCGCCGCTTCCCTGCCCCCGATAAACGGGCCGCGCGGCCATCCGTTCCGCCATCGGGTAGCGGAGCGGGAGCGTCAGCCCGCCAGCGCGCCCTCGATCGCCGCCAGCGCATCGGCCGCGCGGTCGCCGTCGGGGCCGCCGGCCTGGGCCATGTCGGGCCGCCCGCCGCCGCCCTTGCCGCCGACCGCCTGGGAGCCGGCGCGGACCAGATCGACCGCGCTGAACCGCCCGGCGAGATCGTCGGTGACGCCGACGACCAGAGAGGCCTTGCCGTCATTGACCGCGACCAGCGCGACGATGCCCGAGCCGAGCGACTTCTTCAGCTCGTCGGCCATCGGCTTCAGATCCTTCGCCGGCATGTCCTCCAGCACGCGGCCGGCGAACTTCACGCCCGCGATCTCCTTAGCCTCAGCCCCCTGGGCCGCGCCGCCGCCAGAGGCCAGCTTGCGGCGCAGGTCGGAAACTTCGCGCTCCAGCCGGCGGCGATCCTCGACCAGGGCCGTGACGCGCGCCGGCAGTTCGCCGGCCGTGGCCTTCGCCGCCATGGCGGCCTCGGCCAGCAGCTTCTCCTGGAGCGCGGTGTGGGCGACGGCGTCGGCGCCGGTCAGCGCCTCGATCCGGCGAACCCCGGCGGCGACGGCGCTTTCGCCGACCAGCTTGAACAGGCCGATATCGCCGGTGCGGCCGACATGGGTGCCGCCGCACAGCTCCAGCGAATAGGCCCGGTTGCCGTCGCGGCCCATGGAGACGACGCGGACGGTGTCGCCGTATTTCTCCCCGAACAGCGCCATCGCGCCCTCCTCGATCGCCTCGTCGGGCGTCATCAGGCGGGTCGTGACCTCGGCGTTCTCGCGGATGCGGCCATTCACCTCCGCCTCCACGACAGCGATGTCCTCCGTCGTCAGCGGGCGGGGCTGGCTGATGTCGAAGCGCAGCCGGTCGGGCGCGACCAGCGAGCCCTTCTGGGTGACATGGTCGCCCAGCCGCCGGCGCAGCGCCTCATGCAGCAGGTGGGTCGCGGAATGGTTGGCGCGAATGGCGGTCCGCCGGACGGAATCGACCTTGAGGTCGACCGTGTCGCCCACGGCGATCGTGCCTTTTATACCCCGACCAAAATGGACCCACAGATCATTAACTTTCTTCTGCGTGGTGGTTATTTCAATTTGAGCATCTCCTTTATACATAAACCCAGCATCACCTACTTGACCGCCAGATTCTCCATAAAAAGGGGTTTGATTAACTACTACAGCAACCTCACCGTACTCATCCCAATTAGTTATTTCATCGACTGGAATCCCATCGACAATAATCGATTGGACAACGCCCTCTGCCTCTTCCGTCTGATACCCCAGGAACTCCGTCGCGCCGACGGAATCGCGGATTTCGAACCAGACCGATTCCGTCGCCGCCTCGCCGGAGCCGGCCCAGCTTTTCCGCGCCTCGGCGCGCTGCCGCTCCATCGCCGCGTCGAAGCCCGGCTGGTCGACCACCCGCCCCTGCCCGCGCAGCACGTCCTGGGTGAGGTCGAGCGGGAAGCCGTAGGTGTCGTAGAGCTTGAACGCGACCTCGCCCGGCAGATCACTGCCTTGCGCCAGGCGCGCCGTTTCCTCGTCCAGCAGCTTCAGCCCGCGGTCGAGCGTGGTCTTGAAGCGTGTCTCCTCCAGCTTCAGCGTCTCGGAGATCAGGGCCTGGGCGCGACCGAGCTCCGGATAGGCGCCGCCCATCTGGCCGACCAGCGTCGAGACCAGCGTCCACATCACCGGATCCCGCGCGCCGATCATGTGGGCATGGCGCATCGCGCGGCGCATGATCCGGCGCAGCACGTAACCCCGTCCCTCATTGGACGGCAGCACGCCGTCGGCGATCAGGAAGGAGGTGGCGCGCAGATGGTCGGCGATGACCCGGTGGGAGATCTTGTGCGGCCCGTCGGGGTCGGAATTGGTGGCCTCGGCCGACGCCTCGATCAGAGCGCGCATGAGGTCGATGTCGTAATTGTCGTGCTTGCCCTGCAGCACGGCGGCCACGCGCTCCAGCCCCATGCCGGTGTCGATCGACGGCCGGGGCAGGTCGACGCGCCTGTCCGCGGCCAACTGCTCGAACTGCATGAAGACGAGGTTCCAGATCTCGATGAACCGGTCGCCATCCTCGTCCGGGCTGCCGGGCGGGCCGCCGGGGATGCCGGGGCCATGGTCGAAGAAGATCTCCGAACACGGGCCGCAGGGGCCGGTGTCGCCCATCGCCCAGAAATTGTCCGAGGTGGAGATGCGGATGATCCGGTCGTCCGGCAGGCCAGCGACCTTCTTCCAGAGGGCGGCGGCCTCCTCATCCTCCGAATAGACGGTGGCCAGCAGCCGCTCCTTCGGCAGGCCGAACTCCTTCGTGATCAGGGTCCAGGCGAGGTCGATCGCCGTTTCCTTGAAATAGTCGCCGAACGAGAAATTCCCCAGCATCTCGAAGAAGGTGTGGTGCCGGGCGGTGTGGCCGACATTCTCGAGATCATTATGCTTGCCGCCGGCGCGCACGCATTTCTGGGCGGTGACGGCGCGGCTGTAGGGTCGCGCCTCGGCGCCGGTGAAGACGTTCTTGAACTGCACCATCCCGGCATTGACGAACATCAGCGTCGGGTCGTTGCGCGGCACGAGCGGGCTGGACGCCACCTTCTCATGGCCGTTCCGGGCGAAGAAGTTCAGGAAGGTGGAGCGGATGTCGTTGACGGTCTGCATCTTGATCCCAAGGCTTCGGGGTCTTCGCCCGGGCGCGGGCCCGGCCTTAGTATCAATCCGATGCGCCGGGTGTCCATCGGCGGATTTTTTGGATGTAGGCTTTTGTCGGCTTTTGTTGGCTTGGCGGCCAACATCACCAATTGTTCGAGCTGCCACTCGGTAGTATTAAGTAGGAGTCCTCCAGCAGGAGCCCCCTTCATGCAGACCGAGAAGCTGAGCATAAGCCTTCCCCTGGACATGGCCCGCATGGTCCGCCGCCAGGTCGAAAACGGCGACTACGCTTCTAACAGCGAAGTCATCCGGGACGCGCTGCGCATATGGCAGCAGCGCGAAGAGGAGCGGGCGGAGCGGCTGGAGATCATCCGCGCCAAGATCAGCGATGCGGCGGAGAATCCCGAGCGGCTGACGCCCCAGGAGGTCCGCCAGCGTCTGGACCGGCTGCACCGGCGCACGGCTGGGGAGCCCTGATGGCGTTCCTCGGTCTTGTCTACGCGATCGAAGCCGTCGAAGACCTCCAATCAATCTATCTCCACATCGCCTCGGATTCTCCTGAGTCCGCCGATCGTTTCGTGAGGGAAATCGAAGCCCGGTGCGAGATACTGCGGGAAGTCCCGGAAATCGGCGTCAGCCGCTCCGACCTACTGGAGGGCGCACGCATCCTGACTTTTCGTCGGCGGGTGGTGATTGTCTATCGGCTTTCCGCTGGAAAGATCGATGTCCTCCGCATCTTCTACGGGGGCCGCGACTATGAGGCCATTATCCTCGGCGAGTGAAGGCGAATGGTAGTTTTCGCCCCTCTCTCATGGTGAGCGTGTCGAACCATGAGAGCCCGCACCTTTCGACAAGCTCAAGATGAGGAATCTTCTGTGAAGTCATGGCAGACCCCGATCCGGCGTCGATGACGACCGAACCGTGCCCACCTCGTCGCAGGTGGTGAAGTGGAGACGGCCTATGGATTCCGGATCAAGTCCGGAATGACCAACAAAAACAATGTCATGCTGGACTTGATCCAGCATCCATGCGGCATCGATAGTGGACGAGGCCGCGCCCGGTCCTTCGCCGTTGGTGAAGCGGGTACGGCCTATGGATTCCGGATCAAGTCCGGAATGACCAACAAAAACCTCATGGTGAGCCTGTCGAACCATGTGTGCCCGGACCCTTCGACAAGCTCAAGGTGAGGCAACGGCGGGCGGCGGACCTGATCGGCGTTTCAGGTCCGCCAGAGGCGCTCACTCGTCGGAGGCCTCCCCGGAGGACTCCTCCTCCCCGACCATCATCTTCTCCGACACGAGGCCGGCGTTCTCCCGGATCTTATGTTCGATGGCGGTGGCGATCTGGGGGTTGTCCTTCAGGAAGACCTTGGCGTTCTCCCGGCCCTGGCCGACCCGCTGGCCGTCATAGGAGAACCAGGCGCCGGCCTTCTCCACCACGCCGGCCTGGACGCCGAGATCCAGCAGTTCGCCGGTCTTCGAGACGCCCTCGCCATACATGATGTCGAACTCCACCGTTCGGAACGGCGGGGCCATCTTGTTCTTGACCACCTTCACGCGGGTCTGGTTGCCGACGACGGTGTCGCGGTCCTTGATCGCGCCGATGCGGCGGATGTCCAGCCGGATGGAGGAGTAGAATTTCAGCGCGTTGCCGCCCGTCGTCGTCTCCGGGCTGCCGAACATCACGCCGATCTTGTGGCGGATCTGGTTGATGAAGATGACGAGGCCGTTGGAGCGGGAGATCGACGCGGTCAGCTTGCGCAGCGCCTGGCTCATCAGCCGCGCCTGGAGGCCGGGGAGGCTGTCCCCCATCTCGCCCTCCAGTTCCGCCCGGGGCACCAGAGCTGCGACCGAATCGATCACCAGCACGTCGATGGCGCCGGACCGGACCAGCGTGTCCGCGATCTCCAGCGCCTGCTCGCCGGCATCGGGCTGGGAGATCAGGAGGTCGTCCACATTGACGCCCAGCTTGCGCGCATAGGTCGGGTCGAGCGCATGTTCGGCGTCGACGAACGCGCAGGTGCCGCCGGCCTTCTGCGCCTCAGCCACCGCATGGAGGGCGAGCGTCGTCTTGCCGGAGCTTTCCGGCCCGTAGATCTCGATGATCCGGCCCTTGGGCAGGCCGCCGATGCCGAGCGCGATGTCGAGCCCGAGCGAGCCGGTCGATACGACCTCCGCATCCACCTGCTGGCGGGCGCCGAGCTTCATGATGGAGCCCTTGCCGAACGCGCGCTCGATCTGCACCAGAGCGGCATCCAAGGCCTTCTGCTTATCCATGGGGGTTCTTTCGACCAAGCGGAGCTGCGGGGTGGACATGGGTTGATCCCTCCTCTGTGTCCCATAGGTACGCCGGCAAGCGCAACATGCCTGATCGTACTTGTTTTGTTCTTGTGTGGAAAGAGATGATTTTCCGGTTTTGTTCTTTTTGGAACATAGTGAATTCCGGCCAAAAATCCTATATAATGGCATTTGTTGGTAACAATAGCAGGAGGCTCGAAGTGCCGAAGAACACGTCGGTTTCCCTGGGCGATCATTTCAGCAGCTTCATCGACCATCAGCTTATCCAGGGGCGATACGGATCAGCCAGCGAGGTCGTGCGGGCGGGCCTGCGTCTTCTGGAGGAACGGGAGACGAAGCTGGAGGCCCTGCGCGCGGCGCTAGTGGAGGGCGAGCGAAGCGGGCCGCCGGAGCCTTTCGATTTCGATGCCTTTCTGGAGGAGAAGCGACGGTCCCAACCGGAATGACGGCCTATCTCCTTTCGCCCGCCGCGAGGGCGGATATCGATTCCATCTGGGCCTATACCCGTCAACACATGGGGTACGAGACAGGCGGAACGCTACATCCTGTCCGTCCGAAACGCTTGTGATGCCCTAGCGCGCGGCGAGAGGCACGGCCGACCCGCAGGGGCGATTCGTCCCGATTATCTCAAGTTCGCCGTCGGCTCCCATCTGCTGTTCTATCGAACCGCCCGATCCGGCGAGATCGAAGTGATCCGCATCCTGCACCAGCGGATGGATGTCGAGGCGCAACTCGACTCCTGAGCCGCCTACTCACTTGGAATATGCCGAAGTACCCAGGCACACATGGTTCGACGAGCTCACCATGAGGGAAGAGCGGGAGAACCGCGGGAGGAGAATCACCCCGCGCGGATCACGTCCTTCACCTTGGAGGCGAGCTGTTTCAGGCTGAAGGGTTTGGGGAGGAAGTGGATGGTTTCGCCGTCGGCGTCGTCGAGATGGCGGCGGAATCGGTCTTCGGTGTAGCCGGAGATGCAGATGACCTTCATGTCGGGAAGGGTCTCCCGGACCTTTCGGATAAGGGTCGGGCCGTCCATCTGGGGCATCACCACGTCGGTGACGATGAGGTCTATGCCCGCCCCATGGGCCGCCAGCACCTCCAGCGCCCCTTCGCCGCTCTTGGCCTCCAGCACCTCATAGCCCTTGTTGCGCAGCGCGCGGGCGCTGAAGACGCGGACCGGGTCCTCGTCCTCGACCAGCAGGATGCGCCCGGCGCCGGTCAGGTCGCGGGTGACCGTCTCCGCCGTCTCCAGGGTCAGCGGCTCGGCCTCCGACCGGTTTTCATGGCGGGGCAGATAGATGGAGAAGGTCGCGCCCTCCCCCGGCGCGGAATCGACCGCGACGTAGCCGCCGGTCTGGCGGACGATGCCGTAGACGGTTGAAAGGCCGAGGCCGGTGCCCGAGCCGACCTCCTTGGTGGAGAAGAACGGCTCGAAGATGCGGTTCAGGTTCTCCTGCGGGATGCCGACGCCGGAATCGTTGACCTCGATCACCACATAGTCGCCCGGCGGCACGTCGTCCGTGCCGGCGCGGACCGGCGCGGCGGCGGAGCGGTTGAAGGTCGCGATGGCGAGCTGGCCGCCATTGTTGGCCAGCATGGCGTCGCGCGCGTTGACCGCCAGGTTGATGATGACCTGCTCAAGCTGCCCCTGGTCGACCTTGACGAGCCCGAGGTCGCGGCCATGGACCATCTTCAGCGTGATGTTCTCGCCGATCAGGCGGCGCAGCAGGTTCGACAGCTCCGCCAGCACGTCGGTGATGTTGAGCACGCGGGGCTGCAGGGTCTGCTGGCGGGAGAAGGCCAGGAGCTGCCGGACCAGATTGGCGGCGCGGTTGGCGTTCTGCTTGATCTGCATGATGTCGCCGAACGAGGCGTCGCCCGGCTTGTGGCGCAGCAGCAGCAGGTCGCAGAAGCCGATCATGGCGGTCAGCAGATTGTTGAAATCATGCGCCACGCCGCCCGCGAGCTGGCCGACCGCCTGCATCTTCTGGCTCTGCGCGAACTGGCGCTCCAGGCTCTTCTGCTCCGTCTGGTCGATGAACTGGAGGATGAGGCCCGGCGCCTCGCCCTCCCCTTCCCCCTCCCCGCCCTCCAGACGGCGGGCATAGAGGGTGGCGGCCAGTTCCCGTCCCGCGCCGCCCTGGATGCGCACGTCGAAGGGCGCGTCCTCACCGCTGTCGAGCACGGATTTGAGCCGGCTGGCGACTTCCGCGCGCATCGTCTCCACGATGAAGGCGGCGAGCGGCTTGGCCTTGAAGTCGACCGCGCGGTCGCCCAGCAGATCGCCGAAGGCGCTGTTCCATTCGGCGATCCGCGCCTTTTCGTCCAGGAGCGCGATGCCGATCGGCGCATCCTCGAAGAACCGCTGGAACCGCGCTTCGGAGACGCGCAGCGCCTCCCGCATCTGGCGTTCGGAGGTCAGGTCGCGAACGACGGAACGGGTCCAGACCGTCCTGCCGTCATCGCCATGGACGACGGTCTGGGCGATCGAGGCCTGGAAGGAATGGCCGTCATGGCTTTTCATCGCGAGGTCGACGCGGCTGACCTCCGGCTCGTCGGCGACCAACGCGTAGTCCGGGCCCTCGGCCGGCGGCGCGGCCAGGAAATCGTGCAGGCGGTAGGCGCCGCGGACGAGGTCCCGCGCCTCCACCCCGAACCAGTCGGCGAGCGTAGCGTTGGCGAACAGGAACCGGCCGTCCTGATCGACCGAATAGAAGCCGACCGGCGCGTGGTCCATGAAATCGACCAGCTTGACCTGCTCCTCCCGCAGGATGGCCTCCATCTCCCGCCGCGTCGTCACGTCCTCGATCCGCCAGTGGACGTGGCCGGGGAAGCCGTCGAGCGGCCGGGCGGCGATCAGCCACCAGTTGCTGCCGCCGTCGAGCCGGGCGTGCTGCAGGTCGACGGTGAAGGAGCCGCCGGCCTCCACCGACCGGCGCAGGCGCTGGAACCGCTTCAGCGCGGAAGGGTCGCGCGACAGCGCCTCCTCGATCCGCTCGACCCGGTCGACCTCGCCGCCGAACAGCCGGCGCGCAGCGCTGCTGGCATGGTCGACGCGGCCGTCGCGGCCGACCAGCAGATGGGCCGCCGCCGTGCCGTCGAAGCTTTCGCTGAGCAGCCGAAGCTCACGGGCCAGCGCGTCGGCGCGCCGGTCAGACCGGCGCTGGAACAGGAGGGCCGCGACCGCCGCGCCCGCCGACAGGCCGGCCAGCGCCGTCGGGGCCAAGCCGCCGCCCGACGCCAGGACCGTTCCGCCGGCCAGCACGATCGCGCCGGAGCCCGCGGCCAGCACCGACCAGCCGGGCCAGCGGCCGTCATCGGCGGAAGCGCGCGCAGGGGATAGGGTCATGGCCATGGCGTCCGAATCGTCAGCCGTTTCGACTGGGGCGGCATTCTAACGGCCGTGGGGCTCATGTCAGCCATTCCATCATTTCCCGGCATCACGACGACGGGGCCGGCAGGCGGCGGCTGCGCAGCTTGAAGATGTAGGAGATGATCTCGGCCACCGCCTTGTAATGCTCCGGCGGGATCTCCTCGTCGACATCGACGGCGGCGTAGAGGGCGCGAGCGAGCGGCGGGTTCTCCACCACCGCCACCCCATGTTCCTCCGCCACCTCGCGGATGCGGAAGGCGACGGCGTCGACGCCCTTGGCCAGCACGCGGGGGGCGCCCATCTCCCCCGGATCGTATTTCATGGCGACCGCGAAATGGGTCGGGTTGGTGATGACCACGTCGGCCTCCGGCACCGCCTGGATCATCCGGCGGCGGGACCGTTCCATCCTGATCTGGCGCAGCCGCGCCTTGACCATCGGATCGCCCTCGGACTGCTTGTATTCGTCCTTGACCTCCTGCTTGGTCATCCGCTGCTGCTTCATGAATTCGAAGCGCTGATAGAGATAATCCAGCGCGGCGACCAGCGTGACGATCGCCAGGACCGCGATCATGAGCTGGACGGAGAGGTCGTAGACCCGCTCCATCACCGTTGCGGCGTCCAGTCCGGAAAGCTGCTCCATGCCCCGGAATTCCGGGATGATGACCATCGCGGCGACGATGCCGACGATGGCGATCTTGATCAGCCCCTTGACGAACTCCGCCAGCGCCTTCAGGGCGAACTGGCGCTTCAGGCCGGCGAGCGGGTTTATCTTCTCCAGCTTCGGCTTGATGTTCTCCGCCGACGCCATGAAGCCAGTCTGGATCACGCTGCCGGCGATCGCGGCGATGACCAGCACGCCCAGCGGCGCGGCCAGGATCAGGGTTATGTCCATCGCCGCGCCGGTCACCATACCCAGCAGGGCTTCGGATTCCATGGGAATGGCGTGGAGGTTGGTCAGGTAGCCGGCCAATTCCCCGGTCATGCGGAACGCCGCGAGCGGCCCGAAGACGCCGATGACCAGCGCCGCGCCCAGCAGCACGAACCAGTGCTTGACCTCCTGGGAGGAGGTGACCTGGCCTTTCTTCCGCGCCTCGTCGAGCTTCTTCTGTGACGGTTCTTCCGTTTTCTGGCTGTCGTCCTGTTCGTCGGCCATCGCTTGCCCCGCCCCTAGACCGGGCCGCCGACGAGGCCGATCAGGCTTTCCTGCACCCGGCCCAGCCAGAAGAGGATGCCGGCCGACAGGGTCAGCGCCATCACGATCAGGCCCAGCATGATCTGCGCCGGCATGGCGACGAAGAAGATCTGCATCTGCGGCATCAGGCGGTTCAGCAGCCCGAGGCCGAGATAGAAGATCATGCCGATGACCAGGAAGGGCGCTGAGAGTCGGATGCCGATGGAGAAGCTGTCGGCGGCGAGCCTGGTCATCATGTTCGCCATGTCGTCGAGCGGCGGCAGGGCGCCCGGCGGGAAGACGGAATAGCTGTCCGCGATCGCCAGCAGCATCAGATGATGCATGTCGGTGGCGAAGAGGACCGTCAGGCCGGTGACGGTCAGGAAGGCGCCGATCAGCGTGCCCTGTGTGGTCATCGCCGGATTGAAGACGAAGGCGTTGGCGAGGCTGGCCTGGAACGAGATGACGGTGCCCGCCACCTCCAGCGCCGCCAGCAGGAAGCGCGCGATGAGGCCGAGGAAGAGGCCGATGATGGCCTCTCCCGCCACCATGATGGCGAGAACCAGCGGGTCGTCGGGCGGCGGCGGCAGCGCCGACATCAGCCCCGGCAGCAGCAGGGCGGAGAAGAGGAGCGCCAGCACGAGGCGGATGCGCGGCGTCACATAGGCGTCGCCGATGCCGGGCAGCACCATCAGGGCCGCGCCGATGCGGATGAAGACGAAGAGGAAGGCGAAAATGTCGCCGGTCAAGAGCTCCGCGAGCATGGGCGGCCGGCCGCCCTAGCCGCCGGCGACGATGGTGTCCATGAGCCCGCGCGTGAACCCGACCAGCGTGGACAGCATGAACGGCATCAGGAAGATCAGCGAGACGAAGATGATCAGGATCTTCGGCACGAAGGTCAGCGTCATCTCCTGGATCTGCGTCAGCGCCTGGACCAGCGAGATGACGAGCCCGACCGCCAGCGCGATCAGCATGATCGGCGCGCCGATCTGGAGCATGACCATGATGGCGTCGCGCGCCGTGGAAATGGTGTCGGAGGAGGAATACATCGATCCGTCCCGTTCGGCTTTTAGTGTTCCGATGCCGATGGATGGTTGCCATCCGTCGGCTGAATCGGAATACCGACTTATTGAATCTAGTGCGATTCAGCTTTCAACGCTTGGGACCCCAGTGTCGAAACCATCGCACTGGAAGCCGTCAGATGGGCATCCGGATGATCTCCTGGTACGCCTCGATCACCTTGTCCCGGATGCCGACCACCGCCTGGAGCGACAGCTCCGCATTGTTTACGGCCATGACAACCTCGGTCACATCGGCCTTGCCGGTCAAGGCGTCGGCCGAGACCTGCTCGCTCGCCTTGGCGGTGTCGACGGCGTCCGTCACCATGTCGCGGACGAGGTCCGCGAAGCTTTCGCCCGGCGTGGCGCGTGCCTCCATCCCCGGCGCCAGCCCGCGGGTCGCGGCGTTGGAATAGGCGTTAACGGCGTCGGTGATGCGGGCGACCATGGGTCTCTCCGAACTCTATATCGCTCAAAAAGGAAGCGGCGGGGCGTCGGGCCGTCAGGTCCGCAGCATGTCGATCGTCTTCATCACCATCTGCTTGGCGATGTCGACGACGCTCAGATTGGCCTCGTAGCTGCGCTGGGCCTCGCGCATGTCCATCATCTCGACCAGCGAGTTGACGTTGGGATAGAGGACATAGCCCTCCGCGTCCGCGCTGGGGTGCCCCGGCTCGTACTTGCGGGTGAAGGCGCTGTCGTCGGCGGTCACGTCGGCGACCTGGACCAGATGGGCGCCGGTGGCGCGGTCCAGAACCGATTCGAAGCTCACCACCTGACGGCGGTAGGGCATGTCGTTGGGCGTTTCGCCGGTGGAGTTGGCGTTCGCCAGGTTCTCCGCCACGATGCGCAGCCGCGTGCCCTGGGCGCGCATGGCCGAGGCGGAGATGTCGAGCGACTTCATCAAATCCATGAACGGAGTCTCCTAACCTGCTCTTCTAACGACCGAACCGGCCGAGCGCCGTGCGGATCATGCCGGCGTGCTTCTTGTAGAGGTTGATCGCGAGCTGATGGTTCATCGCGTTCTCCGTCACCTCCATCAACTGCTGCTCGATGCTGACATTGTTGCCCGAGGGCTTGACCTCGTACGGATCGTCGATGTCGGTCGAGCGCGCGACGGGGCCCGAGCCGCCGGCCGAGACGGTGATGTGCGCGGGATCGGTCGCGCGGGGCGCCAGCCGGGCGCCGGCGCGGTCCATATAGGCGTCGAAGGGCGCGATGTCGCGGGCCTGGTAGCCCGGCGTGTCGGAGTTGGCGATATTCTCCGCCAGCACCTCATGGCGCTGCGTGAGCCAGTCCATGCGCCGGGAAATCATCCGGAACAGGCCGAGATTGTTGAGATCCATGGGCTCTCGCGAGGCAGTCGCTCTGGGTCGCTCGGGCGGCGACAAGGGTCGGATGGTCAGGGGATGTTCGCAGCCGCTTGTTAACAAACTCTAAAAGTGTTTCACTTTCCATTAATCAAAACAGCGCTTTTCCCAAGCGCAGCGCGAGGCAGGACAGCCGTGCTTTACCTTACCCGCAAGATCGGCGAGTCCATCGTCATCAACGACGACATCAAGATCACCGTCGTCGAAATCCGCGGCAAATCGATCAAGCTGGGCTTCACCTTTCCGCCGGACGTATCGGTCCTGCGGGAGGAGCTCTACGAACGCATCCAGGCGGAGAACCGGGCGGCGGCGCAAAGCGACGGCGACCTGCTGGACAGCCTTGCCGGCGCCAGAGCCGATATCCCGCGGCCGGATGACGACGACGCGTCCAAGGGATAGCGTTAACCAACTTAAACATTCCTTAAGCATGATCGCGCGAGAGTGCGGGCCGGATAAGGGCCCCTCACCCTCCCGCCCCTTCGGGTCGGGTCCCTCCCTCTCCCCTGAGGGGCGAGGGTAAAAAGGTAGCCCTCTCCCCGCTGGGGAGAGGGTTGGGTGAGGGGCGGTTGGTTCAAGGTGGGGGATTCCGTGACGGGGAAAAGGACCGGGCGGCCGTTGGCGGTGGCGCTGGGGTACGATCAGCATCCCGACCATGCGCCGAAGGTGATGGCCTCGGGGCGCGGCGCGGTGGCGGAGCAGATCCTGGCCGAAGCCTTTGCCGCCGGCGTCAAGGTGCGCGAGGATGCGGACCTGGCGGAGGTGCTGACCGCCGTGGAGGTCGGGGACGACATTCCGGTCGACGCGTTCGCCGCCGTGGCCGAGGTGCTGGTCCATGTCTACCGGCTGAACGGCCGGACGCCGTCATTCGAGGACGATCCAACCATGGCGGAACCATACATGTCCGGGGACAGAGGATGAGCGCAGGGGAAGCGAAGACGGCCGAGGCGGCCCGGTCGGACCTGGAAGGCATCGGCCGCGCGCTGGCGGTCGCCCGGACGAGCGTGGCGTCGGGCCAGGCGGTCGATCTGGCGGGGCTGGAGACCCGGGTGGACCGGGTCTGCGGCGTTATCCGCGCCCTGCCCGCCGCCGAGCGCAAGCCTTTCGAGCCGGCGCTGCTGTCCCTGATCGACGAGTTGAACGGGCTGACCGAGGCGCTGTCGGCCGAGCAGGCGAAGATACACGCCGAGCTTGACGGGTCCAGCACCCACCGCGCCGCGACGAGCGCCTACCGCAAAAGCCAGCGCTGATCCCATCCATGGATTTCGCAGATTATCTCCGCTTCCTGGGGGCGCTGGTGTTCGTGCTGGCGCTGATTGCGCTGGTCGCCTGGGCCTTGCGCCGTTACGGGCTTGGCGGTGGGCTGGCGGGCGTGGCGCGCGGCCGGACGAAGAGGCTGGCGGTGGTGGAGAGCCTGCCGCTGGACCCGCGCCGCCGGCTTGTGCTGGTGCGCCGCGACGGGGTGGAGCACCTGCTGGTGCTGGGCGCGTCGGGCGAGACGGTGGTCGAACGGAGCATTGCCGCCGACCGCGCAAATCTTTCGGAGAATGCGGGAGACGTCCCGGAATGATCCGCCGTCTCCCTGCCCTGCTGGGCCTCGCCGCGCCGCTGTTGCTGGCGGCGATGCCGGCCGCGGCCCAGAGCCTGAACCTCGACCTTGGCGGCGAGGACGGGTCCACGACCTCCCTCATCATCCAGCTCGTCGCGCTGATCACGGTCCTGTCGCTGGCGCCGTCGATCCTGGTGATGGTGACCTCCTTCACCCGGATCGTCGTGGTGCTGTCCTTCCTCAGGTCGGCGCTGGGCATTCAGCAGACGCCGCCCAACGCGGTGCTGATCAGCCTCGCGCTATTCCTCACCTTCTTCATCATGACGCCGGTCTTCGAGACTGCCTACCAGGACGGCATCCAGCCGCTGATCAACAACGAGATCGACGAGGCCCAGGCCTTCGAACGGACGGTAGCGCCCTTCCGGACCTTCATGCTGGGCCATGTGCGGGAACAGGATCTGGCACTGTTCCTGGAGATGTCCGGCGAGGATGTGGAGGTCTTCGCGCCTGAGGACACGCCGATCCAGGCGCTGATCCCGGCCTTCATGATCAGCGAGTTGCGCCGGGCGTTCGAGATCGGGTTCCTGCTGTTCCTGCCCTTCCTGATCATCGACATGGTGGTGGCGTCGATCCTGATGTCGATGGGCATGATGATGCTGCCGCCGATCATGATCTCCCTGCCTTTCAAGCTGATCTTCTTCGTGCTGGTCGACGGCTGGTACCTGGTCGCCGGCAGCCTGGTGCGGAGCTACGGGACGTTCTGACGATGGTTGAGAACCCCGATAGTGCCGGGAGAGTGACGCTGAGCATTCCGCCGCCGGTCCGGGCGGAGGATCACGTCGTCGGCGTGCCGGACCTCACCCTGTTCAGGACCGCCCAGATCATAGGCCTCGCCATCATAGCTCTCCTGGGCGTGGTTCTGGTCTGGGGAAGCGGCATGATCGTCGAAGATGCTCCGCTTCCGGCCCTGCTCCTGAAGGCCGCCGTGGCGGCGATCGCGATCGGCGGGATTTTCCTGGCAAGCCGCCAGCGGTTCGACGCCTTCTGCGAGGTCAACGGCGACTATCTCGAATATGGCGCCGGCGACAATCGAAAGCGGATCTACTGGCGCGACGTCGTTCGGGACAAGACACAGCTTTTCGATGTCGAGCTGGAGAGTTCCCTCGGTCAGTACACGCGCTATCGGTGGGTTCTAAGCGTTCGCGCGAAGGACGGAACGGTCGAGCGGCACAGGGTACCGCTGGAACTGATCCCGGGGCGGAGCCGCTGTTCACGATTCAGGAACGCGTTCGAGTTGAGGCGCGCCGTCCTGCTGCGGCTGGCGACGATCCCCGGGCAGCGGCTGCGGTTCTACCCCCTGGCGTTCGCCCAGGCCGGCATAGATTTCCGGACATGGCGGCCGGCCCGGAGCCAGCCTG
Source organism: Inquilinus sp. CAU 1745 (assembly GCF_039839375.1). Taxonomy (NCBI): domain Bacteria; kingdom Pseudomonadati; phylum Pseudomonadota; class Alphaproteobacteria; order Rhodospirillales; family Rhodospirillaceae; genus Inquilinus; species Inquilinus sp. CAU 1745. Next base: position 21,542 of record NZ_JBDOQU010000008.1, read on the forward strand.
AATGGAAGGTCTGGCTGGCGGTGGCCCTTCTTCTGGCCATGTGCGGAGGCGTTATCTTCGCGGCGATCGAATATGGCTGGGGTCCAGGCTGGATAGCCGTCGCGCTGGTCGCCACCTTCGCCGGCTGGCTGGCCGCGATGCTCATGGCGTTCGGAGCCGCCGCCGACGACGGCGTGCGGGTCGTGCAGTTCCGCTGAGCAGGCGAGACGCGGGCGATCGTGCCGGCGCGGACATAACAGCCATCTGACAATACCGATCGATGAGGAGCCGCCCGGCCCGTCAGCTCCGGGCTTCGCCTTGACGTGTCCGATTTCAGCATGCACGATTGTATGCAATTTTACATGCGAGGTCGCGGATCAAAAACCCGGACGAGCCGCAGGAGCGACCATGAAGTGCAGACGCTTCGACGGGAAAATCAACGAACCACTGAACAGGAGGCGGAGATGAAACGAACCCTATTCGGCATGTTTGCTGTTATTTGCGCGATGGCCCTCGGGCCGACGCCGACGATCGCGCAGGATATCCCGGACACGGTGACGATCGGCACGGAGGGCGCCTATCCGCCCTTCAACTTCATCGACGAGCAGGGCGAGGTCGCGGGCTTCGAGATCGATCTCGCGAACGCCATGTGCGCCCATCTGGAAATCGAGTGCGAGTTCGTCGTGCAGGATTGGGACGGCATCATTCCGGGGCTTCTGGCGCAGAAGTACGACGCGATCATCGCGTCGCTGTACATCACGGACGAGCGCCGGGAGCAGATCGCCTTCTCAGACAAGTACTACAAGGTTCCCGCCCGCTTCGTCGTGCCGGCTGACAGCGATATCGAGATCAGCGCCGAGGGGATGGAAGGCATGGTGGTGGGCACCCAGCGCGCCACCAGCTTCGACCGGTTCATGCGTGACCAGTTCCCGGAGGTCGACCTTCGCGTCTACGCGACGATGGATGAGGCCTATCTCGACCTCGCCTCCGGGCGTGTAGATGCGGTGCTGGGCGATGTGGTCGCCATTTCGGAGGGCTTCCTGAAGACGCCCGACGGCGAAGGCTTTGAATTCCGGGGGCCGGAGTTCACGGGATCCGAATGGTTCGGATACGGCGCCGGCGTCGGCGTGCGCAAGGAGGATGCGGGGCTCGCCGACGCATTCTCCGAGGCGATCGCGGCTCTCCGGGCGGACGGAACCTATCAGGAGATCGCAGACCGCTGGTTCGGATTCGACGTCTACGGCGAATGACCTCATGAGGACCGGGCGGGAGGGGGTGCAAAACCTTCTCCCGTCCGGCGGAGAGAGCAATGCCGAATCTCGGAGGCTATGGCTGGATGCTGCTCGACGGCGTCCAGATGACCGTAATCGTCTCGATCGCATCGATGGTCGGAGCCGTCGTCCTGGGCCTGATGGCGGCGATGGGGCGTCTGGGGCCATGGCGACCGCTGCGTTTCCTCGTTGAGGCTTACACGACGATCGTGCGCGGCATCCCCGAACTGGTGATGCTGCTGCTTGTCTATTACGGCCTGCCGACGCTCATCCAGGATCTGGCGGCGAACCTCGGCTATGAGCTCATCCTCGCCATCAACCCCTTCCTGGCCGGTATCGGCACGATCACGCTGATCTATGGCGCCTTCGCCTGCGAGGTCTTCCGGTCCGCCTATCTCGCCGTGCCCAAGGGACAGCGGGAAGCCGCGCTTTCGCTGGGCCTGCACCCATGGGCCGGCTTTCGGCTGGTGGTGCTGCCGCAGATGATGCGCTACGCGCTGCCGGGCCTTGGCAATGTCTGGATGGTCCTGGTCAAGGCGACCGCGCTGATATCGGTGATCCAGCTTCCCGAACTGATGCGCAACGCCGACATCGCGGCGCGCGCGACCCGAATGCCGTTCACCTTCTTCGTCATGGCCTGCCTTGCCTATCTGGCGATCACCCTCACATCGATGTGGCTCCAGCACCGGGCGGAACGTTGGGCAAGCCGTGGCGTGGCGGGAGGACGGCTCTGATGATCGAGTTCATCGTCGAACACCTGCCCCAATTCCTGGACGGGGCGCTGATCACCATACAGTACGCAGCGATAAGCTGCGTGGCCGGCTTCCTTCTGGCGATCCCGCTGGCCCTCATGCGCCTGTCGTCGAACAGGGCGATCTTCTGGCCCGGAACGGCCTATGTGCTGTTCTTCCGGGGCACCCCGCTGCTTGCCCAGATATTCCTGATCTATTATGGAAGCGGCCAGTTCCGGCCGGCCCTGGAGGCTGTCGGGCTCTGGTCGTTCTTCCGCGAGCCGTCGTTCTGCGCGCTGCTGTCATTGACGTTGAACACGACCGCCTATACCGCGGAAATCCTGCGCGGCGCTATCCAGGGCATCCCACGCGGCGAAATCGACGCGGCGCTGGCGACGGGGATGTCCCGCCTCCAGCGGCTGGTCCATGTCATTCTGCCGCGCGCGATGGGCCTCTCCTGGCCTGCCTATACAAACGAGGTCGTCTACCAGATCCAGGCGACCTCCCTCGTTTCGATCATCACGATTTTGGACATCACGGGCGTGGCCCGCGTGATCGCCTCGCGCAACTTCACCTTCTACGAAGCCTTCGTCACGGCCGCCCTTCTCTACCTCATGATCGTCTATGCCTTCATCTTCGCCGCCCGCCGCATCGAGGCCCGTCTGCACGCGCATCTGGGCCCGAGCGTGCAGCAGGCAGGCGCCATCCGGGAGACACTCCGATGACCATCACCGAAGACGCTGAAAGCGCGCCGCGCCGCGCCGCGCCGGTCAAGCGAGGCTCCCTTCGCAAGCGCGCCTACGACCAGTTGAAGCAGATGATCCTGTCGGGCGCTCTCAGCCCAGGCGAGCGGCTATCGGAAATAAGGCTTTCCACGGCGCTGGGGGTAAGCCGGACGCCGCTGCGCGAAGCGCTCATGAGCCTCGAAACCGAAGGGCTGGTGATCGGCAAGCCGAACAGCGGGTATATCGTCGTCCAACTGGATATCGAAACGGTGCGCGAGCTTCTGGTCGCCCGCGAGGGGCTTGATGGCTACGCGGCGGAACTGGCCGCCAGGACGGCGACCAATGCCGATCTCGACCGCCTGCGTGGCGTGATGGAGCAGATCGAGGATCTGGGCCGGACGCGGACCCGCGCGCCGGAGCATATCGCGCGGGAACTCGAGCTTGGCCTGAAGGTGCATGAGGTCATCGTAGCGGCGACCGGCAACCGCATCCTCTGCGAGATGACGACGCGGATATATGAACAATTACGCACGGCGCTCTGGCTCGAGGTCCTCTGGATCGATCTGTGGGATGAGGCCGTCGCCGAACATCGCGCGATCGTCGAGGCGGTCATCGCGCGCGACGGCCCTCAGGCAAGCGAGGCCGCTCGCCGGCATGTCCGGGGCTCGATCGAGAACATCTCGCGAATTCAGAACATACAACTTCATCGGCGGCGGGCGGGCGGTCTGCTCCCACTCGCCGGCGTCTGAGCGCCAGGATCGGAGAACAGAGTTGCGTGATTTCGAACTTCCCGGACGCTCGACCGTTCATGCCGCGAACGGGATGGCGGCGACGTCCCATCCCCTGGCCACCGGCGTCGCGGTCGACATCCTGAAGGCCGGCGGAAACGCGATCGACGCCGCGATCGCCGCTTCGGCAACGCTGGCCGCGGTAGAGCCGCAATCGACCGGAATCGGCGGCGACTGTTTCGCGCTTCTCTGCCTGGCCGGCGCCGACCGCGTCCTGGCATTCAACGGATCCGGCCGTTCGCCCCGGGCGGCGACGCTCGATTTCTTCATTGAGCAGGGGATCACCGCGATCGCCCTGGATTCGGCCCACGCAGCGACTCTGCCGGGAGCCGTCGACGCCTGGATCGCGCTCCATCGCGATCATGGCCGGATGGAGTTCGCCCGGCTGATGGAGCCGGCGATACGCTACGCGCGCGACGGCTACCCCGTACATGCCAGGGTCCGTTTCGACTGGCTGAACGCGGCGGACCTGCTGCGCGGCAACGAGGAGGCCCGGAGGGTGTTCCTGCCGGGGGACAAGACGCCGGAAGAAGGCGACATGCACCGGCAGCCCAAGCTCGCCGAAACGCTGGCGGTCATCGCGCGGGAAGGGCGAAAGGGCTTCTATGAAGGACCGATCGCGGAAGCCATGGCGCGAACGTTGCGGGCGCATGGCGGCCTGCACGATGTCGAGGACTTCGCCGCCGTGCAAGGCGACTATGTCGAGCCGGTCAGCACGGCCTATCGCGGGTATGAAATCCACCAGGTGCCGCCGAACAACCAGGGGCTGACGGCGCTGATCATGCTGAACATCCTGGAAGGCTTCGACCTGGCCGCGCTGGAGCCGATGTCCAGCGACCGCACGCATCTGGAGATCGAGGCCGGACGGCTGGCGTTCGCCGCCCGGAATGCGACCCTGTCCGAACAGGTCGCGATGGGGGTTCGTGCGGAGGACCTGCTATCGAAGGAATGGGCCGGAAGGCTGAGGTCGAAAATCGTCCCGGACCGGGCGATGACCGGCATCCCCGATCTGGGACTGGGAAAGTCGGACACGGTCTATGTTTCCGTCGTCGACCGCGACCTGAACGCCGTGAGTTTCATCAACTCGATCTATCATTCTTTCGGCTGCGGCATCCTTTGCCCCGAAACCGGCGTGATGTTCCAGAACAGGGGCGCTTCGTTCCGCATCGACCCGGACCACCCGAACCGGATCGGGCCGTCCAAGCGACCGCTCCACACCATCATGCCCGGCATGGCGACGCGGAACGGCCGCGCGCTGATGCCTTACGGCGTGATGGGCGGCGACTACCAGCCCTTCGGCCACGCCCGGTTCCTCACGGGGATCATCGACTATGGCCAGGATGTCCAGCAGGCGCTCGACGCGCCGCGGGTGTTCGCGACCGGCGACATGGTCGAAATCGAGAAGTCCTTTCCGGGGCCGACGATCGCCGGCCTGATCGCGCGCGGCCATGCCCTGCGGTTGGCGCCGGATCCCCTGGGCGGCGGACAGGCGGTCATGATCGACCATGAACGGGGCATCCTGTCGGGCGGGTCGGACCCCCGGAAGGATGGCTGCGCGCTTGGCTTCTAGGCGGTTGAAATGAACGATCTGGGATATCTTCGGAATGGATGATCGGAACGCCGCCGATCCGCATCGGGACGGGCCGACCGGCGCGGCGCTCCGCACGATCGGGCTTCACAAGAGCTTCGGTGCGCTGCATGTGCTCAAGGGAATCGATTTCACCGCCCGGAAGGGGGAAGTGATCTCCATCATCGGCGGAAGCGGTTCGGGAAAGAGCACGTTCCTCCGCTGCCTGAACCTTCTGGAGCTTCCCAGCCGCGGCGCCATCGAGATCGGCGGCGATCCCTTGCCCTTGGACTATCGCGGCGGCCATCCCCGCGTGCGTGGGCAGAAGCGGGTCGAGCAGGCCAGGGCGAGGATCGGGATGGTGTTCCAGAGCTTCAATCTCTGGCCCCACATGACGGTGATGAAGAATCTCGTCATCGGCCCGGTGACGGTGAAGGGCGTTTCGAAAGGCGAGGCGCGGGAAAGGGCAGAAGGCTATCTGGACAAGGTTGGTCTTCCCGACAAGCGCGATGCCTATCCCGCCCACCTCTCCGGCGGGCAGCAGCAGCGGGTGGCGATCGCGCGCGCCCTGTGCATGGAGCCGGAGATCCTGCTGTTCGACGAGCCGACCTCCGCGCTTGACCCGGAACTGGTCGGCGAGGTCCTCAGGGTCATTCGGACGCTGGCCGAAGAGGGGCGGACAATGGTCGTGGTGACGCATGAAATGGCATTCGCCCGGGACGTTTCGGCACGCATCCTGTTTTTCGACCAGGGGCTTGTCGCCGAGCAGGGAACGCCGGGAGAGATATTCCAGACGCCGCGGTCCGAGACGCTTCGCCGGTTCATCGGGGCGTGAGCCGCCGTCGGGGGTGAGGAGGTCGACCGGCCCCCAGGGGAACCATCGCCGGGCAAGGCCATTCCGGGGGCAGTCGCACCACAACCGGAAGTTCCCGATCATGACCAAGGTCCTGGCCCTCAACTGTTCGCTGAAATCGTCCGACACCCCCTCCTCCACCAACCTGCTGCTGGCGCAGGCGCTGGGGAAGTTCGAGGAGCAGGGGTTCGAGGGGGAGATTGTCCGGGTCGCCGACCACAACATCCTGCCGGGCGTCACCTCCGACGAGGGCGAGGGCGACGACTGGCCGGCGCTGCGGTCGCGCATCCTGGAGGCGCGCATCCTGCTGCTGGGCACGCCGATCTGGCTGGGCCAGCCTTCCTCCATCTGCAAGCGGGTGCTGGAGCGGATGGACGCCTTCCTCAGCGAAACAGACGACAAGGGGCGCATGGTTTCCTACGGGCGCGTCGCGGCGGTCGCGGTGGTGGGCAACGAGGATGGAGCGCATCACGTGTCGGCGGAACTTTACCAGGCGCTGAGCGACGTTGGCTTCACCATCCCGGCCAATGCGGTGACCTATTGGGTCGGCGAGGCGATGGGCGGCACCGACTTCAAGGACCTGCCGGAAGTCCCCGACAAGGTGGAATCGGCGACCGCCATGATGGTCCGCAATGCGAGCCATCTTGCGCGCCTGCTCTCAAGCCATGAATATCCCGGATCGTCCTGACCTGATCCGGGGATAAAGGGGTGGATTTCGTGGAACTTGTATCGCGGACGGTGTTCGGGCTGGCCAGCATCGCCCTGATGCTCCTTGCCGGCGGGCTGATGGTCTTCGCCGGAAGCCAGGTGCTGCATGCCTTCCGGGTGCCCGAAATGAGCGTGGGGTCGACCCTGCTGGACGCGGTGGGCTACACGATCATCGCCATCGCCGTCTTCGACGTCGCCAAATACCTGCTGGAGGAAGAGGCGGTCCGTGGCCGCGAGATGCGGCGCACCGGCGAGGCGCGGCGGAGCATGACCAAGTTCATCTCCACAATCGCCATCGCGGTGTTCCTGGAGGCGCTGGTTTCCGTCTTCCAGGCCAGCAAGGAAGACATGAGGATGATGCTCTACCCCACGCTGCTGCTGTTCGGCGGCGTGGCGCTGGTGGTCGGGCTCGGCGTCTATCAGCGGCTGAGCGCCGGCGCGGAGCGGGAGATGGGCGGCCCGCAGGAGGAAGCCAGGGCCGAGGAGCAGGAGAAGAAGGAGAACGATGAGGAGAGCCCCATGAAGAAGAGACCTTCGCGGCGCGCGAAATCCGCCTGAGCCGGCGCCTGAGCCGGCCTCAACCTTCCTTGAAGGCGCGCCGGAAGCTGTCGAGGAACGGGTCGGCCAGATAGTCGAAGGGCGTCCTTTCGCCGGTGACCACGGCCACCTCCGCCGGCATGCCGGGGACGAGTTCGACGCCGTCGAGCGCGGCCAGATCGTCCTCATCCACCGAAATCCGCGCGAGGTAATAGGTCCGTCCCGTCGCCTCGTCGATCAGGGCGTCGGCGGAGACGGTTCGGACGGTCCCGGACAGGCGCGGCAGGTTACGCTGGGCGTAGGACGAGAGAATCACACGCGCCTCCAGACCCGGATGGACGGCATCGATGTCCGTCGGCGCGATCCGCGCTTCGACCAGCAATTCCTCGTCCGCCGGGACGATGTCCAGGATCGGCTCTCCCGCCCCGACGACCCCGCCCAGCGTGGTGAAGCGGAGATCGACCACCTCCCCGTCCAGCGGGGCGGTGATGGTCGTGCGGGTCAGCACGTCGCGGGCGGCGCGCAGCCGGTCACGCACGGCCGACAGTTCCGCCCGGATGCCGGCCAGCTCCGCCGTCGCTTCCTCCCGCGCCTGGCGGTCGAGATTGAGAATCTCCGCCTCCGTCTGGGCGATCGCCTGGCGGGCGCGGGCGATGCCGGCCCGGTTCTCCGCGCGGGCGGCCATGATGTCGGCTTCCGTGCGCTGAAGGGCCAGCAGGCGCGGCCGCCGCTCCAGCCCCTGGTCCAGCAGGGTGCGGACGGCCGCGATCTCCTCAGCGATCAGGTCGAGCTGGAGGGTCCGGGCGTCGATCTGCACCTCCAGCCCCGCGATTTCGGCGCGGTATTGGGCGATCCGGCGCTCCATCACCTCGACCAGCCCGGCACGGGAGGCGCGGCGGGCGGCGAAGCGGTCGCGTTCCGCGGCCAGGATGTCGGCGGCCGCCCCATCCTCCGACAGCCATGCGGGGAAGGAGATCGCGGGATCGCCCGCCTCCTCCGCCGCCAGCCGGGCCCGCGCCGCCGCCAGCGCTCGCCGGCGGCCGATCAGCAGGTCGACCGAGGCGTCGGCCGAAACATCCTCCAGCACCATCAGCACGTCGCCCGCCTGGACATGCGATCCTTCAGCGACGCGGATATCCGCGATGATGCCGCCTTCCAGATGCTGGACCGTGCGGCGGCTGCCGTCCGGGCTGACGGTTCCGGGCGCGAGCGCGGCGCTGGCGAGGGTCGCGGTCACGGACCAGATCCCGAACCCACCGAAGAAGAGCGCGATCACCGCCGCCGCGACCAGCAGCGGCCGGCGAAGCTGCACCAGAAGGGGCGGCGGCGCGGGGACGTGTTCGATCATCGCCATGGGACCATCCTCACCCGACCGACGCCACGCGAACCGGGCCGCGCGGCGCGAGCTCAGCCAGAACAGCGGCGCGGTCGCCATGGAGATCGATTCTGCCGTCGCTAAGGACGAGGATGCGGTCCGCCTGTTCCAGCGCCGCCGGGCGATGGGCGACGGTGACGATGGTCGTCCCCTCCTGCTTGAGTTGGGCGAGGCAGGCGCGCAGGGCCGCCTCTCCCTCCGCATCCAGGTTCGACGACGCCTCGTCCAGCACCAGCAGGGCCGGCCGGCGGTAGATGGCGCGGGCGAGCGCGATGCGCTGCCGCTGGCCGCCGGAGAGGAACGCGCCGCCGGGGCCGATCTCCGTCTCATAGGCGTCGGGCAGGCCGAGGATCATCCCGTGCACGCCGGCCAGCTGGGCGGCCTCCACGACCAGGTCGGGGTCGGGAACGTCCAGTCGCGCGATGTTGTCCCTGACCGTGCCCCGGAACAGCTCGACCTCCTGCGGCAGATAACCGACATGGCGTGCGCGGCCGGCCTCGCCCCAATGGTGCAGCTCCGCCCCGTCCAGCCGGACATGCCCCCGACCGGGGACCAGCGATCCCGCCAGCAGGCGGCAGAGGGTCGATTTGCCCGACGCCGAGGGGCCGATGACGCCCAGGCACTCTCCCGGCGAAAGGGAAAATCCGATATCGTGGAGGACCGGCCGATCCGCGCCCGGCGGGGCATAACCCACTCCCTCCACCGTCACATGTCCCTTGGCGGGCGGCAGGCGCATCGGCTGCGCCGGCGGCGGCGCGGCGGCGAGCAGGTCGCGCATCCGGCCATAAGCGACGCGGGCAGCGGTCGCGCTGCGCCAAGAGCCGATCGCCTGTTCGACGGGGGCGAGCGCCCTGCCGAGGAGGATCGACCCGGCGATCATCCCACCGGGCGTCAGTTCGTTCCGCAGCACCAGGAACGCGCCGAGGCCCAGCACGAGGATCTGGACCGCCAGACGGACGAACCGCGCGGCGGCCAGCACCAGCCCGGCGCGGCCGGCGGCCAAGGCCTGAAGGTTCAGGCTGTCCTCATTGAACGTGGCCCAGCGCCGCAGCACCGCCGGCAGCATCCCCATGGCGCGGACGGTATCGGCGTTGCGCAGCGCGGAATCGGCCTGGTCCTGCGCGGAGATGGCGGATTGCCCGGCACGACGCGACGGCGCGCGGGCGATCCTGTCGTTCGCCCAGCCGAGCGCGAAGAGGAGGAGCGCCGCGAGCAGCGCCGTCAGCCCCAGCCAGGGATGCAGCAGCGCCATCACCGCGACGAAGAGCGGCGCCCAGGGCGCGTCGAGCAGCGGGTGAATGGACGGGCCGCCGATGAAGGACCGCACCGTCGCCAGATCGCGCAAGCCCTGCCCGTCCCGCGCGCCGACGGCGGCCGACGCGCGGACGATCTCCGACCCCAGCTTCCGGTCTAGCCAGAGGCCAGTCCCGACGAGCGCCCGGCCGCGCAGATGATCGAGCGCGGCCAGCACCGCAAGGGCGAAGATCGCGACCGCGGTCAGGTAGAGCAGCGTTTCGACACGGCCGCTCGCCAGCACGCGGTCGAAGACCTGCATCATGTAGAGCGGCGAGACGAGCATCAGCAGATTGACGAACAGACTGACGCCGCCGACCGCGATCAGGGCATGGCGAATCTGGGCGGCGGCGTCGGCGAGAGGCGGCCGTCCGGTCATGCCAGCAGGATGTCCTCCGGCGTCAGCGCCCAGTCCGCGCCGCCGACGAGCGTGACCGACGCATCGCCGACGCTGACCAGCAGATCCTCGCCGGACGCCGCGAGCGAAAGGCCGGACCGGTCCGGCGCATCGAGGGCCAGACGATCCTCGGCGGGATCGAAGTCCTCGATCCGATCCTGGCCGCTGCCTGAGCGGAAGATGAAGGTCTCCGCGCCGGAGCCGGCGAGGATCGTGTCGTTCCCTTCGCCGCCATCGATCTCATGATCGTCGCCGTTCGCAAGCACGATCCGGTCGTCGCCCGCCCCGGCATCGATCGTGAATTCGGTGTAGCGGCCGCTGCCGCGCACATCGATCAGGTCGTCGCCTTCGCCGCTGTCGATCAGGAAGCTGTTGCCGTAGCGGTTCGACCAGTCGTCGCCGTTGCTTCTGGCGACGATGGAGATCTCGTCGTCGCCATCGCCGGTGGAGATCGTTCCCCGCTTGGCGTCGGTGATGGAGATGGTGGAATTCCCGCCATCGCCCAGCGCCACATCCGCCTGCACGAAATTGTCGATCGAGACATCGGCCTCGTCGGAATCCGTCACGGTCGCGGTGCTGAGGCTGTTCCAGGCGCTGACGAGGTCGATATCGACCGCGCCGTCGGCCGCCACCGCGACCTCCACCGTCGCCGCGCGCCCGAGATCGTCCTGGTCGAGCGTCATCCGCCGGCCCGGATCGGCCAATGTCGAGAACGCCTCCGTCCCGCCATGGGCGAGGGAGAGGGAGGCCGGGTCGGTCTCGGCCTCCGCCGGCGGGGCCTTGGACCAGGCGCGGATATAGTCGATCAGGAATTCCGCCGGGAATTCCGTGTCCTCACCCGGCGATCCCGGCCAGTCTCCGCCGACGGCCAGGTTCGCCAGGATGTACATCGGTTCGTGGATGAAGTTCTCCACCTGCCGGGTCTGGAGGCCGTCGACGAACCAGGTGATCGTCTCTTCCGTCCATTCCAGCCCGTAGGTATGGAAGCCGTCGGAGGTGTCGACCCCGGTATGGGAGTCGATCGGGATGTTCGCGCCATGGACGCCCTGCCAGATGCGGCCGGGCTCATGGCCCAGCACCTCGAAGATATCGATCTCGGGCGGCCACTCGCCGGAAGTCGGCAACAGCCAGAAGGCGGGCCACAGCCCCTGCCCTTCCGGCAGCTGGGCCCGCATCTCGAAATAGCCGTAGGTCTGGGCGAAGACCGCTTCGCTGGTGATCAGCCCGGAGGTGTAGTTCTGGCCGTCGATCTGGTCCTGGATGGCGGGGTCGGTGGGGCGCGCCTCGATCGACAGGACGCCGTCCTCGACGCTGAACGGGTCGATGCCGAGCAAATCTCCCGAAGGGCCGGCATAGTCCTCATCGACGTAGAATTGCTCCTCGCCGTTCCGGTCGAGCCAGCGGCCGCCGAAATAGAACTCCGTCTTCCACGTTCCCCCGCCGCCATCCAGCCGATCGAAACTGTCGAATTCGTCGGCGAAGACCATCGCATAGCCGGAGAGGTCGAGGTCGAGCAGGAGGTGGGAGGCATCGGGCGTGACCCCGACCTCATCCCGCAACGCGGCCACGGATTCGTCGCCGTCGCCGAAGCGCAGCGTCTCCACCCCCGTCACGGCGTGCGCGACCTCGATCCCCGACCCGTCGCGGGAGCGGATATAGAGCGTCGTCTCGTCGGCCGCGAAATCATAGTCGGCGAGCGTGCCCTCCAGGGTCAGGACATCCTGCCCCGCCCCGCCGTCGACCATGTCGCGACCGCCGGCCGTGGAGATGAAATCGTCGCCCTGCCCGCCATCCACATGGTCGTTCCCGTCATTCATCAGGATGATGCGGTCGTTTCCCGTCCCGGCGTCGACATGTCCCCGGGTGAAGGTCTGGTAGCCGCGCAGCGTCATCTCATCGTCGCCGCCGCCGGTCAGCAAACTGAACAGGTTGGAGGACCCGCCGCCATTGCTGAAGGCCGCCACGTCGATCCAGTCGTCGCCCTCACCCGTCTGGACCGCGCCACGCTTGACGCCGAAGACGGAGACCGTGGAATCGCCGTCGCCGCCGAGCGTCACTGCGGCCTGGACGAAATTGTTGACGGTCACCTTGCCGGCGTCGCCGTCGGTCACCTCGATGGTGCGAACGCTGGCCCATGAGGACAGGAGCCGGGCTTCCCACCCGCCCCATTCCATCGGGCTGAAGCGCACCTTCGCACTGCCGGATACGCCATCGATCTGAAGGTCATCGCCGGTCAGCGTCAGACCCTCGCCGATGGAATTGGCGGTTGTCTGATGGCTATCGCCGTCCTCCTCCTGGCTGAGAACGAACCGAGGATCGAAGACGCCGTCGGCCGCCGGCGCGGAAACGCGATTCATAACCTGCAAGATCAACCCTCTCTTGAGAAGATAGCGTTTTATCTATTTGATTTATTCTGGAACAGATTGGTTAACGATTCTTAACGATGCAACTATTTTTATAGAATGAGTTTTCTCTAAAGTTTAAATACTAAACAGATATTCAAAATGACTCATCTTTACTTTATGCTGGATTGCACGCAGAGGAAGGAACCGGACCGCAACCCTGAGCGTTTGGCTGGCCCGCCCAACTCGCGCGCCGCGCGTCGCCACGGGAAATGAGATCTTTTGAGAACTTTCCTTCTGGTAGCGCTGGTCGCCGTCACCCTCGTCTCATGGCTGCCCTTCCTGGGGCTGGTGGTCGCCAATGTCGCGTCATCCAGCCTTGGATGCCGTGTCGACGAGGTCGCGCCGCATCCCTGCATGGTCCGGGGGCTGGATTTCGGTCCGTTCCTCCATGTCGCCATGATGACCGGATGGCTGATCCTGGTCGTCTGGCCGGGCATGCTGGCGACGGCGGCGATCTGGCTGGGCCTGGCGGCATGGGCGGCGATACGGGCCTTCCGCCGCCGCGCATCGAGTTCCCGACAATCAAGAAAGGGTGGAATGGGAGATGGCTGATCAACCCACGGACACGAAGCGGGACATCGTCAAACCGCTGCTCGCCCTTGCCATGGGCCTGCTGCCCTTCGCGCTGTTCGGCGGATCGACCAGCCGGGTCGAGGTGAACGGCGAGGTGGTGTCGGAATCCAGCCTGAACCTTCTGGGGCTGGGGCTGGCGGTCGCCGGGATAATCTTCGCCTGGCGGTCCCTCGCCGCCACCGGAGGAAACCGCGCGCTGCGGTCGACGCTGGCGGGAATCACCATGGCGGTCTGCGTGATCCAGCTTCCGCTGTCGGCGGGGCTGGTGAGCCTCGACGGCATCCGGACGGCCGTCACGGGAAAGCCGCCGCTGCCGCCGGTTTCCTATGAGGGGCTGAACGAGGAGACGGAGCAGATGGCCCGGAACATTGTCGCCGACAACGACCGGGCGTATGTCGAAAACGACATCGTCAACCGCTACGCTTCCATGCTGGGCGACCTCAACGAACATGTCGCCTATGCCGATTTCTGCCATGGCGGCCAATACCGCGTGGACGTCGCCGAGAGAAGGGCGCTGCCCGATATCGTGACGCCGGAGATGGTGGCGACGATCGAGGAGCGAATGGCCTTCGTCGCGCTTTCCGAAACGCCCGAATGCAGCGAGAGCAACACGCAGCGCTACATGGCCGAGAAGGTCGGGCGCGTCCGCCACAGCCGCGACGTGCTGGCCATCGAGGTGGCGGCCTACAGCGAACGGTTCGGAGACGGTTGAATCCGGCCCCGTCCCGCGCCATTTGGGAGAACCCGGATTTTCTTCCTTCATATCGATGGCGGCCGTCATGCGCAGCGAAACCCTGCTCGACCTCAACCAGTGGATCGCCTCGGCCAGCCTGGAGGGCATGACGGAGGGAGCGTTGCTGCAAGGCCTGGCGGAGCGGCTGACGGCGGCCGGCCTGCCGCTCTGGCGCGTGTCGGCGGCGTCGGACACGCTGCACCCGGTTCTGGGCGGCCGCGGCTTCACCTGGCACAGCGCCAAGGAGAGCGTGCATGAGGGGTCTTATGTACGGTCCGACCTGAAGGCGTCGGAAGAGGTCTGGCTGCGCAGCCCGTTCCATTATCTTCTGGAACGGAACGAGAAGCGGCTCCGCCGGCGGTGCGGGGAACGGCGAAACGAACCGGCGGATTTCCCGATCCTGGAGGAACTGTCGGCGCAGGGCTGCACCGACTATGTCGCCTACGCCACGCAGCTGGGCCAGAACGCCGTGATCGGGGAGATGGACTGCATCTATTCCTCCTGGGCGACCGACCGGGCCGACGGCTTCACCGATGACGACATCGCGATGCTGGACCGGCTCATCCCGGTGCTGGCCGCGTCCCTCAGGAGCATCTCGCTGGGCCGAATCCTGGAGACGCTGGTCGACACCTATCTGGGCCGCGACGCCGGACAGCGGGTGCTGCGCGGATCCATCGGACGGGGCGTGGCGGAGAAGATCAAGGCGGTGCTGTGGTTCAGCGATTTGCGCGGCTTCACCGGGATCGTCGATTCCGTCGAGCCCGAACTGGTCATCCCGCTGCTGAACGATTATGCCGAGGCCATCGTGACATCCATCCACGATCATGGCGGCCAGGTCCTGAAATTCATCGGCGACGGCGTGTTCGCCTTCTTCCCGGTGGATGGCGATATCCCGGCGGCCTGCCGCCGATCGCTGGACGCGGCCAAGGCGATGCGGGAGCGGGTGGACGCGTTGAATCTCCGTCGCACGGCCGAGGGGCAGCCGGTCAGCGACGCCTATCTGGCCCTGCATGTCGGCGCCGTTTTCTACGGCAATGTCGGCGGCGTCGACCGGCTGGATTTCACCGTCGTCGGCCCGGCGGTGAACGAGGCCAGCCGGATCAGCGCCATGTGCCGGTCGCTGGAGCAGAACGTCATCCTGTCCTCCTCCTTCGCCAAATTGGCCGGCGAGAGCCGGGACCAGTTGGTCTCGCTGGGCCGCTACGCCCTTCGCGGGGTGGCGCGCCCGCAGGAGCTGTTCACGATCGATCCGGAACGGGGCTGAAAGGCGTCGGTCGTTTCGGTAATTTACTAAATTTGAATTTATTTGCTCCGGCGGATGTGTCAGACTTTCAGGGTCGGATCCAGGATGGATGCCGGCGGGCCCAGCCTTGGACTCCGGGACAGGGTGGCTCGAAGAGACCGCCGAGAGGCCGCCATGACAGACCCTTCGCCGTCGCCCGCGAATTCCCTCGCCGATCTGGCCGGCCGATGGGAGCGGCTGCGGCCGGAAGGTGGCCTTCCCACCCGCGCCGATTTCCCGACGGAGGCTCTGAGGCCCTGGCTGGGCAACCTGATGGTGCTGGAGGTTGTCGACGGCGAGGCCGAAGAGCCGGACTTCATCTACCGGCTGCACGGCACCCATCTGACGACGTTGTGGGGCCGCGACCTGACCGGCCTGCGCGTCACCGACCTGCCGGAGGAGGAGGCGGCGCCGCTTCTGCGGGAATACCGGGAAGCCTTCCATTCACGCGCGCCACTGCACATCCCCGGCCGCCAGATGGTCCGCAAGGATTATCTGCGGGTGGAGAAGCTGATCCTGCCCCTGACCGTGAAGGGGATCGAGGTGGAGCAGCTTCTGGTCGGGATGAACGCCGTGGGCGGTTATGCCATCCAGATCGACGCAACCGCCTTCGCCATGCGGCTGCGGGGGTAAGAAGTACGTCATGCTGGACTTGATCCGGCATCCATGGGACGGCGATGGAAGCAGGGGCGGCGTCCGCTCTTCGCCGTCGGTGAAGCGGCGGGGGCGCATGGATTCCGGATCAAGTCAGGAATGACCAACAAAAACAAGGGCATTTCAGACGCCGATCCGGAATGACCAATAAGAAGAACGTCATGCTGGACTTGATCCAGCATCCATGGGACGGCGATGGAAGCAGGGGCGGCGTCCGCTCTTCGCCGTCGGTGAAGCGGTGGGGGCCTATGGATTCCGGATCAAGTCCGGAATGACCAACAATTACAATATATTAGTCACCAAGCGGCGCCAGCGGGACAATCAGGCGACTTCGGCGATCCGGCGGACCCGGGCGGCCGGGAAGCGCACCGTCACTGTCGTCCCTTCGCCGAGCGTGCTGCTGATTTCCAGCCGTCCGTCATGCAAATCGACCAGCCCGCGGCTGATCGACAGGCCGAGCCCGGTGCCGGCATGGGCCCTGGCGGCGAAGCTGTCGACCTGGCCGAAGGGTTGCTGGATGCGCTCTATGTCGTCCTCCGCGATGCCGATGCCCTGATCGACCACCCGCACGACCAGCCCCTCATCATCGTCGCCGACCTCCACGATGGCGACCTCGACAATGACCCGGTCGCCGGGGTCGCTGAACTTCACGGCGTTGGACAGGAGATTGAGCAGCACCTGCTGAATCATCCGCCGGTCGCCGCGGAAGCCGAGCGAGCGGGGCGGGCGGACCGTGACGAGATCGACGCCCGCGTCGCGCGCGCGGTCGGCCATCAGCGTTTCGGCGAAAGACACCGCCTCCCAGAGCGGGAAGATCTCCTCCACCGGCCGGGTCTTCCGGGCCTCCAGCTTCGCCATGTCGAGAATGTCGGAGATGATCGACAGCAGATGGGTGGCGCTGCCGTGGATGTCGCGCGCATAGTCGGCGTAGCGCGGGCTGGGGCCGAACATCTCGCTCGCGATGATCTCCGAGAAGCCGATCACCGCGTTGAGCGGCGTCCGAAGCTCATGGCTCATATTGGCGAGGAATTCGGTCTTGGCGCGGTTGGCGGCCTCCGCCGTCTCCTTCGCCTCCCTGAGCAGCGCCAGGGCGGCCACGCGGTCCCGCGCCTCCAGCGCCAGGGACAGGAGGTCGCCCGCCGCGGCGGCGAAGGTCTGTTCGTCCCACGTCCATTCCCGCACGGCGCCGACATTTTCGATGCACATCACGCCGGCGACGCCGGAAGCCACCCTGATCGGGATGTCGAGCAACGAGGCGATGCCGAGGGGCTTGAGATAAGGTTCGGCCAGTTCCGACGTCCGGTCGTCGTTGACGGCGTCGGACGCGTCCAGCCACCGACCCATCTCAAGGCTGGTGAAATAGCGCGGATAGTCGACCGCGTGGATCGTCATGCCGGTTCCGGGACGGGAAGGGTCCCGGTCGTGGACATAGATCGCCTCCATGGCGATCCGGCTGTCGTCGAAGAGCCAGACCCCGACACGGGCGATGCCCAGGACGGCTGCGATCTTGACCGCGACCTCCCGGCAGGTGTCCTGGAACCGGCCTTCGGAGAGCGATCGCTGGCGGGTCAAATCCACCAGCGCCTCGCTCAACCGCCGCTGGACCCAGGGATCGCCCTCATCGTCGTGCCGGCCGCCGGTCAGGCTGACCGGCGTGGGCGGGCGGACCAGCAGGCCGCAGGCCAGGTGCGCCAGATCGACCAGCGCCGTGCGCTGATCGTCGGTGAGGCCGGCCCTGGGTTTGGTGTCGATCACGCACAGCGCGCCGATCGGGTAGCCGGCCGGATCGCGCAAGGGGACGGCGGCGTAGAAGCGGATGCCGGGAGCGTCGGTGACCATCGGATTGCGGCGGAACCGGGAGTCCGCGGCGGCGTCCGGCAGCACCATCACATCCGGCTTCAGGATGGCGTGGGCGCAGAAGGACTGGCGGCGGCTGAGGCGGGTGGCGGGCCAGCCATGGGCGGCCACGATCCGCTGCTCCTCGCGGTCGATCAGCGAGATCTGGGCGATGGGAACGTCCAGAAGCCGGGCCGCCATGGCGGCGATGCGATTGAGCGGCCCGTCCCGCCCCGCCGCGGAGAGGTCGCAGCGGTGAACGGCGCGGCAGCGCGCTTCCTCATCGCTAGGGATGGCCGCAACGATCACGGTCTGGAACCCACTTCCCCGGCTGGTGAACACCTCCAATAGAGGCAGCGAAAGCTTAAGCCAAAACTAATAGCCGGTGGGAAGGTTCCTGAAAGGGGCCCGGCGCGGCCGTCTATTCCGGCGGCGGAGCGGTGGAGCCGTCGCCCTCCAGGAAGAAGAGGTTGCGAAGGAAACCCGGCGCCAGGACGGCCAGCGGATTGACCGTAACCGTCGGCTGGGCCAGCGGCCCCTCCACCCCATAGGTGAAGGCGAAGACGCCCTGCCCTTCGCCGCCGGTCAGGATATCTCCCAGGATCGGTATCGCGCCGATCAACTGGTTGACGCCGTAAAGCGGCACGATGGTGCCTTCGACATCGACGGTGTCGGTATTGAGATCGACATTGCCGGCCAGCGTCAGCCCCATCGCCCCGCCCGAGGTACGTACATCCGACAGGCTGAGCAAGCCGTTCGCCAGCCGGTACTGGCCGACCAGCCGGTCGAAGACGATGCCGTCCGTGGTCAGGAGGTTGCCGAGGCCAGGCAGCGACAGGGCGGAGAGAAGCTGAGCCAGCCCCGGCGCCCGCACCACCCGGAAATCCTCCATCAGCACGTCGCCGGCGAAGGCCTCTACCTCCCCGGTCGCATCCATCCCGGTGGCGCGCCCGACGATCCGGAGCCGCCCGCCGAACACCGTTTCGGCCAGTCCGAAGGTGCGCAGCGCGGCCCCGGCATCCTCCGCCTCCACGTTGAGTCGCAGGCCGCCGCCATCGTCGCCGTAGAAGACGCGCAGCGCGCCGCCGGTGTCGGTGGCGGCGGCGAGGTCGATCAGATCCCACCCGTCCCCTCCGTCAGGCGACCGCACCAGCGCGCCGGTCGCCTGATAGAGCGAGCGGCCTTCCGCGACGATCACCTCCCCCACCGCGAGGGTTATCTGGAGGGGCGGGCCGTCCTCCGTTTCTTCCTCCACTTCCTCCTCCGGCGCGGGCGCGTCGCTCAGCATGCCGTCGAAGAACGGGCTGACATCGATCGCGGGTCCGCGAATCTCCACCGCATAGCCGCCATCGGCCTGCGCCATCGCCCGCGCGGAGAAGCGATTCAGGCCATAGACGACCTCCCCCAGCACCACCTCCTGCAGTTCCCGCTCCGGCCCGAACGTCGCCTCCCCCCGCACCGTCAGCCCGGCGGCGTCGAGGGCGAAGGCAGGCAGACGGTCCAGCGCGCCTTCATGCAGCGCCAGCGTGACCGACGCCGATCCCGGCGCGTCGGCCGGCTTCGACCAGTCGAAGGCGTCGATCCCGAAGCCGACGCCGGCCAGATCGGCCTCCGCCGACAGGGTGGCGGTGACGCGGTCGACATCGGTATAGACGGCGTCGACCGGCATCGCGCCCTGGAAGCCATCGGGCTCGGGAATGCCCAGCGCCGCCAGCCCTGCCGAATCCAGCGTCGCCTGCACGTCGACGCGGGTCAGGAAGTCGCCGCCGCCGAAATTCTCCCGCCAGTCGAAGGCGATAGGGACGCCGTTCAGCAGCCCCTCCCCGTCGATATCCATGCCCTGCCCGTCCAGCGTCAGCCGTCCGTCGACGCTTTCGGCGTCAAGCCCGACGGCGATTCCCGGCACGCGCACGTCGCGGAGGTTGGCGGCGGCGGCGACCGCCACCTGCTCCATCAACAGGTCCTTCTCCAACGGGAAGGCGAGGCGCAGGCGGGCCGACATGACGCCGCCGGCGGTGGCGGGATCGATGCCCAGCTTCGAGGCGTAGCCCAGCCGGGGACTGTCCAGCACCCGCAGCACGGTGGCCACCGGGCCGCCGGCCACGACCTCTATGTCTATGGTCTCGTCGCTGCCCTCCAGCCCCAATATCTCGATATCGCCGGAAACCACGGACAGATCGTCCAGACGCCCCTGCCAGGCGTCGATATGGAAGGCGTGCGGGTCGAAGATGGCGCGCCCGGCGACATCGACCACCGGCGGCATGCCGTCCAGATAGTCGACCGTCACCCCGTCGAAGGCGATCGCGCCGTAGAGGCTTTCGATCGCCGGCTGCGTGAGTTCGTCCTGATCGGCGACGGCATGGACCGACAATGTCGCCTGCCGGACGATCCCTCGAGACAAATGCTTCACCACCCAGTCGCGCGCGCCTCTCTCCAGTTCGGGCGGCCAATAGGTCGCCAGCAGGTCGGTCGGCAGGTCGCGCAGATCGGCTTCGGCGAAAAGATGGACGACGCCCGCACGATCGACGACGGTCATCGCGCCTTCGATCCGGGGGCCGCCCAGATCGACCGCGAATTGGTCGACGGCCAGCGTGCCGCCGCGCAGATCGATCCATCCCTCCATGGACAAGCCGGCGAAGCCCAGCGGCTGGGGGAAGAAATCCTCCATCCGCAACTGGCCCGCCCCGGCCTGGAGGGCGAACCGGGTGCCCGTCGGAGCGAGCCGGGAATCGAGCCCGACCGTGACCGTCCCCTGGACCGGCGTCGCCAGCGCGGCGAGCGGCGCCAGCACGGGGTCGAGGTCGGCCAGGTCCGCCGGCACGAGATCGTGGACCAGCAGCCGGACCTGGCTGGACCCGTCGGAGAAATCATGGGTGGCGTCGACGCCGAAGGCCGCGATCCTGTCGTCGACGATCACCTCCACAATGCCGACGCCGCGAAGGCCGCCGGGCACCCGCTCAAGCTCCAGATCGGCGCGGGGCGCGGTCCATTCCACGTCCAGCATGCGGTCGTCGAGCACGATCGTCGCATCCTCCACCCGCACGCGGCGCAGGCCCGCCAGCGGATGGTCCTCATATCCCGGATCGCCGCGCAGGGCGGCGATCACGTCCGCCACCACCTCCCGCGCGCCGGAACCCGAGGCGTCGTCCAGATCGTCGAGGCCGAGGCGGAAGCTGCCATCCTCCGCCCGTTCGGCCCGCAATGTCGGTTCCACCACCGTCAGCGAGCGGAGGACGACCTGCCGCCGCAGGAGGCTGTGTGCGCTGACCGCGACCGAAATCTCCGGCACCCGCGCGATCGGCTGGCCGTCATCGCCGTAGAGCGTCACGTCCGAGGCGACCAGCCGCACGGGCGATTCCACCCCGTCCCAGCGCAGGCTGGTGCCGCCGACCGTCACCTCGACCGCGCCGTCATCCAGGAAATCCTCCAGGTAGGGCGTCAGGAAATCGACCTCCACCGGGCCTTGGGACAGGCGCCAGGCCAGGATGACCGCCAGGATGACGAATCCGGCCATGAGCACGCCGGCGATTTCCAGCGTGAAGCGGGCGACGCCGCGGATCATCGCGCCTTGACCCGCCGCCGCGGGTGCCGGAGGGTTTCCCCGACCGCTTTCCGACCGATGGACGAAACCTTGCTGCTGACCGCCCCCGACTGGCCCCGGCCCGCCGATCCCGACCGCGCCCGTCTGGGTCGTGAGCGGTGGCGGGAGCGCGCAGGCTCGCTGGGCGAGGAGATCGCCTCCTTCGCCGCCGGGCTGGAGGACGCGCCGGAAGGGCGGCGGATGCTGGACGCGATCTTCGGCAACAGCCCGTTCCTGACCGAAGCGATCCTGAAGGAGCCCTCCTTCCTGAATGCGTTGATCGAGGGGCCTGTCGCGGACCAGGTCGAGACAGCGATCGCGGAGACCGAGGGTCTGGGCGCGGAGAGCGACCGGGCGAAGCTGATGGCCGGGCTGCGGCGGGGCAAGCGGCGGGTCGCGACGGCCGCGGCGCTGGCGGACATAGGCGGGCTATGGTCGCTGGAGGAAGTGACCGGCGCGCTGAGCCGTTTCGCCGAATCGGCGCTGGGCGCGGCCACGCGCCACCTTCTGCGGGACGCGGCGAACCGCGGCGCGATCGACCTTGCCGACGCGCACGCGCCGGAGCGGGGGTCCGGGCTGATCGTGCTCGGCATGGGGAAGTTGGGGGGCGGAGAGCTCAACTATTCCAGCGATATCGATCTGATCATCTTCTATGACGACGCGCGCGTCCGCACCTCACGGCCGGACGACATGGCGCACACCTTCATCCGGCTCGCCCGCGACCTGGTGCGCATTATGGAGGAGCGAACTGCCGAGGGCTACGTGTTCCGCACCGATCTCAGGTTGCGGCCCGACCCCGGCGCCACCCCGCCCGCCGTGTCGGTGTCGGCGGCGGAGGTCTATTACGCCGCCATGGCCCAGAACTGGGAGCGGGCAGCGATGATCAAGGCCCGCCCCCTGGCCGGAGACAGGGAAGCCGGGCGCGACTTCCTGAAGATGATGGTCCCGTTCGTGTGGCGGCGGAACCTGGATTTCGCCGCCATCCGGGACATCCACGCGATCAAGCGGCAGATTCATGCCCATAAGGGCCATGCGGCGATCGCGCTGAAGGGTCACAACATCAAGCTGGGGCGCGGCGGCATCCGGGAGATCGAATTCTTCGCCCAGACCCAGCAGCTTATCTTCGGCGGCCGGAATCCGCGCCTGCGCGTGCCGGCGACCTGCGCCTGCCTGGAGGCGCTGGCCGAGGAAGGCCGGGTCGACCGCGCGACGGTGGACGATCTGATCGAGGCCTACGGATTCCTGCGGCGGGTGGAGCACCGGCTGCAGATGATCGACGATCAGCAGACCCACAGCCTGCCGGAAACCGACGAAGGGTTGGACGCTATCGGCGCCTTCATGGGCTTCCGGGATGGCGACGCCTTCCGGCGGCGGTTGAGGGAAACGCTGGAATGCGTGGAGCGGCATTATGCGGAACTGTTCGAGGAAACGCCGGATCTGGCCGGACCGCCGGGACTGAACCTCGCGGGCAGCGACGACGATCCGGACACGATGGCGGCGCTGTCGGCGATGGGCTTCGCCGACCCGGTCGCGGTGCTGGGGCTGGTGCGCGGCTGGCTACACGGCCGCTATCGCGCCGTGCGCAGCGAACGGGCGCGGAACCTGATGCGGGAGCTGGCGCCGACCCTGCTGGCGGCGCTGGCGCGCACGCCGAACCCGGACACCGCCCTGCTGCGGCTGGACACCTTTCTCAGTCGGCTGCCGGCGGGCATCCAGCTTTTCTCGATGTTCCATGCCAATCCCGGCCTGCTGGACCTGGTGGCGGAGCTTCTGGGCACGTCGAACCGGCTGGCGGATTATCTCTCCCGCAATCCGGACCTGCTGGAGGCGGTGCTGACGCCCGGCTTCCTGCGGACGCTGGACGAGATGCCGGTGCTGGAGCGCGATCTTGGGGATTTGATCGCCGCGGCGCTGCATTACGAGGATTTGCTGAACAGCCTGCGCCGCTGGACCAACGACCAGCGATTCAGGGCGGGCGTCCATGTGCTGCGCCGGGTCTCCGACGCGCCGGAGGCGACGGCCTACCTCTCCGACGTGGCGGAGGTCGCGCTGCGCGCGCTGGCCCCGAAGGTGGAGGCGGAATTCGCCCGCCGCCATGGCGGGTTCGGCAAGCCGGAACTGGCGATCATGGCGATGGGAAAGCTGGGCGGGCGGGAGATGTCCATCAGGTCGGACCTGGACCTGATCATGGTCTATGATTCCGGCGGATTGCCGCCGGAATCCGACGGCGACAAGCCGCTGGCGCCGACGGTCTATTTCGCCCGGCTGATCCACCGGATCATCGCCGCCATCACCGCGCCGACCGCCGAAGGCGCTCTCTATGACGTCGACATGCGGCTGCGGCCGTCCGGCAATGCCGGCCCCGTGGCGACGGCGCTGGAGGCCTTCACCCGCTATCACGACGAGAGCGCGTGGACGTGGGAGCATATGGCGCTGACCCGCGCCCGGATCATCGCCGGACCGCCGGAACTGACGGCGACGCTGGAGGGGCTGATCCGCGGCGTGCTGACGCGACGGCGCGATCCCGACACCCTGCTGCGCGACGTGGCGGACATGCGCCGGCGGATCGGGAAGCAGTTCCCCGACCGGCCGATCTGGGAGGTGAAGCATACGCGCGGCGGCATGGTGGATATCGAATTCATCGCCCAGTACCTCCAGCTTCGAGAGGCGGCGAACCATCCCGACATCCTGTCGCCCAACACCGCGACGGCGCTGGGCAGGCTCGCCGAAGCCGGGATACTGGAGGAAGAGGCGGCCGAAGACCTCAAGCGGGCGCTGCTGCTGCTCCAGCGGGCTCAACTTTTCCTCCGGTTGACGGTGGAGGGCGCATTCGACCCCGCGACGGCGCCCGACGCGCTGAAGCAGGCTCTGGCCCGCTCCGTGTTGCGCGACGAGACGGAGACTCCCGATTTCGAGACGGTGGCGGCGATGCTGGCGGCGGCGCTGGACCGCGCCCACGGCCATTTCCGCCGGCTGATCGAGGAGCCTGCCGTGGCCGGGGCAGCGGGATAACCGGGCTTGCCCTCGGCCGGGCAATCTCTACCCTGCGTTCATCGGACAATCACGAGGACGAGGAACGATGACCGTCGAGGTCGGCCGCAAGGCCCCGGATTTCACCCTTCCCACGGCCGGCGGCGGCGAGGTGACGCTGTCGAAACTGCGCGGCCGGAAGGTGATCGTCTATTTCTATCCGAAGGCCGACACGCCGGGCTGCACCAAGGAAAGCTGCGGCTTCAACGATGCCCTGCCGGACTTCACGGGCTCGGGCGCGGAGATCATCGGCATCTCCAAGGACCCTGTGAAGAAGCTGGACAAGTTCGCCGACAAGTACGGGCTGAAATTCACGCTGGCGTCCGACGAGCCGGGCGCGGTGGTGGAAGCTTTCGGCTCATGGGTCGAGAAATCCATGTATGGCCGGAAATATATGGGCATCGACCGTTCCACCTTCCTGATCGACGAGAACGGAACCGTCCAGGCCGCCTGGCGGAAGGTGAAGGTGCCGGGCCATGTCGAGGAGGTGCTGAAGGCGGCGCGGTGATAGCGTTGCGGAGGTTCGAATTTCGCCCCGTGCCTGGCGAAGTCACCATAAGCGTCGACGGCCTATGGATTCCCGATCAAGTCGGGAATGACTTTTAGTTTGGTCGACGCGGCGTCTATGTCAGATGGCTGCAATCCCCGTCGAAGCCGTAGACATCCATCGCCAGGATGCCGTAGCGGTGGCTGCCGTGGAGGCGGTGGCCGGGCTGGCCTTCGGCGGCGCCCAGCGCGGCGAACAGGGGCAGGAGATGTTCGTCGGTCGGGTGGTTGCGGACGGCGTGGGGCGCGCGGGCGCGGTAGTCCAGTAGGTCCTCCGATCGCCCCTCCTCCACCGCATGGTGAAGCCAGTCCGCGAAGGAGACGACCCATTCCGGCGGCTCCGCCGTCGCCGACTGCCCCCTGAACTCCATCA
Source organism: Inquilinus sp. CAU 1745 (assembly GCF_039839375.1). Classification (NCBI taxonomy): domain Bacteria; kingdom Pseudomonadati; phylum Pseudomonadota; class Alphaproteobacteria; order Rhodospirillales; family Rhodospirillaceae; genus Inquilinus; species Inquilinus sp. CAU 1745. The sequence goes on from NZ_JBDOQU010000008.1 coordinate 46,778, forward strand.
GATTATGGGTGGCGGAGCCCGAGGCTAGGATGAGCACGCCTTCCTCCCTGAGAGGGGCCAGCGCCCGGCCGATCGCCTCATGATGCGCCGGATCCCGCCCCGGCTGGATCGAAAGCGGAACCACGGGAACGTCGGCGTCGGGATACATCAGCGTCAGCGGCACCCAGGCGCCGTGGTCGAGGCCGCGTCGAGCATCCTCCTCCACCGAGATGCCGGCCCGGCGGAGCAGTTCCGCCACCCGGCCGGCCAGCGCTGGGTCGCCTTTCGCGGGGTAGTCGACCTCATAGAGAGCGCGCGGAAAGCCCGAGAAATCGTGAATCGTGGTGAATTCCGCGGCCGGGCCGACGGTGGGGACCGCCGTCTCCCAATGGGCGGAAACCACGATGATTGCCGACGGCTTGCCGAGCGCAGGGCCCAGCCGCTCCAGATAATGGCGGGCGGGCGAATCGTCGATCGCCAAGGTCGGCGCGCCATGCGAGACGAAGAGGCTGGGAAGGCGTGACGCCATGGGAAAATCTCCACTATTGCCGTCAACGGAAAATGGGCTCCGGCGGGCGAATTGATAACACCGGCCGGCCGGACCATACTGGTTCCTGACGATTGACAATCAGACAATGGAGCGCGTGACCGGATGGACCGGCTGACCGGAATGGAGGCTTTCGCGCGGGTGGTCGAGACCGGCAGCTTCACGCGCGCCGCGGAGCAGTTGGGCATCAGCCGGGCGATGGTCAGCAAGCATGTGATGGAGCTGGAGAACCGGCTTGGCGTCCGGCTGCTGAACCGGACGACCCGGAAGCTGAGCCTGACCGAAGCGGGGGCCAGCTATTATGGCCGGACCACGCAGATCATCGCGGAGATCGATGAGGCCGAGCAGGCGGCGTCGCGGATGAACCTGCAGCCGCGCGGGCTCTTGAGGGTCAACGCGCCGATGTCCTTCGGGACACTGCATATCGCGCCCGCCATCCCCGATTTCATCGCCGCCTACCCGGACGTGACGGTCGAGCTGACCCAGAACGACCGAATCGTCGATCTGATCGAGGAAGGGTACGATCTGGCGGTGCGCGTCGGGAAGCTGCAGGATTCCAGCCTGATCGCCCGCAAGCTGGCGCCCTGCCGGCTGGTGCTGTGCGCGTCGCCCGCCTATCTGGCGCGGCGCGGGGAGCCGAAACGGCCGTCCGATTTGGCCGGACATGACTGTCTGGACTACACATATTCGGCGGAACGGAACCTGTGGCGGCTGCGCGGGTCGGAGGGCGAGATCCAGGTCAGGATCGACGGCCCCTTCCGCGCCAACAATGGCGATACGCTGCGAGCGGCCGCGATCGCGGGGCTGGGGCTGATCATCTGCCCGTCCTTCATCGTCGGCGCGGATTTCCGGTCCGGCCTGCTGAAGCCGATCCTGTGCGACTATCGCCCGCCCGAGTTCGGCATTCATGCCGTCTATCCGCACAACCGCCACGTCTCGGCCAAGGTCCGCAGCTTCGTGGACTTCCTGGCCGAGCGGTTCGGTCCCCGGCCCTATTGGGACGACTATCTGGTGGAGATGGATGCGGTGGTGCTGGCCGGATAGACCGCAGCCCCCTCACCCTCCCGCTTCGCGGGTCCCTCCCTCTCCCCGGAGGGGCGAGGGTGAAGTTGGTAGCCCTCGCCCCGCCGGGAGAGGGTTGGGTGAGGGGCGTTTTATGTCGGTTCAAACAGGTACGGCGTCGCGCCGCGGAGGGATTCGTCGACGGTGAGGCGGTGGTGGACCGGGGGGAAGGCGCGCTGGGTGCAGTCCAGCCTTTCGCAGAGCCGGCAATGCAGGCCGATCGGCACGGCGATGCCGTCATTGGCGACATCCACCCCGTCCGCGTAGACGAGTTGGGCGGCATAGGCGATCTCACAGCCCAGCGCGATCGCGTAGGTCTGGCCGGGCATGCGGAAGCCGGTGCCGGTCTTGGTCACCGTGCGGGCGATGGAGAAATAGCGGCTGCCGTCCGGCATCTCCGATACCTGTGAGAGGATGCGGCCCGGCGCGCGGAAGGCGTCATGGACGTTCCAGCGCGGGCACGCGCCGCCGAAGCGGGCGAAATGCAGCTTGTTGGCGGAAAAGCGCTTGGAGATGTTGCCCGCCTTGTCGACCCGGATCAGGAAGAAGGGCACGCCCTTCGCGCCCGGCCGCTGGAGCGTCGTCAGCCGGTGGCACACCTGTTCGAACGAGCTTTCGAACCGGCGGGAGAGTATGTCGATATCGTAGCGGACCGCCGTCGCCGCGCGGTAGAAGCGGTCATAGGGCATCAGCACCGCGCCGGCCAGGTAGTGGGCGAAGGCGATGCGACCGACGCGAGCTGCCTCCTCACCGGAAAAACGGGCCTCTGCCACCGTCCGGTCCAGGAGGTCGCGATATCGGATGAGGGCGATCTGCGCAGCGAGCTGGAAATTACGGCTGGGCGCCGACAGCATCTCCGACAGCAGCACGCGCCGGCCGTGCCGGTCGTAGCGCCGTTGGGTCGGTCCCATCACCTCCACCGGCATGATTTTGACCCGGATCGTCAGTTCGCGATCGAGATAGTCGGCCAGGCCGCGGTCGAGCGCGCCCAGCTCCAGCCCGCCGGTAGCCCACACTTCCTCCGCCGCCGCCTCCAGCGCGGGAAAGCTGTTCGCCTGGGCGTGGAAATAGTCGCGGATCTCATCCAGCGCGGCGCCGGGCGCGCCGGTCGGCGGCGCGAGTTCGGCCCCCGGCCCCTGCTCCGCCAGAAGACGGCGATCCTCGCTGAGCGCGCGATAGGCCTGGTAGAGCGTCAGGACCGCCTGGGCCGCGCCGGGCTGGCCGGCCGCCAGCTCCGCCAGGTCCGGCCGCTTCACGTCCGCGCCTTCGAAGAGGGGATCGCCGAACACCTCCTGAAGGCCGCTGGCGAGGCGGGCGGCATCATCCTCCGCGAAGCTGGCGAGGTCGATATCGAAGGTCTGGCCGATGCGCAGCAGCAGGTCGACGGTCACCGCGCGCTGGTTGTTCTCAATCAGGTTGAGATAGCTGGGGGAGATGCCGAGGCGTTCGGCAAGCTGCGCCTGGGTCAGTTCACGGTCCCGCCGCAGGCGGCGGACCTTGTGGCCGAGCATCGCCTTCTTCGCCATCACCTCACCTGCTTTACAAACATTACAAAAACGACTCACTACGCACACCTGGTTTACAGAATGACTAATTTACCGTCGATAATCTATTGATACAAGCAACTCTATTGCCCATCCTCTCATTTATGCGGCATCGCAACATTACAAGATACGTTTAGAGAGGAAAGTTCATGGCGCCCCTGGACCAGGCAGAAACACAGATTCATCCCGAAGAGCTGCACCGGCGGCGCTTCGACGGCGTCAGGCGGGATTACGGGCCGGCGGATGTCGAGAAGCTGCGCGGATCGGTCAAGATCCAGCACACGCTGGCGACGCTGGGCGCGCGGCGGCTGTGGGAGCTTCTGCACCGGCGCGATTTCGTGAATTCGCTGGGCGCGACCAACGGCAACCAGGCGATGCAGATGGTGCGCGGCGGGCTGGAATCGATCTACCTGTCCGGCTGGCAGGTGGCGGCGGACGCCAACACGGCGGGCGCCATGTATCCCGACCAGAGCCTCTACCCCGCCAATTCGGTGCCGGAAGTGGTGCGCAGGATCAACCGGACGCTGGAGCGCGCCGACCAGATCGAGCATGCCGAGGGCGGGGCGAAGCGCAACTGGTTCGCGCCCATCGTCGCCGACGCGGAGGCGGGGTTCGGCGGGCCGCTCAACGCGTTCGAACTGATGAAGGCGATGATCGAGGCGGGCGCGGCCGGCGTCCATTTCGAGGACCAGTTGGCGTCGGAGAAGAAATGCGGCCATCTGGGCGGCAAGGTGCTGGTGCCGGTCAAGACGTTCGAGCGGACGCTGAACGCCGCGCGGCTGGCGGCCGACGTGATGGATGTGCCGACCCTGCTGATCGCCCGCACGGACGCGGAAAGCGCCAAGCTGATCACCAGCGACATCGACGAGCGCGACCATCCCTTCATCGACCGCTCGACGCGGACGGAGGAGGGCTTCCACCCGATCCTGCCCGGCCGGCGCATGGAATATTGCATCGAACGCGGGCTGGCCTTCGCGGAATATGCCGACCTTCTGTGGATGGAGACGTCAAAGCCCAACCTGGAGCAGGCCAAAATCTTCGCTGAGGCGATTCAACGGAAGTTCCCCGGCAAGATGCTGGCCTACAACTGCTCCCCCAGCTTCAACTGGAAGGCCAATCTGGACGATGCCACCATCGCGCGGTTCCAGCGGGAACTGGGGGCGATGGGCTACAAGTTCCAGTTCATCACGCTGGCCGGCTTCCATAGCCTGAACCACGCCACCTTCCAGCTTTCCAAGGGATACAAGGAACGGCAGATGGCGGCCTATTCGGAGCTTCAGGAGGCGGAGTTCGCGGCGGAGAAGGACGGCTACACCGCGACCAAGCACCAGCGGGAGGTCGGCACCGGCTATTTCGACGCGGTCAGCCTGGCGATCAGCGCCGGCAAATCGGCGACGACGGCGATGGCCGAATCGACCGAGACCGACCAGTTCCATTGATCCCCCGCGAAGTCCCTCAGAAGGAGATTCAGGCCATGACCACCAAATTCTGGATCGTCGGCGGCGAGTACCACGACACCAGCTTCAGCGAGATCGTCACCGGCACCCAATGCCTGGACGGCCCCTTCCCGACCTATGAGACGGCGCTGTCGCAATGGCGGCGGATGGCCGGGGAGACGCGGTCCAACGCCTGCGCCCGCTATACGATCGCGCAGGAAACCACCCGGTAGATCTTTCCACGCGCGCGCTACCTCCCGGAGGGAGCGGACTGCGAACGCCGCCGGCCGAAGGGTCGGCGGCGCTTTTTTGCGCCTTGACGCTGTTCGGCGCGCGGCGCGTCTCGTAGCATTCGGACGGACATTCCCATTGACCGAAGGCCGCCCCGAATGACCACCATCCGAACCGTCGCGCCGACGCCCGAACATCGCGAAGCCTGGGACGGGCTCTATGCCGGCTATGCCGCCTTCTATGAGGTCGAGCAGACGGAGGAGATGCGCGACCGGGTGTGGTCGTGGCTGAGCGATCCCGACCATGAGGTGGAGGCGCTGGTCGCGCTGGACGAGTCGGGGAAGGTCATCGGCCTTGCCCATTACCGGCCCTTCGCCCGGCCTCTGGCGGCGGCCACCGGCGGCTTCCTGGACGATCTGTTCGTCGATCCCGACGCCAGGGGATCGGGCGCGGCCCAGGCGCTGATCGACGGGGTGGCCGAGGCCGGCCGCCGACGCGGCTGGTCGGTGATCCGCTGGATTACCGCCGACGACAATTACCGCGCGCGATCGGCCTATGACCGGGTGGCGACCCGGACGGGCTGGGTGACCTACGACCTGACGCTGGCGTCATGACCGCCCCCGACACGCTGGCCGGACGCGCCGTGGGTGTCCTGGCGGAGCCCGACCCGATGGGCAAGGTGCGGCTGACGCGCGACGCCATCGACGCCTGGACCAACGGCGACCTTGCAGGAGTCGGCCGCGCCGACCCGCCCGATCGGCCCGGACGCCCGCCCCGGCCCGAACTGCTGCGGCCGGCGGAGATGCCGAGGCGGCGGAAGGCCGGCAGCCTGGCCGGGCGGATCGCGCTGTTGCACGCGCTGGCCCATATCGAGCTGAACGCGATCGATCTTTCCTGGGACGTGATCGCCCGGTTCTCCGCCCCCGAACGCGCCGGGACGCCGCTGCCGGAGGCGTTCTTCACCGACTGGCTGAAGGTGGCGTCGGAGGAGGCCAAGCATTTCGCCATGCTGTCGGAGCGGTTGGTAGCCCTCGGCGCCGCCTATGGCGACCTGCCCGCCCATGACGGGCTGTGGCAATGCTCCACCGACACCGCCCACGACCTGGCGGCCCGGCTGGCGGTTGTGCCGATGGTTCTGGAGGCGCGGGGGCTGGACGTGACCCCGGCGATGATCGAAAGCCTGACCAAGGCCGGCGATCCGGAATCGGCCGCCGCGCTTCAGACCATCCATGACGATGAGATCGGCCATGTCGCCATCGGCAAGAACTGGTTCGAGCATGTCTGCGTCCAGCGCGGCGACGAGCCGATCCCGACATGGCAGGGACTGGTCAAGACCTACTTCCGGGGCGAGTTGAAGCGGCCATTCAACCGCCTGTCGCGGGACAAGGCCGGCTTCCATTCCGCTTTCTACGAACCGATCGCGGTGGGATAGCGCGAGGAATAGCGGCAGGGGTTGTGAAATGGCCGGCGGGGCACGATCCTAAGCGCGGACAATTTGAGAGAACCGGTTCCACCAGATGACCAGCGTCCCGAAGGCGTCGAAGGCCGAGACCCCGGCCGCCCTTTCCCTGCTGGACGACGCGCTGCCGGTGGGGATCGCGAGGTGCGATGAATCGGGAACCGTCCTCACGGCGAACGCCGCCCTGCTGGCGATGGTCGGTCGGCCAGTGGACGAAATGGTCGGCCAGCCTGCCACCTCCCTCCTTGACCGCCGGCGGCGAGCGCACGCGGATTCCATCCATCAGGAGGCGATGATAACCGGCGAGACGACCGCCGAGGAATGGCGCGTCCGCAGGCCGGACGGCGCGTATGTCGACCTGCTGGTCACCGGGCGGGCGGTCGATGAGAGGGAGGGCGGCGGCAGGCTTCGGCTGCTGTCCTTCGCCGACGTCACGACCTTGCGCGACCGGCAGCGGGGGGCGGAGGCCGAGCGGGCGCGCTTCGAGAGCTATTTCATGCACGCGCCGGAGAACATCTTCATCGCCCGGGTCGGCGAGAACGATTCGATCATCCTCGAGGCGCACAACCCCGCGTCGGAACAGGCCACCGGTCTGCCGAATGACGTGATCGCGGGCAAGAGCCCCGAGGACGTGCTGCCGCCGGACGTCGCGGAACGAGCGATGGCGCAGTATCGCGTGGTGCTGGCGACGGGGAAGCCGCTGGATTCCGTCGACGAATTCACCTTCGAGGGGCACAGGCGCGTCTGGCACACGATACTGGTGCCGATCCGCGACCGGGACGGCCAGATCACCCATATCCAGGGCCGATCCCGCGACGTGACCGAGGATGTCCGGTTCCGCCGGAAGCTGAAGGATGTCGAGGACCTGCTGGAATCGATCTACCAGGTCGCCGATGTCGGCATCTCCGTTGTCGACAAAGACCTGCGGCTGGTGACCACCAATCAGGCGTACGCCCGCTTCATCCACGAGACGCCTGAGAATCTGATCGGCCGCAGTGTGCTGGACCTGATTCCGGACGAAGCCCGCCACAGCGTGATCGAATGGCATCGGCAGGTGATGGCGGGCATCACGGTCCGCGACATGGAGCTGGAGGGTATCAATCCGAAGGGGGAGCCGATCATCTATTCCCTGTCGTCCAACCGGTTCATCGATGGCGGGAGCCGCCCCTTCGCCGTCACCGTCCTTTCTGACATCACGCACCTGAAACAGCTTGAGCGGGATCTGTCGGAGCGAGAGGAAAGGCTGCGGCTGGTCGCCGACAACATGCCGGCGCTGATCGGCCTGCTGGACAGGGAGGAGAAGATCCTGTTCGCCAACCAGCAGTTCCGCGACTGGCTGGGCCTGACCGGACAGGAACTGACCGGCCGCCCGATCGCGGAAATCCTTCCGCCGGGCGGCGAGGCGATCCTGCGTGCGCCGCTGCAGCGGGTACGTTCCGGCCGGGAGACGACCTTTCAGCAGACCTACCGCCATCCGCGCGGCGACGACAGGAACCTCCGGCTGAGCCTGATCCCGCGATCCCGGCACGATGGCTATGACGGGTTCTACATCTTCGCCTTCGACATGACGGCGATTTCACGAACCCAGGCGGAGCTGATCAGCGCGAAGGAGCGGGCGGAGACGGCGAACCAGTCGAAGTCGCAGTTCCTGGCCAATATGAGCCATGAGCTGCGCACGCCGCTGAACGCCATCATCGGCTTTTCCGAACTGATGGCCGACGAGGCGTTCGGGCCGCTGGGGTCCGATACCTACCGCGCCTATATCGGCGACATACTGGGCAGCGGACGGCATCTGCTGAACCTCATCAACGAGATCCTGGACCTGTCGAAGATCGAGGCCGGCCAGTTCGACCTGCTGGAGGAGGAGTTCGACCTGGCCACCGCGACGGCGGAGGCGCTGGCACTGGTCCGGGTCCGCGCGCGGCGCGGAGAGGTGGCGCTGTCGCCGGAGATCGGGACCGACGCGCCCCGGCTGAGGGCGGACCCCAGGGCGTTCAAGCAGATGCTGCTGAACCTGCTGTCTAACGCCATCAAGTTCACGCCGCCCGGCGGACGCGTCACCCTGACATCCCGCCTGAACGGCAACGACGCGCTGACCGTGGCGGTGAACGACACCGGCATCGGCATCCCGCCCCACCGGCTGGAAGAGATCGGGCTGCCTTTCGTGCAACTGGACAACGTCATGACCCGCCGGCACGAGGGCACGGGCATCGGCCTGTCGATCACCAAGGCGCTGATCGAGCTTCACGGCGGCAGCCTGGAAGTCTCCAACCGGCGCGGCGGCGGCACGATCGCCGCCCTCAACTTCCCGCCGGAACGGGTGGTCCGGGCGCTTCGGGACTGAATCACCCGCATATCAAAGCGTGGGCAGGGTTCTGCGGATGTGATCCGCGAACGCGGCGATCGCGGGGGATTGCTCCGCCTCCGCAAAAGCCAGCCTTACGCCCAGCCGCGGCAAGGGCGGAAGCGGGTCGCCCAGGATATGGAGGTCGGGTGGAACCGGCTTCCGGGTCATGACGCTGATCGCCAGGCCGGACCGGGTCACCGCGATCAGCCCGGCGATGCTGTTGCTTGCATAGGATATGTCGTAGCGCAGTCCGGCGCGGGCCAGAGCGTCGCAGGCAGCCCGATGGTCGACGGCGTTCGACGCCGAAAGCGCCAGCCGCACGCTGTCGCCGAACTCATGGAGTTCCAGTGTGGGCTTGCTTCCCACCCAGACCAGCGGCTCCGTCCTTATGATGTCGTCCGTTCCCTGAGGGTTCGGCACGGAAACCATCGCCAGATCGATCTGACGCGAATGCAGGAGAACGCGCAGTTCAACCGTCGGCGCCGACACGACCTTGATCTCGATATCGGGATGCCGCGCCCCGAAACTTTCCAGAAGAGCGGGAAAGAACGCGGCGAGATAATCCTCCGGACTGCCGAAGACGATGGACCCGCGCACGCGATCGCCGGAAAACGCCTCTAGCGCCTCATCATGCATCTTCAGGATACGTTCCGCATAAGCCAGGAAGCGCTCGCCGGCTCTCGTCAGGCGAACGCCGCTGCCGCTTCGATGCAGAAGCGCCTGGCCGAGAATCTCTTCCAGCCGTTGCATCTGCATCGTGACCGCCGATTGGGTGCGTCCGATCTGCAGAGCGGTGGCGCTCAGCGATCCCGAACGCGCGGCCCGCACGAAGGTCAGCAGAAGACGGGAATCCAAAGGGGCCTGCATATCAACTCCATTGATAGCGCGCCCGCATTATTATCAATTTTATTGCCATTGGTCAGGGAGTTTAGTGTTTGTCCAGGCCTTGATCGGAGCTTGTCATGTCAAAGAACCTGGATCGTGAATTCTGGAATTCGGCGGAGAAGCATCTGGTGCGCTATGGCGGGGCTTTCGATCCCGCCATCATTGAGCGCGCCGAGGGGTCGTTCGTCTACGACGCCGACGACAACCCGATCCTGGATTTCACGTCGGGGCAGATGAGTGCCTTGCTGGGGCATTCGCACCCAAGGATCGTTTCGACAGTTCAACGTCAGGTCGGAGCGGTCGCCCATTTGTTCAGCGGGATGCTGTCGCGCCCCGTGGTCGATCTGGCGGCGCGGCTGGCCGAACTGGCGCCGGGCCTCGACAAGGTTCTGCTGCTGTCGACAGGCGCGGAATCGAACGAGGCCGCCATCCGGATGGCCAAGCTGGTCACCGGCAAGCATGAAATCGTCGCCTTCTCCAAGAGCTGGCACGGCATGACCGGGGCCGCGGCCTCCGCCACCTACAGCGCCGGGCGCAAGGGGTACGGGCCAGCGATGCCCGGCTCGATCACGATCCCCGCGCCCAATGCCTATCGCCCGCGTTTCAGGAACGATGACGGATCGCTCGACTGGCGCACGGAGCTTGACGATTCGTTCGCTCTTGTCGACGCGCAGTCGACCGGAAGCCTGGCTGCGTTCATCGCCGAACCGATCCTTTCGAGTGGCGGCATGCTGGACCTGCCCCCCGGCTATCTCGCGGCGTTGAAGCAGAAGTGCCGCGAACGGGACATGCTACTTATCTTCGACGAGGCGCAGACCGGCATCGGACGCACCGGGCGGATGTTCGCCTTCGAAAGGGATGGCGTGACCCCGGACATCCTCACCCTGTCAAAGACCATCGGCGCCGGCCTTCCTCTTTCGGCCATGCTGACGACGCCGGAGATCGAACAGGCGGCGCATGAGCGCGGGTTCCTCTTTTACACCACCCATGTCTCCGATCCCCTGCCGGCGGCGGTGGGCCTGACCGTGCTGGACGTGGTGCGGGACGAACGGCTGATCGAGCGCGCCCGACGTCTGGGCGAAACATTGTTCGCGGGATTGTCGGACCTGAAGCAGCGCTTCGAATGCGTCGGCGACGTGCGCGGCCGTGGCCTTTTCCTCGGGCTGGAGATCGTCAGGGACAAGGCCGACAAGGAACCTGCCCCGGAACTCGGCGCCCGCATCGCGAGGGAAGCCTTCCGGCGGGGACTGAACATGAACATCGTCAAGCTTCCCGGCATGGGCGGCGTGTTTCGTATCGCCCCGCCGCTGACGATTTCCGAAGACGAGATCGAGCTTGGCCTGCGCATCCTGTCCGACGCCATCGGATGCGAGACATCCCCGACCACGATCGCCGTCGGGGCCGGGGCGTCACTGGCTATTTGACATCGGTCCCGACCAATCTACGCTTGGGTATGACTGAAGAGCACTCGCCCAGCCATGTCGTCGCGACCTGTCACTGCGGCGGCGTGAAATTGTCGCTTGCGGCCCCGCCGACGGAAATAACCGAATGCAACTGCTCGCTTTGCCGGAGCTACGGCGTGCGGTGGGCCTACTACAACGCTGAAGATGTCGCATTTTCGCCGAATCCACCGTCGACCGACAGCTATGCCTGGAATGGCCGTCACGTCGATTTCCATCGCTGCCGCGATTGTGGATGCGTGACGCATTGGGTGCCCCGGGACGGGAAACGTGTCAGGCGCGGGATCAATGCCCGTCTTCTCCCGCCAGAGGTGCAGGCCGCAGCCAGAGTGCGGCATCGCGATGGGGCCGGCACGGGAGAATATCTGGACTGATGCATCCACATCGCTGCGGCCGATGAGGATGATCCAGGCGCCCATCTGCATCCAGGAGTGACGTCAGGCCGTCGCCTCCGCCTCCCCGGCGACCTTCAGTTTCGCGGCGAGCGAGGCTTCCAGATAATCGTCGATGTCGCCGTCCAGAACGCCCTGGGCGTTGCCCTTCTCCACCCCTGTCCGGAGGTCCTTGACCATCTGGTAGGGCTGGAGGACGTAGGACCGGATCTGGTGGCCCCAGCCGATGTCGGACTTCTGGTCCTCCAGCGCCTGGGCCTCGGCCTCACGGATCTTCAGCTCATGCTCGTAGAGCCGGGCGCGCAGCATCTCGAACGCGCGGGCGCGGTTCTTGTGCTGGGACCGTTCGTTCTGGCAGGCGACGACGATGCCGGTCGGCCCGTGGGTGATGCGGACCGCGCTGTCGGTCTTGTTGACGTGCTGGCCGCCGGCGCCGGACGAACGGTAGGTGTCGATCCGGAGGTCCTTGTCCTCGATCACGACATCGATCGAATCGTCGACCACGGGCGACACCGAGACCGAGGCGAAGCTGGTGTGGCGGCGGGCCTGGCTGTCGAACGGGCTGATCCGGACCAGCCGGTGGACGCCCGATTCGGTCTTGAGCCAGCCATAGGCGTTCTGGCCCTTGACCATGACCGTCGTGGATTTGATGCCGGCTTCCTCGCCCGCGCTCTCCTCCATCCATTCGACCTTGTAGCCGTGCTGTTCGGCCCACCGGACATACATGCGCAGCAGGATCTCCGCCCAATCCTGGGCCTCCGTCCCGCCGGCGCCGGCATTGACCTCCAGATAGCAGTCGTTGCCGTCGGCTTCGCCGGACAGCAGGCTTTCGATCTGCTTCTTCCGGGCGCGCCCGGCAAGCTCGGCCAGGCCCTTCTCCGCCTCCTCCACGATGGAGGCGTCGCCTTCCTCCTCGCCCATGGCGATGAGTTCCAGCCCGTCATCCAGCTCCTGCGCGATCGCCTTGTATTCGCCGATCGCCTGGTCGAGATGGGTGCGTTCGCGCATCAGATTCTGCGCGCGTTCGGGATCGTCCCAGAGCGACGGATCCTCGGCGAGGCTGTTCAGCTCCGCCAGTCTCAGATTGGCCTGATCCCAGTCAAAGAGACCTCCTCAGCAGCGCCAACGACTGCCTTACGTCGTCGGCGACCGCTTGAATTTCGGCGCGCATGGCGGTTCCTCAAGATCGATGTGTCGGCGGTGGCCCTCGCGGGCGCCGGAGCCTCCGGACATAGGCTGTCGACGGCCGTTAGTAAAGGCCGCCGGTGCCCGTGGAGGCCGCGCCCGACCCGCCGCCGGCCGCCGGCACGCCGAACGGGTCGACGCCGCCCGGATAGGAGACGGTGGTCGTCGTCGGCTCCGTCCCCGGACGGAAGGCTTCCCAGATCGCCGGCTGCCCCGGCACCGCCAGCCCGCCGGTCGCGGGATTGACCCGGACCAGGCTGACCCCGGGCGGAATGCGGAAGGGCGGCACCTCATGCCCGTCGGTCGCATCGTCCATGAACGCCCCGAAGATCGGCAGCGCCACGCGGGAGCCGGTGGCGCGGGGGCCCAGCGTCCGCGGCTGGTCGAAACCGACATAGACGCCGACCACGAGGTCGGGCGTGAAGCCGACAAACCAGGTGTCGAAGCTCTCATTCGTCGTGCCCGTCTTGCCGGCCAGCGGGATGCCCAGAGCGCGCAGGCGCGCGCCGGTGCCGCGCTGGACCACGCCTTCCAGCATCGAAACCATCTGGTAGGCCACGACCGGATCGACCACGGCCGGCCGGTCGTCCGGCAGGACCGGGACTTCCTGGTTGGACCATTCCACGCCGTTGCAGGCCTCGCACGCCCGGTCGTCATGCCGGTAGATGGTCGCGCCGGTGCGGTCCTGGATACGGTCGATGAAGGTCGGGACGATCTTCTTGCCGCCATTGACGATCATGCCGTAGGCGGCGGTCATGCGCAGCGGCGTCGTCTCCCCCGCTCCCAGCGCCATCGAATAGAACAGCGGCATGTCGTCATAGACGTTGAACCGCTGGGCGAGGTCGCGCACAGGCTCCAGCCCGATTTCCTGCAGCAGGCGGACGGTCATCAGATTGCGCGACTTCTCGATGCCCTGGCGCAGCGGCACGGGGCCGAGGAAGCTGCCTTCCTCATAATTCGTCGGTCGCCACAGCTCCAGCCCCGGCCCCTGATAGATGGCCAGCGGACTGTCGAGGACGATGGTCGAGGGCGTGTAGCCTTCCTCCAGCGCCGTCATGTAGACGAAGGGCTTGAAGGAGGAACCCGGCTGGCGGATCGCCTGGGTCGCGCGGTTGAACTCGCTTTCCTCGTAGCTGAAGCCGCCGGTCATCGCCAGCACGCGGCCGGTGTGCGGGTCCATGGCGACGAGCGCGCCTTCGACATTGGGGATCTGGCGCAGGGAATACTGGCGCGGCGGGGTCTCGCCCTCGGCGTTGACCACCGTGATCTCCGTCGTCGCGCTGGACAGCGGCTCCACCAGCACCACGTCGCCGAGCGCCAGGACGTCCTCCACGCTATCCGGCGCGGGGCCGACGCGCTGGTTCTCCCGCCAGGGCCGCGCCCATTCCATCTCGGAGAAGGGAATGACGCCCCGGCTGCGATCCTTGAGGCCGATCATCGCCTGTTCGGGCGTGACCTCCAGCACCACCGCCATTTCCCAGGTCCCGATGCCCGGCGGTTCCTCGATCTCCGCCAGTTGGCGCGGCCAGTCGTCGAAATTCTCCATGGTCGCGACGGGTCCCCGCCAGCCATGGTCGCGGTCATAGGCGATCAGCCCTTCCCGCAGCGAGCGATCAGCGATCGCCTGGAGCCGCGGCACCATGGAGGTGCGGACCGACAGGCCGCCCTCATAGAGCGCATCGTTGCCGTAGACGTCCTGGATCTCCCGCCGCACCGTCTCGGCGAAATAATCGCCCGACACGGTGGCCGTCGCCTCGCCGCTGTCGGTGACGAGGGGCTGGGCGATCGCCTCCTCCGCCTCGGCCTGGGTGATCGCGCCATCCTCAAGCATGCGGCCGATGACGTAGTTGCGCCGGGCGATCGCGGCGTCGTACTGGCGGACCGGGTGGTAGTTGTTCGGCGCCTTGGGCAGCGCGGCGAGATAGGCCGCTTCCTCCAGCGTCAGATTGGCGAGCGGCTTGTTGAAATAGTTCATCGCGGCCGCGGCCACGCCATAGGCCCCCCGGCCCAGATAGATCTGGTTCAGGTAGAGCTCCAGGATCTCATCCTTGGAGAAGGCCTGCTCTATCCGGAAGGCGACCAGCGCCTCGCGGATCTTGCGCTCGAACGAATATTCGTTCGACAGCAGGAAGTTCTTCGCCACCTGCTGGGTGATGGTCGAGGCGCCGATCATGCGCCGCCCTTCGATCACATTGCGGACATTGACCAGCACGGCCCGCGCGATGCCGCGGAAATCGACGCCGCTATGTTCGTAGAAATGCTGGTCCTCGGCGGAGACGAACGCCTGGACGACCACTTCGGGGATCGCCTCGATCGGCACGAAGATGCGGTCCTCGATCGCGTATTCCGCCAGGAGCCGACCATCGGCGGCATGGAAGCGGGTGGTGATCGGCGGTTCGTAATCCGCGAGCTGCGTATAATCGGGCAGGTCGCGGCTGAAATATTTCAACGCGGCGAACCCGCCGACCGCGCCGACGATCAGCAGAAGAACCAGAGACGACAGAAACCAGCCGACGAAGCGCATATCAGGAACCGCGATAATCCGACATCTATATTTACATATGGCGGAGAAAGCCCGGCAGCGGAACAACCGTTCCGGCCGAAGCCCAATTCCGCCAAGCGGAGACGATATTACCCGGAATCATGGCCTTCCGATGGCCTATTCTCGCCCGTCTGGGGACGTTCAGGATCGGGCGGTGGCGATCGGCACCTCGAAATACTGATCGATCGCCGCCGCGATCCCGCGCGCAAGGTCCCGACGGTGGTCCTCCGACCGCAGTTGACCTTCGTCGGAGGGGTTGGAGAGATACCCCATCTCGATCAGCACGGACGGCACGTCGGGCGCGGTCAGCACGGCGAAACCGGCGCGCCGATGGCTGTTGTTCAGCAACAGCGTGCGATCCGCCAGTTCCGCCACCAGGATCTCCGCGAAGACGTGGCTTTCGTTCTGGGTCACGCGCTGGGCGAGGTCGATCAGGATCGACGCCATCACATCGTCCTCCGGATCGAGCTGCACGCCGGCCAGCGCATCGGCCCTGTTTTCCCGCGCGGCCAGCATCTCCGCCTCCTCGTCGCTGGCCACGTCGGACAGGGTATAGACCGACGCGCCGCGGACCGAGGGATCGCCGATGCTGTCGGCATGGAGGGAGATGAAGAGGTCGGCCCCCTGTTCCCGCGCGATCGACACGCGATGCCGGAGCTTCAGATAGACGTCGCTGTCGCGGGTCATGACGACGCGGTAGCGGCCCGTCCGCTCCAGTTCATCCTGCAGCATCCGGGCGACGGACATGGTGATCGTCTTCTCGAAGATCCCGCTGACGCCGATCGCGCCCGGATCGAGGCCGCCATGGCCGGCGTCGATCGCGATCACCCGTATGGGCGCCCTTTCGGGCCGCCGGCCGGGCAGCGGGAAGACGGGAACATTGACCGCCGCGCTGGCCGGAACGACCGCCGGAGCGACGGGAGGCAGGGGCGTCAAGACCTCCACTGGCGGAGGCGGCGCCGCGAGCACGGCCGAGGTGGAGACGACCTGCACTTCGCCGATGGAAGGCACGGGCGCGGGGGGAAACGGGGCCGGGCCGGGAAGCGCGGGAGAGGCGACGATCGCGGGACCGTCGGCCGCGCCGGCCGGCGTATAGACCTGCCCCGCGAACGCCTCGGCCGCCACCGGCTCCAGATCCAGCACGAAGCGGTAGGGCGTGTCGCCGTTCGGCGGCAGGAAAAAGGCGTCCCGGACCCGCGCCGGGCCGCTCAGCTCCAGCACGATGCGGCCGGGGCCGGCCGCGCCGCCTTCGAAGCGGTGCCGGGAGACCAGCCCGACCCCGGGACCCGAAGGGTTCGCCGCCCGCCAGTCGAGCGGCGGAAAATCGACGACCATGCGGCGTGGCGATTCGGCGGAGAATATCCGGAAGCCGAGCGGGGCCGTCATCTCCAGGACGAACCGCGTCTTGTCGCCATGATCGCCCATCCGCATGTCGATCACGGAGGAAGCGGCCGCCATGGAAGCCGACGACTGGGCAAGCGCCGTTCCGGCCGTCCCCGGACCGGGAACGGCGGCGAAGAACGCCGCGAAGAAAGCCATCCCGAAGAGGATGGCGGGGACAATCCTGCGCATCAAACTGCTCGATCACGCTTTTCCAGCTTTCTTATAACCCATAAGAATCAATGCTCTCAACTGGAAACATGAGGCGGAACCTGACATTTCCGCCTTAATCGGGCATTTTGGCGGGGTGGGTGGCCGCACCGGGCAATTCTCCAATTGTAGTGCGCATCGGCGCGGTCTATGGTGAGCGCGCGACAATCCATGCGCCGCAATTTCGGCCTGCCCGTTCGCTTGACCGTCGCATCGCGGCGGAAAAGCCTTCTTCGGCCGGCCGGAAACGCGATGGTTGCGGCACCACAAGGTGGCGGGAAATCGCGTGGGCGGCGCGGGGATGTGAGGTTTAACTGAGGCCGGCTCAGCCCTTCCCGATGTGGAGGACTGGGCCCGGAAGACCGGCCCGCTCCGTTCAGGCTTGCTGCAAAGCGCCGTCCGTGGATTTGGTGGGTCCCTTCCGCTGGTCTCCCGCAACAAATGACGCGCCGCCGACTCGTAAGTCGCGCGGTGGAAGCGGCGGCGTCATGGGGACACCGTTCAATGGTCAAGAGAATGCTGGTCGACGCGACCCACGCGGAAGAAACGCGGGTGGTCGTGGTCAGCGGCAACAGGCTCGAAGAGTTCGATTTCGAAACGGCGAGCAAGAAGCAGCTCAAGGGCAACATATACCTGGCGAAGGTCACGCGGGTCGAACCCTCGCTCCAGGCGGCCTTTGTGGAGTATGGCGGCAACCGGCACGGGTTCCTCGCCTTCTCCGAAATCCATCCGGACTATTACCGCATACCGGTCGCCGACCGGGAGGCGCTGATCGCCGAGGAGACGGCCGCCCACAAGGCCGCCGATTCCGGCGGCCGGGAGGAGCGGAGCGAGCGGGCGCCCGACGGCGATTCCGACGATCCGTTCCGCGATCCCCGCGACGATGACGACGACGCGCCGATCGGTTCCGAACGGGAGCCGGACGGCCGCGACGCCCCGGACGGCCGCGACGCCGAAGAGAGCGCGGAGGCCGAAGGCATCCATGCCGACGCGGCGGAAGGCCGGGTCGAGACGGTCGGCGGCGACGACATGGAGGAAGGACGCCCCTCCTCCTCCCGCTCCCGGCCCCGCCGGTCCTACAAGATCCAGGAGGTGATCAAGCGCCGGCAGATCATGCTGGTGCAGGTGACCAAGGAGGAGCGCGGCAACAAGGGGGCGGCGCTGACGACCTACCTGTCGCTTGCCGGCCGCTATTGCGTGCTGATGCCCAACACGCCGCGCGGCGGCGGGATCAGCCGCAAGATCGCCAACCCCAAGGATCGCAAGAAGATGAAGGCGATCCTGGACGATCTGTTCATCCCGGAAGGGATGGCCGTCATCCTGCGCACCGCCGGCATGGAGCGCACGAAGGCTGAGATCAAGCGCGACCTGGACTATCTGCTGCGCCTCTGGGATTCGATCCGCGAGCTGACGCTGCAATCCACGGCGCCGACGCTGATCCATGAGGAAGCGAACCTGATCAAGCGGGCCGAGCGCGACCTCTACAACAAGGATATCGAGGAGATCCTGGTCGCCGGCGAGGATGGCTACCGCTCGGCCAAGGACTTCATGCGGATGCTCATGCCGAGCCACGCGAAGAAGGTCCAGCTCTACAAGGACCCGGCGATCCCCCTCTTCCACCGCTATCAGGTGGAGACCCAGATCGACGCGATGCACAGCCCGGTCGTGCAGTTGAAGTCCGGCGGCTACATCGTGCTGAACTCCACCGAGGCGCTGGTCGCGATCGACGTCAATTCCGGCCGCTCCACCCGGGAGCGGAACATCGAGGAGACGGCCTACAAGACGAACCTGGAGGCGGCGGAGGAAGTCGCCCGGCAGCTTCGGCTGCGTGACCTGGCCGGCCTGATCGTCATCGACTTCATCGACATGGAGGAGGACCGGCACAACCAGTCGGTCGAACGCAAGCTGAAGGAGGCGATGCGCCAGGACAGGGCGCGCATCCAGCTTGGCCGCATCAGCCCGTTCGGCCTGCTGGAGCTGTCGCGCCAGCGGCTGCGCCCCAGCCTGGTCGAGACCCATTTCGAGACCTGCCCGCACTGCACCGGCACCGGCCTCATCCGGTCGATCGGCTCGGCGGCGCTTTCGGTGCTGCGGGCGATCGAGGAGGAAGGCATCCGCAAGCGGTCGGCCGAAATCCGCGTCCATGTCCCGACCGACATCGCGCTTTATCTCCTGAACGAGAAGCGCGACGCGCTGCGGGAGATCGAGGAACGCTACGGCTTCTTCGTCCGCATCGGCCGCGACGACGCGCTGATCTCCCCGCAATCGCGGCTTGAGCAGATCCGGGCGCGCGGCGACGAGGAGGAGCGCGCGGCGGTTCCGGTCGTCGACAGCGCGCGCGTCTTCTCCGAGATCGACGAGGAGGAAGAGGAACGCGCCGACGAGGAGGCCGAGGCCGCCGAGGCCCGCGCCGCCGAGGCACGCGCCACCACGGAGGAAGGCGAGGAGCGCGGACAGCGCCGCCGTTCCCGGCGCGGACGCCGGCGGCGGGGCGACCGGGACGATCAACAGAGGCACGCCGAGCCGCGCGCCGGTGAAGGCCACGGGGACGCGCCGGTCGAGCGGCTGGCGGACGTTTCCGCCGACGAGGATGAGGAAGAGGAGGATACCGATCGGTCCTCCTCCGCCGAGGCCGCGGGCGGCGACGAAGGATCGCGCCGCAAGCGCCGGCGCGGCAAGCGCGGCGGACGCCGCAGGTCGGCCCGCCAGCATGAGGAGAACGCCGAGCAGTCGGCCGAGGCCTCCGGCGAAGAGGGCGAGGTGACGGCCGAGGACGCGCGGCCGGAGGAGGTCGCTTCCGAGGCGACGCCGGTCGAGACGCCCGAGGTTCTGGCGGAAGAGGCGATCGCCGCGCCGGAGCAGGTCGCTGACGAGCCTGCCGAGGCGGAGAAGCCGAAGCGCCGCCGCGCGCCGCGCAAGCGCAAGACGGAGGAGACCGAAGCGGTCGCCGCCGAGGCCGCGCCGGCGGAAGCCGAAGCGGAAACCGTAACGGAAGCTGCCGAGCCGGCTGAAAAGCCCAAGCGGAAGCGCGCCGCCTCACCCCGCACGACGAGAAGCCGGAAGAAGGCCGAAATCGTGGAGACGGCGGAGGCGCCGGCGCCCGAGGCGATCGAGGTTGCGGCGCCGGAGCTTCCCGCCCCGGTCGAGGCCGCGCCGCCGGTGAAGCGGAACGGCGCCCATGTCGAGCCGGAGGAAGCGCCCCCGGCGTCCGCCCCCGCCGAAGAGGAAAACCGGACCGCCCGCGCCTCCGAAACGGTCAACCAGCCGCCGGAGAAGCCCAAGCGCGGCTGGTGGCGCCGCCTGACGGAAGGCTGAGCTCAAGACCCGACGCCGGGGTTGCATGCCCCGGCGTCGTTACGGCTGCATCCGGACTCAGGCCGGGAGTGACTGTTCTGCGCCGCCGGCGACGCGGCGAGGGCCTATGGATTCCGGATCAAGCCCGGAATGACCAACGAAAACAATGTCATGCTGGACTTGATCCAGCATCCATGGGGTGCCGATGGAAGCCGGGACCGCGCCCGGTCCTTCGCCGCCGGTGAAGCGGTGACGGCCCATGGATTCCAGATCAAGTCTGGAATGACCAAAAAGGGGAAGGTTCACCCCCTCCCCTCATGGCGAGCGATGTTCAGACGGAGAGGATCAGGGGCTTGGGGGCGTCCGGTGAGGGCGCGGCCGTGGGGGCCGGGCGTGGGGGTTCGGCGGCGCGGGGGGCGGCCGGGACGGACTGAGGCGCGCCGCCCATGCGTTCGCCGACCTGGACCCAGCTCTGGCGCATGTTGTTCAGCGCCAGGATCACGTCGTCCATGATCTTCACGTCGTTGCGCAGGTTCGCTTCCTGGAGGCGGCGGAAGATGGTGTTGTAGAAATTGTGCAGCATCGGCGCGATGTCGCCGCCATTCTCGAAGTCCAGATTGCCCTGGAGCGCGGTGACGATCTGCCCGACCTTCTGCGTGTGGTTGAACCTGTCTTCCACGCGGCCGTCCATGATCGCCTGGCGGGCGGCAAGCGCGGACTGCATGGCGCGTTCATAGAGCAGGATCACCGCGCCGATCGGCGTGACCATCTGGGAGGCGTTCGCGTAGGCATTCGCGACCTGGGAGAGCTGTTGCACGGGACCAAACCCTCAAAGCTTGCGGTTTCCGGGGGGATTAATCGTCTTTGATGCCCATCATGGCGCGGAGCTGCTTCTGCATGGCGTCCGCGGCCGCGATGGCTTGTTCCATCCTGGTGTATTTCTCAACCAGCGTCTGGCGATAGATTTCCAGCCGTTCGTCGATCTGGGTGACCTGGGCCAGGAAATCCTCGTTCTGTTCGTTCAGCCGTTCGATCTGGGCGGTGATCTGGCCGTCGACGGGCCGGGTGAAGAAATCGACCGTCTGGTAGATCTTCTCCGCCACGCCGTTGCTGAGGCTGATGGTGATGTCCGCCGGCGCTGGATCGTCCGGCGTGCCGACATAGGCGAGGTCCAGCCCCTCGAACGCCGTCCCTGCCTTGCCGATCAGCCGGTTGCCCGAGATCTCGAAGACCTCTCCATAACCAACCACCTCGACGCCGGTCGCGCCGCCGGAGGAATCGTTGGGACCGGTGAAGCGCAGGGTGAACTCGCTGACCCCGAGGGGCCGGTCGCGACCAAGCACGCGGACGTCGGTCGAACTGCTGTTAAAGCCGAACTCGAACACGCTGCGGACTTCGTCATACTTCTCGATCAGCGTGGAATCGAGCTTGGTGGCGTCGATCGAAAGCTTGTTGTCCGGCGTCATCGTCACGCCGACATCCCGCAGGGTGGAGAGGACATCGCCCGACAATCCGACGGAAGCCGCGACATCCCCGCCCAGGCGGGTGGAGAGCGACCGGAGGATATTGTCGCCGAACAGGACCGCATTCTCGTCGGCGCCGTCCTCCGACGCCGTCTGCTGGCTGATGATCAGGTCGCGGACGGCGTTGTACGCGTCGACGAAACCCGTCAGCGCGGTCTTCACCGCGGCGGTGTTCGGCTCGATCTCCACCCGAACGTTCGTTCCGACCTCGGCCTTGTAGAGGTCGAAGGTCACATTATCGATCAGGTCCGTGATCTCATTGGAGTCGCGGTAGATCGTCGTGCCGCCGAAATTCAGCTCCGCGCCCTGCGGCGTCTCAAGGTTGTTCGCCATGCCGCCCAGCGCCGTCAACGTCGCCGGGTCGGCCGCCTGAAGGTCGATCCGCTGATTGGTGTTGTCGGCGGTCAGGACCAGCCGGAAATCATTGTCGGCGACCTTCAGGACCGAGGCGCGGACGCCGGTGGTTCCGGTCTCAGCGTTGATCGCGGTCGCGACGTCGTCGAGGCTCATGGACGCGGTGATATCCACCGTCGCGGTCGCGCCGAGCGCGTCCGTCCCGTCGGGCCCATCGCGCAGGCCGAGCGTCAGTGTATCCGTGAGGCCCAGCGCGTCGGAGGAGGAAGCCGCTGGCGCGCCGCCGATCTGGACGGCCGTGCCGCTCAGCTTGTGCGCCTTGGCGATCTGGATCACCTCGATGTCATAGATGCCGACCGCCGCGCCGTTGGCGGCGGTGACGCCGAGCAGTTCGGTCGCGGGCGTGGCGCTGCTGGAGGTGAGGAAGGCGGCCTTCTGCTGGAACACGTTGTCGGCGAGGCCGGTGCTGCCCGGAGGATTCCGCAGCGCATTGGCGGCCGTGCGAAGGAGGTCCAGGAGGTTGGACATCTCCTGATAGGCGGCGACCTTGACTTCGTTCTGCGACACCCGGTTCTCCAGCCGGACGGCGGGAATCCGCTTCACCTGCACGGAGGCCTGAATGATCGCTTCGGTGTCGAGGCCGGAGAACACGCCCGTCAGCCGGGGCTGCCCGTTCACAAGGGTGAGGTTTCCGTCTAGGCCGCTGATCATCTTTCATCCTCCCGGCGGGGAATTTACCCGCCAAACACTTCGATTCCCTTAAGGGGTCGCCACTCAGGTGCGGATCTTCATCTGCGGGGCCGGCTGTCCGGCGGACGGATCGGGGTAGCGATCCAGCTGGTTGGGGTTCGGGAATTCGGCGATCACCTGGCCGGTTCCGGAATGGAAGATGCGGACCACCAGGCGGCCCGATTTCTCATCCTGGAAAGTGGTGAGGCCAGAGGCCGGCTTCGGCGGCTCGATCACCGGCCGGGCCTTTTGCGCCTGCGGCTCCTCGACCGGCGCGGCTTCGCGCGGCGGCTTCGAAACGGCCGCGACCGGCGGCGTGGCGCCGAACCCATCGCGTCCCGTCGAAGCGACGGAAGGTGCGTTGATGTCCGACATGAAAACTCTCCTCTCCGTGGAGGAAGGGCGGAGAGGGCGGGACGAACCCGCCCCCTCCTAGTAGATTCCGAGACTTACTGCAGCACGCGCAGCAGGGTCTGCGGGATCTGGTTGGCCTGGCTCAGCGCCGACACGGCGGCCTGGACCAGAACCTGGCTGGACACCAGCTTCGACTGCTCGGCCGCCAGATCGACGTCCGCGATCGCAGAGTTCGCCGCCTGGATGTTCTCCATGGAGGTGTTGATCTGCTGACCCCGGAATTCGAACCGGCTGACCTGCGCGCCAACGGTGGCCCGGGCCTGGGAGACCGTGTTGATCGCATCGTCGATGACGTTCAACGCGTCGGTCGCCTTCGCCTGGGTGGTCACGTCGGTCATGCTGAGCTGCATCACGGCTACATCGCCGGTCGTCGCCTCGGTGATGAGACCCGTGAACGAGGCGGTCGAGAAGTTGCCGACCTGCAGCAGCCCCGCCGTTCCCGTCGCAGCGTAGGTAATCGTGCCCCCGGCGGTATAGTTGGCTGCCGTGACACCAGCATCGCCCGACTGGGTGGCGACGGTATCGGCGGTCAGGTCGATGTTGATAACGTCCGTAGCGGCCGTGCCGACGAAGAAGTCGACACCGTCGCCATAGTCGGCCGCCGACGCCGCCGTACCGGCGGCGAGCTGCGTCGCGCCATAGGTGCTCGCGTCATCCAGCGCCCCAAAATCGCCGGACCCGTCGAGGAGCGACTGGCCGTTGAAGCGCGTCGTCTCGGCGATGCCGTCGATTTCTTCCTTGAGCTGCTGGTATTCCGCGTCGATGAACCCGCGCTCCGTATCCGACGGCACGCCGGACAGCGACTGGGCCGCCAGGGCCTTCATACGCTGCAGAACGTCGCCGATACGCGCGAGGCCGCCATCGGCGACCTGGAGGACGGAACCGCCCTGGGCCGCGTTGATGGAGGCCTGCTTGAGCACGGTCACGTCGGACTTCAGACGGGTGCTGATGGCCAGGCCGGCAGCATCGTCGGAAGCCTTAACGATCCGTGAGCCGGACGCCAGCTTGGAGACCGAGCTTCCCGAAGCAGCGGAATTGATGTTCAGGAAACGCAGGGCCGAGTTGGCGGCGGTGTTCGTTGAAACGACAGGCATTGTCTTTCCCCTTCTACATGAAGCGTTGCGCCGGACCCGACCATCGGGGCCGGCTTTCCGACCATCCTTCCTGGACGGCCGGGCCGAAGGCCGCCTTCCTGGCAGCCCGACGACCGGGACTATACAAGCAGGAAACGTGCCAGAACGGAGAAGGCGCGGATCGCCGTCATCACCGCCGACAGGGCCTATGGCGGACCGGCACTTCCTGCCCAGCGGGCGGCAAATTCTGCCGGTTTCCGGCGGCCGGGCGGCAAACCCTGCCGGCCAAAGGAAAAGGGCGGAACCGCGAGGTTCCGCCCTTTTTCGGGTCGATGGGCGCGAAGACTACTGGAGCAGCCTCAGCAGGTTCTGCGGGATCTGATTGGCCTGGCTCAGTGCCGAGACGGCGGCCTGGACCAGCACCTGGCTGGACACCAGCTTCGACTGCTCGGCCGCGAGATCGACGTCGGAGATGGCGGAGTTGGCCGCCTTGATGTTCTCCGTCGCCGTCGCGATCTGCTGGCCCCGGAAATCGAACCGGGACACCACCGCACCGACATTGGCCCGGGACTGGCTGACCGTATTCAGCGCATCGTCGACGACGTTCATCGCATCGCGGGCGGCGACCTGATTGGTGACGTTCGTTTCGCTGAGCTGTAACGCAGCGTATTCAGTCGCCCCTCCGATTTCGCGGGAAACCAGACCGGTGAAGGAAGCCGCGCTGAAATTACCGAGGCGCAGCAGCCCGACTTCCGGCATCGTCCCGGTGAAGAGGGTTGAAGTTGTGGGCAGGACGCCGTCTGCGACGTAGGCGTCGCTGGTGGCCGTCGCCGACATATCGAGAGCGTCAGCCGACTGCTTGGCGATATCCGGATCGGTCAGGTTGATGTTAATGACGTCCGTGGCCACCGTGCCGACGAAGAAATCGACGCCATCACCATAATTGGTCGTAGTTTCGGCCGCTCCGGTGACGGGGTCATAGGTAGGGATGGCGGCGGGATCGAGAGCGCCATAGTCGCCGGAGCCATCCAGGAGCGAGGCGCCGTTGAAGCGGCTGGTCTCCGCGATGCCGTCGATTTCCTGGAGGAGCTGCTGGTATTCGGCGTCGATGAACCCGCGCTCCGTATCCGACGGCACGCCGGACAGCGACTGGGCCGCCAGGGCCTTCATCCGTTGCAGCACGTCGCTGACGCGGGCAAGACCGCCATCGGCGACCTGGAGCACCGAAGCGCCCTGGGACGCGTTGACCGACGCCTGCTTCAGCACGTTGATGTCCGCCTTCAGGCGGGTGCTGATGGCCAGGCCGGCCGCGTCGTCGGAAGCCTTCACGATCCGGGAGCCCGAGGCGAGCTTGGACACCGAGCTTCCCGACTGCGCGGAATTGAGGTTCAGAAACCGAAGGGCGGAATTGGCCGCCGTATTCGTTGTAACCGTTGGCATATCTCTTCTCCCATCAAGGGCCGGAACGCTCCGGTCTCATGCGGCCGGGCCCTTCTCAGCCTGAAATCCCATAAGGAAGCTGGCGCCTCGGATCGTCATGAGCAGGGAGCGTGCCAGAATTGTATTTCGTTTTATTTCAATGGGTTATTCAGGAGCTTCGAGGAAGTTGGTGCGGCCGGCCGGCAAATCCGACCGGGCCCGACCGGGAAAACATTGCCGCAGAGGAACGATTTTCCGCGCATGAAGACCGTCATGCCCATCCTCTCATCGTCATGCCGGACCACGATCCGGCATCCATGGGGCATCGATGGATGTCCGGACCGCGCCCGGTCACTCGCCGCCGGTAAAGCGGCACCGGCCCATGGATTCCAGCCTCCGCTGGAATGACGGAAGGCTCACGACGCCGCCCGCGCGTCCTCCTGCTCCGCGCACCAGCCGGCCCACATCTCGTTGAAGGCCGTCGTCAGGTCGCGGGCGAACATCTCGCTGTCGCAGAGCGGCGAGGTGCGGAGGCGGTCGCGGAGCGTGGCGCGGAGGGCGGCGAGGCCGTCCAGATCGGCCGCGCGTGAGAGCGCGAGGTTGACATAGGCGTCCGGCCCGTCGACGACCCAATCGTCCAGCCCGACATTGCGGAGATGGCTGACGGAATGGCGGCCGGCGAAGGTCGGGCCGGGCCAGCTCACCACCGGCACGCCCATCCACATCGCCTCGCAGGTGGTGAGGCCGCCGGAATAGGGCCAGGGATCGAGCGCGATGTCGATCTCATGGTAGGTGTCCAGCAGTTCCGCATGGGGCGAGCTCGGCCGCAGATCCAGCCGGTCCGCCGTGACGCCGACGGAGGCGAAGCGATCCGTGATCACCTGCCGCGTCGTTTCGTCGATCAGCCATTTGCTCTTCAGGATCAGACCGCTGTCCGGCAGGGCGGAAAGGATGCGCGCCCAGACGGAAGCGATCTCCGCATTGATCTTGGTGATGTTGTTCAGGCAGCCGAAGGTCACCCGCCCGGTCGTCAGGGCCGGCGGCGGCCGCACGTCGCTGAATTTGAGTGGCGGGAGATAGCTCACATAGCCGTGGGGCATGCGGTAGAGCTTTTCGGTGTACCATTGCTCCTCGCCTTCGGGGCTTTCGTTGGCGTCGGTCAGCAGGTAATCGACGCAATCCATGCCCAGCGTGTTGAACAGGCCGCCGACCCATTTCACCTGCACCGGCGCCGCCCGGTAGGGCAGGACCAGAAGCCGGTTCTTGCCGGCATGGCCGGAAAGGTCGACCAGTATGTCGATACGGTCGCGCCGGATCGTCCGGGCGACATCCTCGTCCGTCTGGCCGGCGATCGACCGCCAGAGCTTCGCCGTCGCCTTGAAGCGCTCGGTGAACTCGTCGCTGTCGGTCGCCGTGTTGTAGTAGCAAAGCTCCAGCCGCGCGGGGTCGACCGCCTCCAGCGCCGCCAGGGTCATGAAGCCGACGGGATGGCGGCGGAAACTGCCCGACATGAAGCCGACGCGGAGCGGCCGGTCGGTTTCGCGACCGTTGCGGAACGGCTCGGCCAGCGGCGCGATCGGCGCGGCATGGATGGCGTTCCATTCCCGATGCGCATCGAAGATCGCCTGCCGGGACTGGCTGGGATCGTAATGCATCTGCATGAGTGCGTTGGAATGCATGGAGGTCGCGT
Organism: Inquilinus sp. CAU 1745; assembly: GCF_039839375.1. Classification (NCBI taxonomy): domain Bacteria; kingdom Pseudomonadati; phylum Pseudomonadota; class Alphaproteobacteria; order Rhodospirillales; family Rhodospirillaceae; genus Inquilinus; species Inquilinus sp. CAU 1745. The sequence goes on from NZ_JBDOQU010000008.1 coordinate 73,933, forward strand.
GGGGATCGACCTCCAGCCCCCGACGATAGCTGTTCGCCGCCTCGTCCAGCAGCGACATGTCCAGATAGATGATGCCCAGATTGTTGTAGGAGCGGGCGTGGTGGGGATCGAGATCGACCGCCTTCTTCAGGAGGTCGATGGCCTCCGTCACATTGCCGGTGTTGCGGACGGCGTTCGCCAGATGGAAATAGGCGTCGGCAGATTGCGGATCATGGGCGATGGCCTGGTCGAAATGATCCCGCGCCTCCTCCACCCGCCCCTGTTCCTCCAGCACCCGGGCCAGGACGGCATGGGCGGTGGAGAGGGTCGGCTTCAACTTCAGCGCCGCCCGCAGATTCTCCTCCGCCAGCGGGAAGTCGCCGATTTGACGATGGGCGTTGGCAAGGTTGGCGTAGGCTTCGGCGTAGCGCGGATCGCACTCTATCGCCTTCCGGAAGACCGGTATCGCGCCGACGCTGTCATCCTGCTCCGCCCGCGCATTGCCGAGATTGAGCCACAGCTTCGCATGGCGGGGCGCGCGGTCGGCCAGGCCGCGCAGCAGCGTCTCGGCCTCCCCCGGCCGATTCAGCTTGATCAGCGCCGCGGAGCGGTTGACCGCCGGGTCGATATAGTTAGGCCGCAGGGCCATGGCGCGTTCGAACGCCGCCACCGCCTCGTCCGGCCGTCTGAGCGCCAGGAGCACCGCGCCGCGATTGTTCTCCGCCTCCGGAAAGGAGGGGTTAAGGGCGAGCGCGCCATCCAGAAGCGCCAGCGCCTCCTGCCTCTCGCCCGTCATGTCGAGCGCGTTGGCCAGATTGTTCATCAAATCGGGCGCATCCGGCTTCAGGCGGAGCGCATGCCGCAGATGCGCCACCGCCACCTCCGGCGCGCCTCTTGCCTTATGGGCGAGCGCCAGATTGCCGTGATAGGCGGCGACGTTCGGGCGCAGGAGTGACGCGTTATTGAATAAAGTGACCGCATCGTCCGGCCGCCCGACCTGGAGGCAGATGAGGCCAAGAAGGTTGGCGGCCTCCGGATTCTCAGGATCGGCCGCCAGGATCTGGCGATAGATCGCCTCCGCCTGAGGCAGATTCCCGGCCCTCTGGAGGGTCACGCCGCGTTGCAGGAGATCCTGGACGGAGGCCGAAGGCTGTGCGGCGGCGGCCTTCTTCGCCGCGCGGCGGGCCTGGCGGTTCATCGCGTCACCGACAGCATTGTCTTCGACGATCCTTCTGCATGTCGGTGGTCGCGCGGCATACGTCTTTCCCTTCCGGTCTTCCGGCCGATTCAGCAAGAAACCCAATCTTTACCAATTCATGGTTACCAAACCGTAATCGCCGATACCGGAACCCACCTCCTGGGGAGTCATCCCGTGAGCCTGCTAGTCCTGCTGCCTTGCTATAATGAGGAAAAGCACCTGGAGAAGACCCTGGCCTGCCTGAAGGGGCAGACGCTGAAGGGCTTCACCTGCCTGGTGTCGGACAATCATTCCACCGACCGCACCTGGGACATCCTCCAGGACCTCGCACGGTCCGACGACCGGTTCCACATCGCGCGCAACGAGGAGAATATCGGCGGGCAGCGCAACATAGCGAGCCTCATCCGGCGATCGAGGGACCATGCCGCCGGCAAGTACGCGATGATCTTCGCCGGGCACGATTTGATCAGCGACAGCTATCTTGAGCGGTGCGTGAACTTCTTCGAGAGCGACACGGAGAAGAAATACAGCATGGTCGGCGGGCGCATGCACTGGATGAGCCCTGACGACCAGCCGATCAAGGAGATCGAGGACGCCTATTACGAGTTCTACCTGAAGACCGGACTGGACGCCTTCATCGAAAGCACGATCAGGCTGGCGAACTGCACGATCCTGAATTCGGTCGTCCGCAAGGAACTGCTCCACGATCTGGATTTCGAATCCTGGCCACTGATGAGGTCGTTCGACCACATCATGATCAGCTATTTCTGCTCGAAGGGTTTCATTTTCCTGGAGGAGAACGAGCGCTATCTGCGGCGCGTGGAGGCGAGCCGGCCGGAAGGCTACCTGAACCGGCTGGCCGGCAAGACCGACCTTGGTTTCCCCACCCTGCAGCGAAACTTCTTCGACTATTACCTGCGGGTGTTCGAAAGCCGCTTCCCCGACATGCTGGCGGCCGAACGCTCCTACTATTCCACCAAGATCTTCGAAGTGCTGGGCAAGCGCTTCGGCTTTCCCGCCTATCAGGGCTGACATCTCCCGACCGGATGTTGGTTAACCGTCCGGCAACCAATGAGGGCTAGCGTCCCCTGACGAGGATCACCGGGACGACCGGATCCGACGCGGGAGCGGTATCATTCCATGAAAGCAGTCATCCTCGCCGGCGGGCTGGGCACGCGCATCAGCGAGGAATCGCACCTGAAGCCCAAGCCGATGATAGAGATCGGCGGCAAGCCGATCCTCTGGCATATCATGAAGATCTATTCGTCCCACGGGATCAACGACTTCGTGATCTGCTGCGGCTACAAGGGCTACATCATCAAGGAGTATTTCGCGAACTACTTCCTGCACATGTCCGACGTGACCTTCGACATGGCGCGCAACCACATGGAAGTGCACCAGCAATATGTCGAGCCGTGGCGGGTCACGCTGGTCGATACGGGCGACCATTCGATGACCGGCGGGCGGCTGAAGCGCGTCGCCGGCCATCTAAGGGATGAGGAAGCCTTCTGCTTCACCTATGGCGACGGCGTCGCCGACATCGATATCTCCGCCCAGATCGCCTTTCACCGGGCGCATGGCAAGCTGGCGACCGTCACGGCCGTCCAGCCGCCCGGCCGCTACGGCGCGCTGGATCTGGATGGCGCCAGCGTCGGCGGTTTCATCGAGAAGCCGCAAGGCGATGGGGGCTGGATCAATGGCGGCTATTTCGTGCTGTCGCCCAAGGCGCTGGACCTGATCGATGGCGACGGCACCTCCTGGGAAACCGAGCCTCTGAGGAAACTGGCCTCCGCCGGCGAATTCCAGGCCTTCCAGCATCATGGCTTCTGGCAGCCGATGGACACGTTGCGCGACAAGACGGTGCTGGAGGATCTCTGGCGGTCCGGCGAAGCGCCCTGGCAGGTGTGGACATGATCGTGAACGACGCCCTGCGCGACGCGCTTGCGGGACGCCGGGTGTTCCTGACCGGCCATACCGGCTTCAAGGGAAGCTGGCTGACCGGATGGCTGCATGCGCTGGGCTGCGAGGTCACGGGCTATGCGCTGCGGCCGGAAGGCCGGACGAGCCTGTTCGCGCTGGCCGGCGTGGAGCGGCAACTGGCCGGGCATCACGAAGGCGATATCCGAGACCAGGCGGCGCTTGCCGCGGCGATGGCCGACGCCCGGCCGGACCTCGTCATCCACATGGCCGCGCAGTCGCTGGTCCGCCGCGGCTACGATCGTCCCGTGGAGACCTGGGCGACCAACGTCATGGGCACGGTCAACCTGTTCGAGGCGGTGCGCGCCTGCCCGACCGTCCGGGCGGTCCTCGTCGTCACGACCGACAAATGCTATCAGAACCATGAATGGCACTGGGGCTATCGCGAGCGGGACCCGCTGGGCGGTCGCGATCCCTACAGTGCCAGCAAGGCCGGCACGGAGCTGGTTGTGCAGAGCTATCGCGACAGCTTCTTCTCCTCCGGCGGCCCGCTGGTCGCCAGCGCGCGCGCCGGGAACGTCATCGGCGGCGGCGACTGGAGCGAGGACAGGCTGGTCGCGGATGCGGCGCGCGCCGTCGAGGCAGGCAGGCCGATGACGGTCCGCAATCCCGGAGCAACCCGCCCCTGGCAGCACGTCCTGGACTGCCTCGGCGGTTACCTCTCGCTCGCCGCCCGGCTTCTGCGGGGCGACCGCGAGGCCGCCGCCTCCTTCAATTTCGGGCCCGGCCCGTCGGACAATCTGTCGGTGGGGGAGCTTCTGGCCCGCCTCGAACGGCATTGGCCGGAGCTTCGCTGGGAGGTTGACGCCGGCACCGGCGAATCCCCTCACGAGGCGACCTTCCTCTATCTCGATTCCAGCCTGGCGCGCCGGACGCTCGGCTGGCAGCCGCGATGGGGGATCGACGACGCGCTGCGATCGACCGCCGACTGGTACCGGTCCGTCCTGAAGGACCCGTCCGCCGCCGCTGCGGTGACGTGGCGGCAGCTTGAAGAGTACATGACGCCATGACCGCCGCCTCCTGCCGGTCCTGCGGAGCGCCGCTAACGCTGACCTTCTGCGATCTGGGCCTGTCGCCCATCTCCAACGCCTTCGTCAGGCCGGAGGATGCCGGGCGGGGGGAGATGTTCCACCCGCTGCGCGCCAGCGTCTGCGACCGATGCTGGCTGGTCCAGCTTGACGGCAGCCCCGGCGCGGACGCCCATTTCCACGGCGACTACGTCTATTTCTCCTCCTTCTCCGAAAGCTGGCTGGCCCACGCCCGCGCCTATGTGGCGGCGACGACGGCGCGGCTCGGCCTCGGCCCCGAAAGCCGGGTGATGGAGCTGGCAAGCAATGACGGCTACCTGCTGCAATATTTCGTGAAGGCCGGAATCCCCTGCCTGGGGATCGAGCCGACCGCGAACACCGCCGCGGCGGCCCGTGACAAGGGCGTCGAGACGAGGGAGTGCTTCTTCGGACGGGACAGTGCGGCCAGGCTGGCGGCCGAAGGCTGGAAAGTGGACCTGCTGCTGGGCAACAACGTCCTGGCCCATGTGCCGGACATCAACGATTTCGTGGGCGGGATGCCGGCGATCCTCAAACCCGAAGGGGTGGTGACGCTTGAATTCCCGCACCTTCTGAGGCTGATCGAAGGCAACCAGTTCGACACGATCTATCACGAGCATTACAGCTACCTGTCGCTGACCGCCCTTCTGCCGATCTTCGCCCGTGCCGGGCTGCGCGTGTTCGATGTCGAGCGGCTGACGACCCATGGCGGCAGCCTGCGGCTGTTCCTCTGCCATGACAGCGCCGGCCACCGGGAAACCGGGAACGTCGCTTCCCTGCGGGACGAGGAACGCCTGGCGGGGCTGGCCGGGCCGGACGTCTATGCGGCGTTCGCGGAGCGCGCGCGGGAGGCCAGGCGGTCGCTTCTGTCCTTCGTTGTCGACGCGCGGCGGGCCAGCCGGCGGATCGCGGCATACGGCGCGGCGGCCAAGGGCAATACGCTTCTCAACTATTGCGGCGTCGGGCCGGACGACATCGAATGCGTCGCCGACAGGAACCCGACCAAGCAGGGCAGGCTGCTGCCCGGCGCGCGCATTCCCGTGGTCGCGCCCGAACGGATTTTCGAGACGAGGCCCGACTATCTGCTGATCCTGCCCTGGAATATCAAGGATGAGGTGATGTCCCAGATGGGCGGCATCCGCGACTGGGGCGGCAGGTTCGTGGTGCCGATTCCGACGGTGACGGTGCTGCCGTGAGGATCACCCGCGCGCCGATTGACGGCGTCCATGTCATCGACATCGAGCCCCGCGAGGATGCGCGGGGTCTTTTTGCCCGCACGGTCTGCCGGGAGGAATTCGCCCGGCACGGGCTGAACGCCGATTTCGTGCAGCAGAGCGTTTCGTGGAACCCCCGCAAGGGCACGCTGCGCGGGCTGCACTATCAGGCGTCGCCCCATGGGGAGGACAAGCTGGTCAGGGTCACGCGGGGAGCGGTCTTCGACGTAGCGGTCGATATCCGTCCCGGTTCGCCTACCCGCGGCAGATGGTTCGGCGTGGAATTGAGCGCGGAGAACCGCCGCCAGCTTTACATCCCGAAGGGCTTCGCCCACGGCTTCCAGACGCTGCTCCCGGATACGGAAATCCTCTACGAAATGACCGCGCCCTTCCATGCCGGTTCCGCGACGGGCATCCGCTGGGACGACCCGGCGCTGGCGATCGGATGGCCCGAGGCGGAGCGGATCATGAGCGACCGGGACCTGGCGCTTCCTCGTTTCCAGCCGAACTGAACGCTTTCTCTCCAAGAGGAAATCATGACAGATACAGTCGTACCCGTGTTCAAGCCGCTGATCGAAAGCGGGGAGATCGATGCGGCGGTGGCGTCCCTCAAGATGGGATGGCTGGGGATGGGAGCGTCCGTCGGCCAGTTCGAAGCGGCCCTGTCGGACTATCTCGGCGGCGAGGACCGGCATGTCGTGGCCGTCAGCACCGGCCATGCCGCGCTTCACCTGTCGATGATGCTGATCGGCCTCCAGCCCGACGACGAGGTGATCACCCCCGCCTTCAACAACATCGCCGATTTCCAGGCGATCCTGGCGGTGGGTGCGAAGCCGGTCCTGTGCGACATCCGCGAGGACACGCTGTGCATCGACATCGACAAGGCCGAGACGCTGGTGAGCCCCCGCACCAAAGCGGTCATCGCCATGGACTACGATTGCTGCATGGCCGACCATGACGCGGTGGCGGCGTTCGCCGAACGGCACGGGTTGCGCGTCATCCACGATGCCGCCCATGCGCTCGGCTCATCCTACAAGGGCCGGCGGATCGGCACCTTCTCCGACATCTGCATGTTCAGCTTCGACCCGGTGAAGACCATCACCTGCATCGACGGCGGCGCGCTGGTCGTGAGGACGAAGGAGGAGGTCGCCCGGCTCCACGCCCTGCGGCTGATCGGCATGACCCAGCCGGCGAGCGTGATGTACGGCAACCAGCGGGCCTGGACCTATGACGTGGCGGAGGTCGGCTTCCGCTATCACATGGCCAACCTCCACGCCTCGATCGGCCTGGCGCAGTTGGCCCGGATGCCGGAGATCACGGCCTCCCGGCAGGCCGCCTGCAAGCTGTACAACGAGCTGCTGGCGCCCCTGCCTGACGTCATCACGCCGCAGTCGGACTTCCATGAGGTCACGCCGTTCCTCTATTACATCCGCGTTCCGGCCGAACGCCGCCAGCCGCTGCGGGACCATCTGCGCGCCTCCGGGATCGATACCGGCATCCACTGGCAGCCGGGCCACTGGTTCACACTACTGAAGGATGAGCGACGCGGCGACATGTCGGTGACGGACCGGGTCGGGCACGAGGTGCTGTCCCTGCCCCTTCATTCGAACATGCCGGCGGATCTGGTGAAGCGCATCGCCGGTCACATCGCCAACTTCTTCGCCCGGCCATGACCATCGAGATCCACCCCACGGCCAAGGTCTCCCCCCTGACGGACATCGAGGATTCCGTCAGGGGGACGCGCATCGTGGTCGCCGCCGGCGCGGTCATCGACAGCTTCGTGAAGGTCAAGCCGGCCGGCGGCGTCGGCGACCTGGTCATCGGAGAAGGATCGCAGATCAATTCCGGCTGTGTCCTCTATACGGGCAACGGCATCCATCTCGGCCGCGACGTGCTGGTGGCGGCGAACTGCACCTTCGCCCCCGTCAACCATGCTTATGAAAGCAAGGATCGGCGCATCCGCGACCAGGGATTCCTGCCCAGCAAGGGCGGCATCGTGATCGAGGACGATGTCTGGATAGGCGCCAATTGCGTGCTCCTGGACGGCAGCGTCATCGGCCGTGGCTGCGTGATCGGGGCCGGTTCGGTCGTCCGGGGGGCATTGGAGGCCTTCGGCGTCTATGCTGGGCGGCCGCTGAAGCGCATCGGCGAGCGGCAATAGGCAAAAAAGCAACGGCCCGAATGACAGAGGCGCCGAGAGGAAGGAAGCAGATGGACCCGGTCGAACAGTTCGAGGAAGAGCGGCGCGCACGGCTGGAGGCGTTCGGCCAGGACGCGGACTTCAGGAGCCTCTCGCGCGATTGGCTGGAGGCCTCGATGGGCCGCCAGTACGTCTACAATTTCCACTGGATGGGCCGGCCGATCATCCAGTATCCGCAGGACATCATGGCGATGCAGGAATTGATCTGGCGGGTTCGACCCGACCTGATCATCGAAACCGGCATCGCCCATGGCGGATCGATCGTCATGAGCGCGTCCATGCTGGCGCTGCTGGATTATGCCGACGCGCTGGCCGAAGGGCGGGTGCTGGACCCCGCCGCACCGCACCGCAAGGTGATCGGCGTGGACATCGACATCCGCGCGCACAACCGCGCGCTGATCGAGGCGCACCCCATGGCGAACCGGATCGGGATGATCGAAGGATCGTCCGTCGCGCCCGACGTGGTCGACCAGGTCAGGCAGGCCGCCAATGGGCATGAGCGGATCATGGTCTGCCTGGATTCCATGCACACCCATAATCATGTGCTGCAGGAGCTGGAGGCCTATGCCCCGCTGGTGTCCGTCGGCAGCTATTGCGTGGTGTTCGACACCTTCGTGGAGGATATGCCCAAGGGCTTCTTCAAGGACCGGCCGTGGGACCCCGGCGACAACCCGAAGACCGCCGTCCGGGAATATCTCAAGACCCATCCGGAGTTCGAGATCGACGCGCAGATGGACAACCAGCTCCAGATATCCGTCGCGCCGGAAGGATTCCTGAAGCGGGTCCGCTGACCGCCTTCCCCGGCGGATGAAACTGCCAGGCAATTTTGGCCTCCGGGGCGGCATCTTCTTCCCCCGAACTGCTCCAGATCTGGAAATCATCCAATAAAATCAATGGTCCACAAGTTGGCCTGAGCCTTGCTCCCCATGGAGGGCGATCAACCTTCCGCAGCAAAGGCCATCCATGGACCTGTCCGTCACCGATCTCCTGCCCCAGCCCGCCGACCGGGCGCGTCGCGACGCGCCGGGGGCGAAGGGTCGCGATGGCGCGTTCCACGACGCGATGCGGGCGGAGCGGGATCGCGAGCGGGCTGCCCGGCCGGAGCCCGAGACGAAATCGAGGCCGGCCGAGGAGCCGCGCCGCGCGGACGAGCCGAAGCGGACCACGGAGCCGAAGCGCAAGGAGGAGCCGGCAGCGTCAGAGACCGAAGCGCCGGCCGCCACCGAGACGGTTCCGGCCGAAAAATCCGCCCCGACCGAAACCGCGACGCCGGTAACAAAGACGGACGCCTCTCCGGAGAATGCCGTGGCCCCTGCCCCGGCGGCCGCCGACGCCACGCCGACCCCGAAGCCGAGGGGAGCCGCGACGGTCGACAGCGGCGCGGGACAGAAGACGCAGGCCACGCCGGAAGCACCGACGCTCAGCGGGCAGCCGGCCAAGCCGGCCGCAGAGATCGCGGGGGCGGCGCAAGCCGCCGGCGGCAATTCTCAGATTGCAACGGCGCTGGCCGCCACGGCTGCCGCACCGTCCCTCAAGGCCGATATGCCAGCGGCGACGGCGCGACCGCAACAGACATCCGCTACTGCCGCAACGGCCGCAGCGGGCGGCGGCGAGCAGCCGGCGGCCGGCTTCGATGCGTCGAAGCTGGCCGGCGCGGGCCAGGGACAGCAGAAGGACGGCCAGAATGCCGGCGGCCAGGGAGCGCAAGGCGGCGTGGCGGCGGCCGCCAAGGCGGCGCTTGGGGGAGTCGGAAAGGTTTCCGGGGACGCCGCACCAGATTTCCGGATGACAGCCGACAAGCCCGCCGACTCCGCTCTTCCGCAGATTCCGGGCGCGGCGACGCAGGGCAACGGGCCCCCTGCCCTCCTGTCCACGACGGCGCTAACGGTCGTCAGCCGGACGCCACCCGTTCATCTACCGGTCACCGAGCAGATCGGCATCCGCCTCCAGAAAGCCGTCTCCGAGGGCGTCGACCGCATCAGCATGAGCCTGAAGCCGGCCGAGCTGGGGCGCGTGGACATCCAGATGGAGGTCGGGTTCGACGGGCGGGTGCAGGCGGTGATCTCCGCCGACCGGCCGGACACGCTGGCCCTTCTCCAGCGCGACGCGCGCGGGCTGGAGCAGGCGCTGCAGAATGCCGGCCTACAGGCCGACGGCGACAGTCTGAGCTTCAACCTTCGCGATGGCGGCAACTCCTCTCGGGATGGCGGAAGCCAGTCGGGCGGGAACGGGCGATCCGCCGCCGCGGACTCCACCGCTGACATGCCCCCGCCCCGCACCGTGCGGCTGGGCGGCGTGGATCTATCGGTCTGAAAGGCTAAGGATAAGATCATGGAAGTGAACAACACGACCGCTGGCGGCGCGACCGGCACCGGCGGCAGCGCCAACAGGGCCACCCTGAACCAGACCTTCGACAGCTTCCTCAGCCTGCTGACGACGCAGTTGAAGTACCAGGATCCGATCTCGCCCATGGACACGAACGAGTTCACCTCGCAGCTCGTCCAGTTCAGTCAGGTCGAGCAGTCGATCCAGCAAAACGAGAACCTAGAGACGCTGATCGCCCTCCAGGGCGCGAATCAGATCGCCTTCGCCTCCTCGCTGTCCGGCAAGGATATCGAGGTCGCCGGCAACGCGATGAGACTGGGCGAGACCGGCGACATCGCCTACCGCTACTCACTGCCGGTCGCGAGCGCGACGACCCAGATCAACATCATGAACGAGGACGGCACGATCGTCTTCTCCACCGAAGGCAGGACCGCCGCCGGCGACTACGACTTCAACTGGGACGGCATGACGGCCGACGGCGAACGCGCGCCCGAGGGCACCTATCGCATCCAGGTCGTCGCCAAGGACGCCGCCGGCGAAGCCATCGACACCACCACCTCCATCGTCGCCAACGTGAAGGGGGTGGAGCTTTCCGGCGGGGAGATCGCGCTGGATGTCGGGGGCTTCACCGTCTCCCTGGGCAATGTGATGGCGATCCGCGAGCCCACCGAAGAAACGGACGCCCCGGCGGCCTGACCTCAACCATTCCTGGCCGCCTTCAAACCGGCCCCCATGCAGCACCTTTAAGGGTGAAGGAGCAGTAAGATGAGCATTTACGGCGCGATGTTCTCCGGCGTGTCGGGGCTGTTCGCCCAGAGCCAGGCCCTGGGCATGATCTCCGACAACATCTCCAACGTGAACACGATCGGCTACAAGGGAACGCAGGCGCGGTTTTCGACCTTCGTCACGCGCAGCGCATCGCCCAGCCACTATTCGCCGGGCGGCGTCCGCTCCACGCCCTTCCAGACGATCGACAAGCAGGGGCTGTTGCAATCCGCCGAGGGTCCGACCAGCATCGCCGTGTCCGGCAACGGCTTCTTCGTGGTCAACAACGCCATCAATCCCGGCATCGGCGACAATTACGGCTTCACCCGCGCCGGCGGCTTCCAGCCGGACGATGAGGGCAACCTCCGCAACACGGCCGGATACTACCTCCAGGGCTGGCGGCTGAGCCCCGACGGCTCTCTTGCGCCGGGGGTGAACCCCAACGTGCTGAACGAGCTTGAGACCATCAACATCTCCAACCTGACGGGCAGCGTCCAGCCGACGACGGAGATCAACCTCCAGGCCAACCTGCCGGCTGATTCGGAGCTGATTTCCCCCGCCCCGTCGACGACGATGACCCTGAACGGCAACCTGACCTACAACGCCGCGGGCGGCGGGGCCGCGACCCAGACCGTCCAGGTCTTCGCCAATGACGGCACGCCCTACCAGGTCACGCTGAGCTTCGTTCAGACCAACCCGGCGGCGGCTGGAACGATCACCTGGGACCAGGTGAACGTCACCAGCGTCGAATCGCCGACGGGAGCCGAGGTCGGCGCCGCACTGCCGATCAATCTGGGCACCCTGACCTTCGACGAAACCTCGGGGGCCGTCACCGGCGGCACCGCGACGACGCTCAACCTGTCGGCGCTGACCGGTGGCGCGGTTGCCGGATCGCCGGTGGCCATCGACAGCACCGCCACGACCTCCGGATCGGGGGCGCAGAACATCTCAGCCGTCGCCAACGGGTCCGCGAATCTGGCTGCGTCCAATTTGGACGATACCTATCCGGCGACGGTGCAGATCTTCGACAGTCTGGGGGTCGGGTACAATCTGACCGTCCGCTGGGTGAAGACGGGCGCGACGACCGGCGCCGGGGCCACCGCGACCTGGAGCGCCTATGTCCAGGACCTGACCCGCGTCTCCGACGGCCAGCAGGTCGCCGGCGCGCCCAGCGATCCGGACGATCCGTCGACCTGGGGCGCGCCGATCGGCTCCGTCACCTTCGACAATACCGGCAAGCCCGTCTCCACCAGCAGCCAGCCGACAGCGACCGCCGGCACGCCGCTGAGCCTTGGGCTCGACATGTCGGTCTACACACTGGCGAACGGAGCCACCTGGGGCGACGGATCGACGACGCTCGATTTCGGACTGGGCCTTTCCGGAGACGCCGCCGGGCTGACGCAGTTCTCCACCGACTATCTGGTCGACCGGATCGATCAGGACGGCGTCCAGTTCGGCGCTTTCCAGGGCGTGCAGATCGACGAGCAGGGCTTCGTCACGGCGATCTTCGACAATGGCCGGTCGCTGAAGGTCTTCAAGGTGCCGCTGGCGACCTTCCCCAACCCCAACGGGCTGGAGAGCCGGACCGGCAACACCTTCATCGAGACCGACCGGTCGGGTGCCTATTTCCTGCGCGACGCCAATACCGGGGGCGCGGGGCAGATCATCTCCGGCGCGCTTGAATCCTCCACGGTCGACCTGGCGACGGAATTCACGAACATGATCGTGACCCAGCGGGCCTATTCGGCCAGCGCCAAGATCATCACCACGGCCGACGAGATGCTGGACGAGCTGGTCCGCATCAAAAGGTAAGGCCTGACCGGCGGGCCGGGGCGGCGTAAGCGTCCCGGTCCGGCACGGCTTTGTTTTTGTTGGTCATTCCGGACTTGATCCGGAATCCATGGGCCATCGCCGCTTCATCGGCGGCGAAGGCCCGGGGCGACTTCGCCCGCCATCGATGCCGCATGGATGCTGGATCAAGTCCAGCATGACGTTGTTTTGTTTGGTCATTCCGAACTTGATACGGAAATCCATAAGCCGCGGCCTGCCCGGCGTTTACCCGGGGTTAACCACAAGCTTTAGCCCTTTTTTAAACGGCCGCCACTAGCGTGTGGCGATGCCTGACAGTCGGACAAAGAGCCGGGAAATACCCATGAGTCTCCCCCCGAACGGCCGGCCGCACACCGTGATCGGTCCGGGCGGACGGGCTTTGACGTTGCAGGACCTGCCGCCGCCGGAAACCAAGCGGTGGGTCAGCCGCCGCAAGGCGGAAGTGGTCGCGGCCGTGCGTCACGGGCTGTTGAGCCTGGAGGATGCCTGCCGCCGCTACAACCTCTCCGTCGAGGAATTCCTGTCCTGGCAGCGGCTGATCGAAAGCCATGGGATTCCGGGGCTGCGGGCGACCCGGCTGCAGAATTACCGCGCGACGCGGACGGAGATGGGCGACTGATCGCCCCCTTCCCTAATCGATATGACGATGGGATGAATTTGCCTAGCGGTAGGCAAAATTTGCCTGCCCATTAACGATCTCTTCACGGGCCCGGAGACAAAGTCCGCACGAACGTCGGACCATCTCCAACGGTGCTGGGCTTCCCCCCGTGAATGCTTTTCTGAACACTCTCCGCAGTCTGGGTCCCCTACGGCTTGCCGCGATGGGCGGGGTGGCGATTGGCCTTATCGGCTTCTTCGTCTTCCTGATGGCGCGCCTGTCCACGCCCCAGATGGACCTGCTCTATGGCGACCTCAGCCTTACCGACAGCGGCGCCATGGTGCAGCGGCTGGATGAGATGGCGATTCCCTACCAGGTGGACGGCGACGGCGCACGCATCCTGGTTCCCATCGACCAGGTCGACCGGGTGCGGGTGCTGCTGGCTGAGGAAGGGCTGCCGCGCGGCGGCTCCATCGGCAGCGTCGGCAACGAGATCTGGGACCAGACCGACGGGTTCGGCACCACCAACTTCATGCAGAACATCAATCGCCTGCGCGCCATGGAAGGCGAGCTGGCGCGGACGATCAGCACCATCGCCGGCGTCCAGTCCGCCCGCGTCCATCTGGTGCTGCCGGAGCGGGAGCTGTTCTCCCGCGACCGGCAGGAGCCGAGCGCGAGCGTCGTGCTGCAACTGGACCGCGCCGGCCTCTCCAACGAACAGGTGATGGCGATCCGGCATCTGGTGGCGACGGCCGTGCCGCGCCTGCAACCGACCAGCATTTCAATCGTCGACGATCAGGGCACGCTGCTGGCCAGCGGGACCGATGGCGATGAAGGCAGCCTTCAGCTTGCCGACAATCTGGAGATCCGCCGCGACTATGAGCGGCGGCTGGTCGAGCAGATCGAGCAGCTTCTGGGCCAGTCTGTCGGCGTCGGCAAGGTCGAGGCGCGGGTCAGCGCGCAGATGGATTTCGACCGGGTGACGACCAGCGAGGAGCGGTACGACCCGGACAGCCAGGTCGCGCGATCCGTCCAGTTCATCGAGGATACGAGCGAGAGCACCACCGGCGGCGGTCCGGATCCGGTCACGGTGGCGACGAACCTGCCGGAAGCCGACGTGCCCGGCCTGTTCGACGGCGGCGGCATGGCCGGCCCCAGCGAGACGAACAGCCGCACCGAGGAGACGACCAACTTCGAGATCAGTCGCGTCGTACAGAACACGGTGCGCGAGACCCCGGTCGTGACCCGCCTCTCGATCGCGGTGATGATCGATGGCGTCTACACGACCGGCGCCGAAGGGCAGACCGTCTACCAGCCCCGCGACATGGAGGAGATGGAGAAGCTGGCCGCCCTGGCGCGGTCCGCGGTTGGGTTCGACGCCGCGCGCGGCGACACGATCGAGGTCGTGAACATGCGCTTCGCGTCGACCGAAACCGACCTGGCCGCGCCGCTGCCGGACAACACCATCTTCGGCGTCCCGCGCGACGATCTGTTCCGCATGGCCGAGATGCTGGTGCTGGCGATCGTGGCGGTGCTGGTCATCCTGCTGGTGATCCGCCCCCTGCTGGCGCGGGTGCTGGAAGGCAGCCGGAACACCCCCGTCGGCGACGCGCTGGATGGTTTCCTGCCCGATCCGACGGGCGGCATGCAGCGGGCGGCGCTGGCCGGACCCGGCATGTCAAGCATTCCCGGCATGAGCAACACCGACCTGGCCGCGCTGCCTTCCGGCGGCGGCCAGGAGGAAAGCGAGCTGGACGCCCTGATCGACATCGGCCAGGTCGAAGGCCGGGTCCGCGCCTCCTCCCTGCGGAAGGTGGGCGAGATCGTGGAGAAGCACCCGGAGGAGGCCGTCGCCATCATCCGGAACTGGATGTACCAGGAAAGCTGAGCGCGCCGCCGCTCCGCTCAGAAAATTTCTTGAACGCATAGGAAAACACGATGGCGGCCATCCGCGTACGCGACGACTTCCGCAGCATGAGCGGGCCCGAGAAGGCGGCGGTCCTGATGCTGGCCCTGGGCGAGGAGCACGCCGCGCGCCTGTTCGTCTTCATGGATGAGGACGAGATCAAGGAACTCAGCCAGACGATGGCGAACCTCGGCACGATCAGCGCGACCCTGGTCGAGCGGCTGTGCGTGGAGTTCGCCGAGCAGATCTCCTCCACCGGCTCGCTGGTCGGCACGTTCGAATCGACCGAAAGGCTGCTCCTGAAGGTGATGGACCGCGAGAAGGTCGACACCATCATGGAGGAGATCCGCGGCCCCGCCGGTCGGACGATGTGGGAGAAGCTGGCCAATGTGAACGAGAACGTCCTGGCCAACTACCTGAAGAACGAATACCCGCAGACCGTCGCCGTGGTGCTGTCGAAGATCAAGGCCGACCATGCGGCCCAGGTGCTGGGGCTGCTGCCGGAGAGCTTCGCCATGGAGGTTATCATGCGCATGCTGCGCATGGAGGCGGTCCAGAAGGACGTGCTGGACGATGTGGAGCGGACGCTGCGGACGGAGTTCATGTCGAACCTGGCCCGGACCAACCGCCGCGACGCCCACGAGATGATGGCGGAGATCTTCAACAATCTGGACCGCCAGACCGAGAACAAGTTCCTGACCGCCCTGGAGGAACGCAACCGCGACGCCGCGGAGCGGATCAAGGCGCTGATGTTCACCTTCGAGGATCTGGGCCGGCTGGACCCGACCGCGATCCAGACCGTGCTGCGCGCGGTGGAGAAGGACAAGCTGGCGATCGCGCTGAAGGGCGCGTCGGAGACGCTGCGCGACCTCTTCTTCTCCAACATGTCGGAACGCGCCGGGAAGCTGATGCGCGAGGAGATGAGCGCGATGGGCCCGGTCCGCCTGAAGGACGTGGACGAATCGCAGATGTACATGGTGCAGGTCGCCAAGGACCTGGCCGGCCGCGGCGAGATCATCATCGCCGAGGGCAAGGGCGACGACGAGCTGGTGTACTAGCCGATGGCAAAGTCCCAACGCTTCCTGTTCGACACCTCCTTCGACCTCGACGCCCCCGACCTGGAGGACGAGGCGACGGAGGAGGCGGTCGAGACGCCGGAGCCTGAGCCGCCGCCGACCTTCACGGAGGAAGAGATGGCGGCCGCTCGCGCCGACGCGCGGGCCGAAGGCGAAGCGGCCGGGCGCGCGGAAGCGATGGCTTCGGTCGAGCGGCAGGCGGCGGACGCGCTGACCGCGATCGGCGACCGCGCGGCGGCCTTACTGGACGCCCAACGCGGCCAGGATGCGGAACTGGCCGAGCAGGCCATGGAAGCGGCGATGGCGATGGTCCGGAAGCTGTTCCCGGACCTGGCGCAGCGCAAGGGGATGGCGGAGATCGAAGCCGTGATCGGCGCATGCCTGGGCGACCTGATGGAGGAGCCGAGGATCGTCATTCGGGTCGCCGATCCGATGCTGGACATGGTCAAGGCCCGGATCGGGGAGATCACCGGCAGACTGGGCTTCGACGGCGCGGTGGTCCTGCTGGCGGAGCCGAGCCTGGGACCGTCGGACGTCAAGGTCGAATGGGCCGACGGCGGCGCGGAGCGGATTTCGGAGAAGCTGTGGGCGGAGATGGAGGCGGCGGCCGCCCGCCTGCGTTCCGCCAAACCCAAACCCGTCGCCGGGGACGCGCCGAAAGGCGACGGCAGGCCCGGCAAACTGACACTCGCAAGCTAGGAGAGGCCCTATGGCCAATAGCGACAATCTCGATCTCGACGATCTGGACACCAAGATGAACGGCAACGGCCCCGATCTGGGAGATGGCGAGGACATGCCCGTCGTCACCAAGGACCTGGAGGCGATCTACGACATCCCGGTCCAGATCTCCGCGGTGCTGGGCAAGACCACCATGCAGGTCAACCAGCTTCTGAAGCTGGGCCGCGGCGCGGTGGTGGAACTGGACCGCAAGGTCGGCGAGGCCATCGACATCTATGTGAACAACCGTCTGGTCGCGCGCGGCGAGGTCGTGGTGGTCGAGGACCGCCTGGGCGTGACCATGACCGAGATCATCAAATCCGACCGTTCCTGAATTTGAGGTCGGCGGGCGTCAGCGTCCGCTTCGTGGAGAGAGGTTAGCACCATGCGTCTACTCATCGTCGGCACCCTTGAGGGCCACATCACCACGGCCGGCAAGATCGCCCACCAGCGGGGGGCGAAGGTCGCGCATATCGAGACGGTGGAAGGCGCGCTGAAGACCCTGCGCAACGGCCAGGGCGCCGACCTTGTGATGGTCGACGTCAAGCTGGACGTGCTGGATCTCTGCGACCGGTTGAAGGCCGAACGCATCCATGTGCCCGTGGTCGCCTGCGGCATCGGCACCGACGCCGGCGCGGCGGTTCGCGCCATCCGGTCGGGCGCGAAGGAGTATATCCCCCTTCCCCCGGACGCGGAGCTGATCGCCGCCGTGCTGGAGGCGGTGGCGGAGGAAAGCCATTCGATCGTCAGCCGCGACCCGGCGATGAGCCGGGTGCTGAAGCTGGCCGACCAGGTGTCGCCCAGCGACGCCAGCGTGCTGATCACCGGCGAAAGCGGCACCGGCAAGGAGCTGATGGCCCGCTACATCCACCGCAAGAGCCGGCGGGCGAACGCCAATTTCATCTCCGTCAACTGCGCGGCGATCCCGGAGAACCTGCTGGAGAGCGAGCTGTTCGGCCATGAGAAGGGCGCCTTCACCGGCGCCGTGGCCCGCCGCGTCGGCAAGTTCGAGGAAGCCAATGGCGGCACCCTGCTGCTGGACGAGATCAGCGAGATGCATCCGCGCCTCCAGGCCAAGCTGCTGCGCGCGGTCCAGGAGCGGGAGATCGACCGGGTCGGCGGCACGCAGCCGATCAAGGTGGACATCCGCCTGCTGGCGACCTCCAACCGCGATCTGGAGGAGGAGGTCCGCTCCGGCAATTTCCGCGAGGACCTCTATTTCCGCCTCAACGTCATGAACATCCGCCTGCCGAGCCTGCGGGAGCGGCCGGCGGACATCCCGCTGCTGGCCGAGCATTTCGTCCAGAAATACGCCGAAGTGAACGGTCTGGGCCGCAAGGCGCTGAGCGACGACGCCTCCGCGATGCTGGCCGCCCACCATTGGCGCGGCAATGTGCGGGAACTGGAGAACACGATGCACCGCGCGGTGCTGCTGTCGCCCGACGCGGCGGTGGAGCCGGACGCCATCATGCTGTCCGGCCAGGGCCTGGCGCCGGCCGCCCAGCCGGGCGCCGCGCCCTCCCCCGCCAATACGGCGATGGAGCGCGCCTCCAACCTGGTCGGCCGCACGGTGGCGGAGGTAGAGCGCGACCTGATCATGGAGACGCTGAACCACACGCTGGGCAACCGCACCCATGCGGCGAACATCCTGGGCATCTCCATCCGCACGCTGCGCAACAAGCTGAAGCAGTACGGCGAGGAAGGCGTGTCGATCCCGATGCCGGGCGAGCCGGAGCGGGCGCGGGCGCTGGGCTGAATGAACAGAGGCCTCTCGCCACGCCTCAAGGGCGCGGGTGACATGGAGCGTTCGACGTGACCGATCAAAGCGGAGCGATAGAGAGCAGTTCTCCTGGCGGCGGCGGCAGGCTGTCGCTGGCCGCGCTGGGCGGCGGCATCGCCAAGCGCGGCGACATCGCGCTGGCGCTGGGCGTCGTCGCGATCCTGGTCGTGCTCATCCTGCCGATGCCGGCATGGCTGCTGGATATCAGCCTGGCGCTGTCGATCACCCTTTCCGTCCTCATCCTGATGACGGTGCTGTTCATCGACAAGCCGCTGGAATTCTCCTCCTTCCCGACGATCCTCCTGATCGCGACGATGCTGAGGCTGGCGCTGAACCTGGCGTCGACGAGGTTGATTCTCGCCAATGGGCATGAGGGGCACGACGCCGCCGGCAAGGTGATCGAAGCCTTCGGCAACTTCGTCATGGGCGGCAACTTCGTCATCGGGATCATCGTGTTCGCGATCCTGGTGATCGTGAACTTCGTCGTCATCACCAAGGGTTCCGGCCGCATCGCCGAGGTGAGCGCGCGGTTCAGCCTTGACGCCATGCCGGGCAAGCAGATGGCGATCGACGCCGACCTGTCCGCCGGGCTGATAAACGAGGAGCAGGCCCGCTCCCGCCGCAAGGAGCTGGAGGACGAGAGCACCTTCTACGGCGCCATGGACGGCGCCGCGAAGTTCGTGCGCGGCGACGCCATCGCCGGCCTGCTGATCACCTTCATCAACGTCATCGGCGGCATCATCATCGGCACGGTCCAGATGGGCCTGTCGTTCGGCGAGGCGGCGAACGTCTACACGCTGCTGACGGTGGGCGACGGGCTGGTCAGCCAGATCCCGGCGCTGATCGTTTCCGTCGGCGCGGGCATACTGGTCACCAAGGCCGGCGTCGCCGGGTCCGCCGACAAGGCGGTGTTCGGCCAGTTGAGCGGCTATCCCAAGGCGCTGGGACTGTCGGCGATCCTGATGGCCTGCCTGGGCCTGCTGCCGGGCATCCCGATGATCCCGTTCCTGGGCATGGCCGCGCTGGCCGGCGGCGCGGCGTGGAAACTGTCCCGGAGGAAGATCGATGAAGCGGCGGAGCGGGAGGTCCAGACGCAGAAGGAGGCGAACGCCGCCCCGGTGGCGGAGGAGCCTATCTCATCCGCCCTGCAGATCGACCAGATCCGGCTGGAGCTGGGCTATGGCCTGCTGGCGCTGATCAACAACGCCAGCGGCGCGCGCCTGACCGACCAGATCAAGGGGCTGCGCCGGCAGTTGGCCGCCGACATGGGCTTCGTCCTGCCGTCGGTCCGCATCCAGGACAACCTCCAGCTTCCGGCCAACACCTATGTCATCCGGGTAAAGGAGATCGAGAGCGCGCGCGGCGACGTGCGGCCCGGCATGCTGCTGGTGATGGACCCGCGCGGCGACGCCATCTCCATGGCCGGCGAGGCGACGACGGAGCCCACCTTCGGCCTTCCGGCCATGTGGATCGACCCGAAGAACAAGGAAGAGGCGATGTTCCGCGGCTATACCGTCGTGGACGCCCAGACCGTCATCACCACCCATCTGACGGAGACGATCAAGGACCAGATGCCCGAGCTTCTGTCCTATGCCGAGACGCAGAAGCTTCTGGACGAGCTGGACAAGGATCATCAGAAACTGGTCGCGGACGTCGTGCCCAACCAGATCACCATCGGCGGCCTTCAGCGGGTTCTCCAGAACCTGCTGACCGAGCGGGTGTCGATCCGCGACCTGCCGACGATCCTGGAGGGGGTGGCGGAGGCATGCAGCTACACCCGCAACGTCAACGCGATCACCGAGCATGTGCGCAGCCGGCTGGCCCGCCAGTTGAGCAACGCCGGGACCAACGATTCCGGCTTCATCCCGCTGGTCACCCTGTCGCCGAACTGGGAGCAGGCGTTCGCCGAAGCGGTGGTCGGCGACGGCGAGGACCGGCAACTCGCGATGGCGCCGACCAAGCTTCAGGAATTCATCAACGCTGTCCGCCAGACCTTCGAGCGCCACGCGATGATGGGCGAGAACCCGGTCCTGCTGACCAGCCCCGGCATCCGCGCCTATGTCCGGTCGATCGTGGAGCGGTTCCGGCCGGCGACCACGGTCATGTCGCAGAACGAAATCCACCCGAAGGCGCGCATCAAGACCTTGGGCCAGATATGAAGAGCCGCGGACATGAGGAGTCATTGATCGGTGCGTCTCAAATCCTTCACCGCGCCCACCGTGGCTGAGGCGATGGCCCAGATCCGCGAGACGCTGGGCGACGCCGCGATCATCGTGGCGACCAACGACGACAGGGATGGCGGCGTCCGCGTGACGGCGGCGATCGACGAGGAGACGGTGCGCAAGCCCCCTCCCCGTCCAGCACGCACCGACGCGCCCGACCCGGCCGACGGGCTGGACGCCATCTACCGCGCAATGCGGTCCCACGGCGTGCCCGCCATCATCGGGGAGGCGCTGCTGGACCGGATCGCCGGGTTCGACACGCGCGACCCCGGCCGCGCCCTTTCGGCAGGGCTGCGGGATATGTTCGGCTTTTCTTCCCTCGCCAACCGTGAGGATGGCCGGCCGATCGTCATGGTCGGCCCGCCGGGCGTGGGCAAGACGCAGACGACG
Organism: Inquilinus sp. CAU 1745; assembly: GCF_039839375.1. Taxonomy (NCBI): domain Bacteria; kingdom Pseudomonadati; phylum Pseudomonadota; class Alphaproteobacteria; order Rhodospirillales; family Rhodospirillaceae; genus Inquilinus; species Inquilinus sp. CAU 1745. The sequence continues at coordinate 95,156 of NZ_JBDOQU010000008.1, forward strand.
GCGAAGCTGGCGGCCCGCGCGCTAATGGCTGGCCAGTCGGTGTCGCTGATCACCACAGATACGGACCGGACAGGCGGCGGCGCTTCGCTGGCCGCCTTCGCCGAAGCGATGAAGCTGCCGCTGGCTCGGGCGGACACGCCGACGGAACTGCGATCCGCCCTCGCCGAGACGAAGGCGGCCGACCTGGTCGTGATCGACACGGCCGGCCGCAACCATCTCCAGGCGGCGGATATGGTTGCGCTCGGCCGATTCCTCGTGCTGGGCGGGATGGAGCCGGTGCTGGCGCTGCCGGCGGGGCTGGATCCGGTGGAGGCCGGCGACATCGCGAAGGCGTTCGCCGATCTGGGCGCGCGGCGGCTGGTCGCCACGCGCGTTGACATGGCGCGCCGGCTGGGCAGCCTGCTGGCCGCAGCCCACGCGGCCAATCTCGCCTTCGCGGAATATGGCGACACCCCGCGCATCAAGGACGGAATTGTCCCCTTCGATCCTCCGGCGCTCGCCCGACTGCTGCTGACCGACCGTCACGACAACGCCGACGCCCGGCAACCGCGTTCCCGGCAGGCGCATCAAGGAGCGCGCAGCGCATGACCACTCCCGCCATGTCACAGCCGCTTTCGGCAGCCGTCACGCCCCTTCCCGTCACGCCCCGCCGGATGGAAGGCATGATCGCCGTCGCCTCCGGCAAGGGCGGCGTCGGCAAGACCTGGTTCGCGGTGACGCTGGCCCAGGCGCTGGCCCAAGGGCTGACCGGGAAGAAGCAGAAGGTGCTGCTGTTCGACGGTGACCTCGGCCTCGCCAATGTCGACATACAGCTCGGCCTCATGCCGGAAGCGGATCTGGCCAGCGTGCTGGAGGGCGATTCCAGCCTGCGCGGCGCGGTCAGCCGCTTCGCGTCCGGCGGCTTCGACATCCTGGCCGGCCGGTCGGGATCGGGCAGCCTTGCAGGACTGACGCTGGACCGGCTGAACGCGCTGCGCGCGGAACTGGCCGAGTTGGCGGGCGGCTACGGAAGGGTGGTGGTCGACCTCGGCGCGGGGATCGACCGCGCGACCCGTCAACTGGCGCTCCAGGCCGGGACGGTGCTGATCGTGACGACGGAGGAGCCGACGGCGCTGACCGACGCCTATGCCTTCATCAAGCTGCTGCATGGCGCGCGGCCGGATGTCGACGTGCGGGTCGTGGTCAATCTGGCGCGGACCCTGAGGGACGGGGAGCGGACCTACGACACGCTGGCGCGCGCCTGCCAGAACTTCCTCCAGACCACCCCGCCGCTGCTGGGCGTCATCCGGCAGGACCGGCATGTGCGGGACGCGATCCGCGCCCAGGCCCCGCTGCTGGTCCGGTCGCCGCACAGCGATGCCGCCCGCGACGTGGAGGCGATCGCGGCGCGTCTGCTCTCCGCCCCTGCCAGCCCTCCCGGGAGCCGATGAGCGGCGCGCCGAGCGGCCCCGCCGCCACGCCCCCGCCATCGACGGGGACGGGGGCGGGAACGACCGCTTCCGGGGGCGTCCCGACGGCGGTGAAGGGCGAACTGATCGACCTTCCCGACCTGCTGCTGACGCGCCTGACCCGCCTGCTGGTGGTCACCGGAACCGTGACCGGCAGCAGGCCCGACGGCGCGACGACCGTGCGCACCGCGCTGGGCGTCCTGACGCTGAAGATTCCGACGCCGCTGCCTATCGACCGGCCGGTCACGATCCAGATACCCTCCCTGCCGACCCCGCCGCCGGGGGGAGGCAAGGCCGTGCTGCCGGCGATCGCGATCCTGTCGGCCGCGCCTGCCGGAACTCCTCCAGGAGCGCCGCCGGCCCAACCGGCGATAACGACAACGCCCGCTCCAGGCGCACCTCCGCCAACGCCGGTGCCGTCAGCCCTCACCACCGTCACATCGCCGGTGGCAACCGAGCGGAAACCACCGCCGCAGCCAGCCGCCCAGATCGGACCGCAGACTTCCGCGCCAGCCCGCCCTGGCGCGCCGCCCTCGATCCCTCTGACGCTGATCGCGTCGTCCGGCGATCCGCCCGCCGGGCAGCAGGCCATGGCCGTCGCCGCGCCGAAGTCGGGAATGCCTCCCGCGCCCGCCCCGGCCACGCTCGGCGCGGCCGTCGCAGCCTTATCGAAAGCCTTCGCCGGCGCGACGCCCGCACAGGCGACGGCCGCACAACCGCTCGGCCGCCTCGCCCCATTCGACCTGCCGACGGAGTCCGGCGCGTCGGCGCGGGCCTTCCCGGCGCTGCGGGAGACGCTGGCGACGCTGATCCAGGGCGACCCCGCGCTGGCCCGTCAGGCCGCCCAGGCGCTGCCCCAACCGACGCAACAGTTGGGGACTGGCCTTCTCTTCCTGTTCGCCGCGGCGCGCGGCGGCGATCTTCGCCCCTGGCTGGGAGATCGCGCGGCCAGGGTGCTGGACGCCGCCGCCAAGACCGATCTGCCGGCCCGCGCGCTGGCGGAGATGACCCCCGGCGGCCGCACGATCGTCGATCCCGACGGCGCGGAATGGCGGCCTTTCACGCTGCCCGTCATGACCGGCGGCGACATCGCCCCGATCCACCTGCTGCTGCCACACATCGGCCGCGATGAGGCGGAGGAAGAAGGCGAGGCCGCCGGCGGACGGGGCCGGCGCTTCATGATTGAGGTCGAACTAAGCCGGCTGGGCCCGCTGCAACTGGACGGCAGGCTGGCGGGCAAGCGCCTCGACCTGGCGCTGCGCAGCCGCCTGAAGCTGGATGAGTCCGCGCGGGGACAGTTGACGACCGCCTTCGCGGAGGCCTGCGAACGCGTCGGGCTGGCCGGCTTGCTGACCTTCCAGGCGGGGTTCAAGGGCTGGCTGGCGTTGCGGGCGGCATAGGGAACCAAACCACCCCTCACCCTCCCGCTTCGCGGGTCCCTCCCTCTCCCCGGAGGGGCGAGGGTGAATTGGTAGCCCTCGCCCCTCCGGGGAGAGGGTTGGGTGAGGGGGTGTTGGTTGGCGAATTATTCCCCCGCCTCGGCGGCCTGGCGGCGGCGGAAGCCGTTGAGGGCGATTTCGTCGAAGGCGGCGGTTTCGCGGCGGCGGTGGCGCAGCAGGGCGCGGCGGTCGCGGTCTTCCTGCGCCAGTTCGTACTTCTTGAGTTCCTGGAACGCCTCGGCGATCTGGTCCCTCGCGGCGGCGATCTGGGCCTCCACCTGGGAGACGGACTGGACCAGCCTTTCCCTGCGTCCGCGCGCGGCATTCAGCCAGACGGCGAAGCCCGCCACCGGATCGGCGGCGGCGGCGACCGAGGCCTTCTCGCGCTCGATCTCCGCATCCAACCGTTCGATCTCCCCGTTCAGCCGGTCGGCCAGGGTCTGAAGCTCCGCGAGCGCGCGCCGCTTCTCGTCAAGCTGCCAGCGATTGAGCCGGATCAGGCCTTTCAGATCCTTCATGCCGCGTCGGCCGCGGCGGGATCGGGACGGCCGAGGATGGCGGCGAGGCGCGCATAGCCTTCGACCAGATTCGTGCAATCATCCTTCCGCTGGTCGAGGAACTTCTCGATCTCCGGATAATAGCGGATGGATTCGTCCACCACCGGGTCACTGCCCTTCCGGTAGGCGCCCAGGCGGATCATCTCCGCCATGTCCTCATAGGTGGAAAGCAGCCGCCGGGCGGCGCGGACCAGATCGTTCTCCGGCTCCGTATTGCAGCCGGGCAGCGTCCGCGACACCGAACGCAGCACGTTGATCGCCGGATAGCGCCCGCGCTCGGCGATCTGCCGCTCCAGCACGATATGGCCGTCGACGATGCCGCGCACCGCGTCAGCGATCGGTTCGTTATGGTCGTCGCCCTCCACCAGCACGGTGAAGAGGCCGGTGATCGCGCCCTCCCCGTCCTCGTTCGCGACGCCGGGGCCCGCGCGCTCCAGAAGGCGCGGCAGTTCGCCGAAGACGGTCGGCGGATAGCCCTTGCTGGTCGGCGGCTCCCCCGCCGACAGGCCGATCTCCCGCTGGGCCATGGCGAAGCGGGTGATCGAATCCATCATGCAAAGGACATGGTTGCCCTTGTCGCGGAACCTTTCGGCCACGGCCATGGTGGTGTAGGCGGCCTGCCGGCGCATCAGCGGCGGTTCGTCGGAGGTGGCGACGATGACGACCGACCGTTCCAGCCCTTCCGGGCCCAGATCGTCCTCGATGAATTCCTGGACCTCACGGCCGCGTTCGCCGATCAGGCCGATGACGTTGACATCGGTTTCGGTGTAGCGCGCCAGCATCGACATCAACACCGACTTGCCGACGCCCGATCCGGCGAAGATGCCCATGCGCTGCCCCCGGCAGCAGGAGACGAAGGTGTTCAGCGCCCGCACGCCCAGATCGATCTTGGCGCCGACCCGTCCGCGCGTATGGGCGGCGGGCGGGGTGCCCCTGAGCGGCATCGCGGCCTTGCCGGCGCGTAGCGGCCCCTTGCCGTCGATCGGTTCGCCCAGCGCGTTGATGACCCGGCCGAGCCAGGCGTCGCTGGGATGGATCACCGGCTGCGCCGCCGCGACCTCCGCCCTGCAGCCGAGGCCAACGCCCTCCAGGCTGCCCAGCGGCATCAGGAGCGCCCTTCCCTGCCGGAAACCGACAACCTCGCACGGCACCCGGCGGCCGCCACGGGCCACGACGATGGCGCGACCGCCGATCGAGAGGTGACGGTCGACGCCGCCGACCTCCACCAGCAGGCCCAGCACGGCCGTCACCCTGCCAAACAGCGTGTAGGTGGGCAGCGCGTCCACGGCGTCGATCAGATGAGCGAGGGGCGAGGGCAATTCCGGTCCCGACCAGCAAAGGATCGGGCGCCGGATGGACGCCCGCTGGAAATTCTGACGCGGATAGTGTGGGCCTTACGGTTAAAAAGCCGTAAAGTGTCCCCCTAAAGGCGTAGGCTTTTTCATCTTCCGTTAACCCTTTGCGGTTAACCATTATTAAGATGGATGGCCCGGCGCCGATTGATTAGGGGACGGTGGACATGCGTGTCTTGCTGGTTGAGGACGACAGCGCGACCTCCAAAAGCATCGAGCTGATGCTTCAAAGCGAGGGCTTCGTGATCGATACGACCGATCTGGGCGAGGACGGCCTGGAGATCGGCAAGCTCTACGATTACGACATTATCATCCTGGACCTGATGCTGCCCGACATGGACGGCTATGAGGTCCTGCGCCGGCTGCGCGCCGCGCGGGTGGAGACGCCGATCCTGATCCTGTCGGGCCTGACGGAGCTGGATAACAAGATCAAGGGTCTGGGCTTCGGCGCGGACGATTATCTGACCAAGCCGTTCGACAAGCGCGAACTGATCGCCCGCATCCATGCGATCGTCCGCCGGTCCAAGGGCCATTCAGACAGCGTCATCCGGACCGGCCGCCTGACGGTCAACCTGGACACCCGCACGGTGGAGGTCGACAGCCAGCCGCTGCACCTGACCGGCAAGGAATACGGCATCCTGGAGCTGCTGTCGCTGCGCAAGGGCACGACCCTGACCAAGGAGATGTTCCTGAACCATCTCTATGGCGGCATGGACGAGCCGGAACTGAAGATCATCGACGTGTTCGTCTGCAAGCTGCGCAAGAAGCTGGGCAACGCCACCGACGGCGCGAACTATATCGAGACCGTCTGGGGCCGCGGCTACGTGCTGCGCGACCCGCAGGGCGAAGGCGCCGTGATCGAGGACGAACCCGCCCGGAAGCGCGCGGCGGGCTGACCCGGCTGGGGTTGCGGCCTCTCCTCAAAGCGCGACATCCCGCCCCTCTTCCTCATGGTGAGCCTGTCGAACCATGCGGGCACCGACCCTTCGACAGGCTCAGGGTGAGGGCGATTTTCCTAACGTTCCTCAGAAATCCTCGAAGGAATCCACCAGGGCGCGGTCGTAGCCGCGGGAGGCGGTGAGGAGTTGGCGGGTGTAGGGGTGTTCGGGCGCGGCGCGGCGTAGCTGGTCGGCCGTCGTCTCCTCCACGATGCGGCCACGGCTCATCACAGCAATCCGGTCGCACATCCAGGCGACCACCGACAGATTGTGGGTGACCAGGATGTAGGTCAGCCCCCGCTCGCTCCGCAGCCGGGCGAGAAGGTTCAGGATCTCCGCCTGGACAGACACGTCGAGCGCGCTGGTCGGCTCATCCAGCAACAACACCTTGGGTTCCAGCACCAGAGCGCGGGCGATCGCGACGCGCTGGCGCTGCCCGCCTGAGAGCTGGTGGGGGTAGCGGAACCGGAAGCGCGGGCCGAGCCCGACCACCTCCAGAGCCTCCTCGATCCGCCGGCCGATCTCCTTGAAGCCGTGGATCGCCAGCGGTTCCCGCAGGATGGAATCGACCGTATGGCGGGGGTGGAGGGAGCCGTAAGGGTCCTGGAACACCATCTGGCAGCGTTTGAAGAAATCCTTCCCCCGCCGCTGGGATTGCTTCCGGCCGTCGATCTCCACCGTCCCGCGCCAGTCATGGTTGAGGCCGGCCAGCGCCCGCAGCACCGTCGACTTGCCGGATCCGGATTCGCCGACGATGCCGAAGCTTTCCCCTTCGGCGACGGCGAAGCTGACATCCTTCACGGCGTGGACCCTGTCCTCGCCGTGGCCAAAGGAGACATCGAGGCCGCGCACCGAGATCATCGCATTCATGTCGTCTGGCATGGCGTCAGGCCCCTTCCAGCCAGGCGGGATCGCGGGCGAGCGTCGGCAGCGTCTTCCGCTCATCGTCGATCGTCGGCGCGCTGGCCAACAGGCCGCGCGTGTAGGGATGGCTGGCGTTGTGGAGTTCCGCCGCCTTACAGGTCTCCACGATCCGGCCGGCATACATGATGACGATCCGGTCGCAAAAGCTGGCGACGAGATTGAGGTCGTGGCTGATGAAGATCAGCCCCATGCCGCGTTCGGAGACCAGGTCGTCGATGATCGCCAGGACCTGCATCTGCACCGTGACGTCGAGCGCGGATGTCGGCTCGTCCGCGATCAGCAGGTCGGGGTCCGGGATCAGCATCATTGCGATCATGATCCGCTGCCCCATCCCGCCCGAGACCTCATGCGGGTAGAGCCTGTAGACCCGTTCCGGATCGCGGATGCGCACGGCGGCCAGCATCTCCAGCGTGCGCGTGCGTGCCTCTGCCATCGTCGCGCCGGTATGGATGCGGTAGGCTTCCGCCACCTGCCGGCCGACAGTCATCACCGGGTTGAGGGAGAATTTCGGGTCCTGCATGACCATCGAAATCCGCTCCCCCCTCACCTTCCGCATCTCCTTCTCCGACAGGGTCTGGAGATCAACGCCGTCGAAGCCGATGCGGGTGGCCTTCACCTCCCCCGGCGGCTGGACGAGACGCAGGATGGCGCGGCCGGTCATCGACTTTCCTGACCCGGATTCGCCGACGATACCCACCTTCTCCCGCCCGACATCGAACGAGATGCCGCGCACGGCGTCGACGGGGCCGGAATGGGTATGGAACCTCACATGGAGGTCGCGGATGCTGAGCAGCGATTCGGTCATGAGCGGTGCTTCGGGTCGAGAACGTCGCGCAGGCCGTCGCCCAGCAGGTTGAAGCCCAGGCTGACGACGAAGATCGCGATGCCGGGCATGGTCGCCACCCACCAATGGTCGAGGATGTATTTGCGGCCGGAGGAGATCATCGCTCCCCATTCGGGCATCGGCGGCTGCGCGCCGAGGCCGAGGAAGCCGAGGCCGGCGGCGATCAGGATCACGCCGGCCATGTCGAGCGTCACCCGGACGATGAGGGAGGACATGCAGAGCGGCATGACATGCCGCAGGATGACCCGCGTCCGCGACGCGCCCTGAAGTCTGACGGCCGCTATGAAGTCGCTGCCCCTGATGGTGATCGTCTCCGCCCTGGCGATGCGGGCGTAGGGCGGCCAGGAGGTGATCGCGATCGCCAGGATGGCGTTTTCGATCCCCGGCCCCAGCGCCGCGACGAAGGCCAGCGCCAGGATCAGCTTCGGGAAGGCCAGGAAGATGTCGGTGATGCGCATCAGCACCGCATCGACCCAGCCGCCGAGATAGCCTGAGACCGTGCCCATGATGAGACCGATCGGCGCGGCAGTCACGGTCACCAGCACGATGACATAGAGGGTGATCCGCGAGCCGTGGATGATGCGCGAGAGGATGTCGCGCCCGAATTCGTCCGTGCCCAGCCAATGGTCGGGGCCCGGCGGCATCAGCCTCTGGGTCAAATCCTGCGCATAGGGCGAGTACGGCGCCAGCAGTGGCGCCAGCGCCGCCACCACGATCAGGAAGAGGATGATGCCGAGCCCCAGCAAGGCCAGCCTGTTGCGGACGAAGCCCAGCCAGCCGACATAGAACCGGCCGAGCCGCGCCTGGGCCGCGGAGTGCGGTGCGTCGGTCAGCAGCCATTCCTTGAGACGGCCGCGATCTTCGTTTCCGTTTGCCACGGTCGTCATCGCGCCCTCGGATCCAGGAAGCGGTAGAGCAGGTCGGACAGCATGTTGAGCGCGATGAAGACGCTGCCGACGACGATCGTGCCGCCCAGCACCGCGTTCATGTCCGCCTTCAGGAGCGAATTGGTGATGTACTGGCCGAGCCCCGGCCACGCGAACACCGTCTCAGTCAGCACCGAGCCTTCCAGCAGGGTGGCGTAGCTGAGCGCGACGACGGTGATGAGCTGGACGCGGATGTTGCCGAAGGCGTGCCGCCAGATCACCCGCTTTTCCGCCGCGCCCTTGACCCGCGCGGTGGTCACATATTCCTGGCGCAACTGTTCCAGCATGAAGGAGCGCGTCATCCGGCTGATATAGGCGAGGCTGAAATAGCCCAAGAGCGAGGCCGGCAGGATGATGTGGCTGAACGCGTTCATGAAGATGTCGAGATCGCCGGCGATCAGGCTGTCGACCAGGATCATGCCGGTCACGTCAGGGATCATGCCGATATAGAAGATGTCCAGCCGTCCCGGTCCCGCCACCCAGCCAAGCTGGGCATAGAAGAGGAGGAGACCGACCAGCCCCAGCCAGAAGATCGGCACGGAGTAGCCGACCAGGCCCATCACGCGAACGATCTGGTCCTGCCAGCCGCCCTGACGCACCGCGGCCATGACGCCCATCGGAATGCCCAGCACGACGCCGATGATCGTGCCCAACGTCGCCAGTTCCAGCGTCGCCGGGAAGACCCGGAGGATGTCGTCCAGCACGGGGCTGGCGGTCAGGACGGATTCGCCGAAATCGCCCTGGAGGACGTTGGTCAGGTAAATCCAGAACTGCTCATAGAGCGGTTTGTCGAGGCCGAGCGCGATCCGCGCCTGCTCATAGGTCTCAGCCGAGGCCCGATCGCCGACGACCGCCAGCACGGGGTCGATCGGGACCACCCTCCCGATCAGGAAGGTGACGACCAGCAGGCCGAGGAAGGTAAGGGCGACCGACGCCAAGACGCCGGCCGCCCCCCTGACATGGCGGGGGAGAAGGCCTCTGAAGACCAGCCCCTCTCCCGCCGAACGTTGACGAAATACCGACACTTAGTTTTTCGTCGCCTGCCAGTAATAGTTGCTGTCGAAGCTGGGACCCCAGATCAGGCCCTGCACGTCCTCGCTCCGGGCGATCTGCGCGATCTCCTGGAACATGATGACGAAGGGGCTGACCTCCTGGTGGTCCCGCTGGATGTCCTCATACATCTCCGCACGCGTGGCGGCGTCCCGCTCCAGCACGGCAGCCTCCACCCGCTGGGAGAATTCAGGGATGTCCCATGCGTTCCGCCAGGCGAGAGGCTTGGCAGCCGCATCGTCCGAATTGTCCACGTTGTACGCGAAGGTGCTGGCGTTGGTGTGCGGGTCCTGATAGTCGGGGCCCCACTTGCCGATATAGATGTCGTGGTTGCGCGCCCGGTAGCGGGTCAGCGTCTGGCCGCCGTCGCCGGGGATGATCTCCACGTTCACGCCGGCCTGGGCGAAGGTGCTCTGAATCGCCTGGGCCATGTCGGTGGTCGGCGAGGAATTGCGAACATCCATGGTGATGTCGAAGCCGTCCGGATATCCGGCCTCCGCCAGCAGTTCCTGCGCCCGCTCCACATTCAGCGAGAAAGGCGTGTCCTCGATCGCGCCGAGGAAACCTTCCGGCAGGAAGGATTGGTGGACCTTGAACTGCCCGGCGAGGATGGTGCTTTCCAGGGTCGCGTAATCGACCAGGTATTTCAGCGCCTGCCGCACCTCGACATGCTGGAACGGCTCCCGCTTCACGTTGAGGCCGAGATACCAGATCGCGCCCAGCGGCACGACATCGATGGCGATGCCCTCGGCATCCTCCAGAGCCTGCACCTGATCGGCCAGCAGATCGCGGGCGACGTCGATGTCACCCTGCTCCAGCATCAGCCGCTGGGTCGCCGCCTCGGCGACATGGCGGACGAAGACGCGGTCGAGGCCGGGTTCGCCGCGCCAGTAATCCTCATAGGCGGTGTAGGACAGCGCCTCGCTGGGGCTCCATTGCTGGAGCATGAAGGGGCCGGAGCCGGCGGAATGGGTCGTCAGCCATTCATGCCCCATGTCGCCATCGACCTCATGCTCCTGAACGAGCTGGGAATCGACGACCGCGCCGACGCCGGAGGTCAGGCAGTAGAGCACGAAGGTCGGCGCATAGGCCTGGTCGGTCCGCAGGATGACGGTGCTGTCGTCCGGGGCCGTGATCATCTCATCCACATTTTCCGCCGTCAGGCCGAACTGGGCGAGAATGAAGGCCGGGGTGAGGTTCAGTTTGATCACGCGGCGCAGCGAATAGGCCACGTCCTGGGCGGTCAGCGGGTTGCCCGAATGGAAGGTGATGCCGTCGCGGATGGTGAAGGTGAAGGACTTGCCGTCGTCCGACACCTCCCAGCTTTCCGCGATCATCGGCTGAATGTCGCTGACGTCGTTGACGTCGTATGTGACCAGCCGGTCATAGACCTGGGCCGCGTATTCCGCGCCCGAGAACTCGAAGATCTCAGCCGGATCGAGCGTGATGATGTCGTCGATCTGCGCCGCCATCACCAGCGTGTCGTCCGGCGTGTCGGCGTTGGCCGCCGGCGCCAGCGGCAGCATCAGCGCGATCGCTACGGTTGCGAGAAACATCCGTCTCATAGAAGCACTCCCCGATTTTGGTTATTGGACCGTCGCCCGGACCCCTTCCGAAGGGGACGCATAGTCGAAGCAGCCGGGGAATGCTGTCAAGCATACCATTGTAATGGAACGGCAACAGGTCCCCCTCCCGACCCCTCCCCGTTCATGGAGGGATCGGGAGCGAGGTCCGACCGGTCAGCCGATGGAGACGGTGAGCTCCGAAAGGCCGTCGATGCCGCCGACCAGCCTGTCGCCCGCGACCACCGGGCCCACGCCTTCCGGCGTGCCGGTCATGATGAGGTCGCCCGGGTAGAGGGTGACAAGGCCGGAGAGGTAGGAGATCGTCTCCTGCACATTCCAGATCTGCTGGGCGAGGTCGCCCTTCTGGCGGGTCTCGCCATTCACCTTCAGCCAGATCTCACCCTTCGCCGGATGACCGATCGCGGAGGCGGGGGTCAGCGCCGTCATCGGGGCGGAATTGTCGAAGCCTTTGCCCATGTCCCAGGGCCGCCCCATCTTCTTCGCTTCCCCCTGGAGGTCGCGGCGGGTCAGGTCGATGCCGACGCCATAGCCATAGACATGGTCCAGCGCATTGGCCTCCCCTATGTCCACGCCGCCCTTGGAAAGCGCCACCACCAGCTCGATCTCGTAATGCAGGTCGCTGGTCCTGACCGGATAGGGGATGGTCGCGCCGGACGGCACCACGGCGTTCGCCGGCTTGGTGAAGAAGAAGGGCGGCTCCCGATCGGGATCGTGTCCCATCTCCCGCGCATGGGCGGCGTAGTTCCGGCCGACGCAGAAGATGCGGCGCACGGGGAAGCCGTCCCCGCTTCCCACGACGGGAAGGGTCGTCGGCTCGCACAAGGGAATGACGTAACCCATTTCAGTATCTTACCTTTCTTGGAGAGATTGAGAGTTCAGCGCGTGCCGGCGTAGAAGGCGATGCGGCGTTCGGCCATGCCCACCAGTTCGGACAGGCCGTAGGCGAATGAGAAGACGATGAAGATCAGCGCCCAGAATTCCGGCATCAGGAAGTTCCGGGAATAGAGCTCGAACAGATAGCCGACGCCGACGATGGCGATCAGCAGTTGGCCGATGATGACGCCCTTCACGCCCCGGATGACGCCGAGCCTGACGCCGGCCAGTATCTCCGGCAGGGCGGCCCAGAAGATGATCTTGGCGTAGAGGTCCCGCCGCCGGGCGCCGAAGGAATTCGCCATCTCCACGAGGGACGTGCTGGCGTGGCGGACGCCGACCTGGGTGTCCAGCGCGATCACCCAGACGGAGAAGAGGACCACCGTCACAACCATGGTCTGGAGCCCGAACCCGATGATCGCCATCAGCAGGGGCACGACGGCGCTGAGCGGCGAGCTTTCGAAGATGTTCGCCCACATGCCCATCACCTCCCCGAAGGTGGGGATGCGGGCCATCATGATGCCGAGCGTTATGCCCAGGGTCAGCGAGATCGCCATGCCGATGCCGAAGGCCTGGAGGGTGACGCCGATGGCCGACTGGAAGCGGCCGGTCGGGATCACTTCGGCCATGGCCATCAGGATGTCCGTGAAGGGCGGGATCAGGAGGACGAGTTGGAGGCGTCCGACGATCTCCCAAAGGATCAGCCAGAACACCAGGGCGAGCCATGTCGGAAGGCGGTAGCCGTAGATGGTCATGCGGCCCTCCCCTCACTCTTCCAGATAGTCGCGGAGTTCGTTCCAGATCTCGTCCACCGTGTCGAGATAGGCCTTGGAACGCCGCAGTTCGTCGAAATCGCCGGACCGGTCGATATCGGGCCTGATGATCCGCGACACCCGGCCGGGATTGCGGGTCAGGATGACGATCTGGTCGGAGATGTAGACCGCCTCCTCAATCGAATGGGTGACGAAGATGACGGTCTTCTTCTCCTGGGCCAAAAGCCGCAGCAGATCCTCCTGGAACTTGCGGCGGTTTTGTTCGTCGACGGAGGCGAAGGGTTCGTCCATCAGCAGGATGTCGGCGTCGACCGCCAGCGCGCGGGCGAGCCCGACCCGCTGCCTCATGCCGCCTGAAAGCTGATGGGGATATTTCTGTTCGGACCCCGCCAGGCCGACCTCCGCGATGTGATGGCGGGCGATATCCTCCCGCTCCTTTCGCGGCGCGCCGCGGAGCTCCAGCCCGAAGGCGACGTTGCGGAGCACGGTCGCCCAGGGCATCAGCGCAAAATCCTGGAAGACGAAGGCCCGTTCGGGGCCGGGGCCGGAGACTTTCCGGCCGCCGACGAAAATCTCACCCTCCGTCGCCGGAATCAGGCCGGCGACGATCTTGAGCGTCGTCGTCTTGCCGCATCCGCTGGGGCCAAGCAGCGTCGTGAGCTGTCCGCGCGGAAAGTCGATGTCGACCCCCTGGAGGGCGCGGAACGGCCCGTAGGCCTTGCCGACGCCCCGCACGCTTACGGCGGGTTCGGGCGCTTGATCCGCGTCGACCGGGGGCATTTGCTTATGAGCCACGGCTGGCACTTCCTTAACCTCCGTCAAGCCGCGCGCTGTTCCGGACGGAACACCGCGAACTCGAGTTTCTGAAGAAGGGTGATGGAGACGCTCGCGAAGATGACGATGGAGAAGATCGTGGCGAACATCTCCGGATAGGCGGCGAGCGAGCGGAAATAGGTGATCAGGTCGCCGACGCCGGTCGGCGTGATCATCAGTTCGGCCAGTATCGCGCCGGTCAGCCCCTGGGCCAGACCCAGCCGGAAGCCGGCGAAAATCATGCCGCTGGCCGCCGGAAGGATGATCTTGAAGACCTGCTGCCGGCGGCTGGCCAGGAAGGACTGGCTCATCTCCAGCAGGCTGGGCGGCGTGTTGCGGATGCCGTTGTAGGAATTGAGGATGATGATCGGCGCGCTCATGATCACCACCGCCAGCACCTTCGCCGCGAGGCCGATGCCGTAGATGAAGGTGACCAGCGGGATGATCGCCGCCATGGGCGCGGCCTGGAGGATGACGAAGACCGGCAGGCTGAACCATTCCATCGGGCGCAACAGCCCCATTCCGATCCCGAACGTGACGGCGAGGAGGGAAGAGAGGAAGACGCCGATCGCCATCGGCTTCAGCGTCTCCCCATAGGCGAGGAACAGGCTGCCATCGGCGATCATCGTCCAGAGCGCCGCCAGCGTGTCGAGGAAGGTCGGGAAGACCGGGCTGACCGGCACCCGGCCGGCCCATTCCCAGCACACGAGCACCAGGAGCACGGACAGCGTCCGCAGCACCCAGATCCGCCTGAGAAACGGCGGCACGGCGAACCGCGCCGGCGCGCCGGGGCCGGGGGAGAGGCCGGCGGTCGCCGGCCCCTCGAAGGTTGGTGTATGTGTCATGAAGTCGAGCTTCGTTCCGGCGGCGGGCCTATTCGCCCATCGTTTCCAGGGTCCGCTCCAGGGGAGCGAAGTACCAGAAATCCTCCACCTTCAGCGTCTCGGGCTCGCCCTCTAGCTGACCCGCGACCGTGAAGAATTCGAAATCGTCCGCCGCCGATCCGACGCCGCCATCATTGGGGAAGGTCCCGGTTTCCACCGATTGCTCGAAAAAGGGACCGATCTGCTCCTCCAATTCCGACGGCAGGTCGGGAAGCAGGCCCAGACGCTCCCGCTCCGCAGCGACGAAGGATGGATCCTCGTTGATCTGGCGCCACGTCTCCGTCAGTTCCTCGATCAGGACCTGGACGGTTTCCTCATTCTCCTGAAGCCAGTCCAGGCGGGCGAAGAGGGTTTCGTCGCTGGCGTCCACGTCCGGCACCTCCAGCATGACGAACTTCTCCGGATCCTCCTCCATCACGAGGTTGCGGCCGGCGATGTCGAGGAAGGTGGCGTCGACATTGCCGCGCAGCAGCGCCAGCGTCCTGACGTCGGAGCCGGGCACGTAGCTGATCTCGCCGAACTGGATGCCCTCCACCTGCTCGATCAGGCGGGCCATCGCCTCCGTGCCCGATCCGCGCGTGTGGACCGCAAACGCGCCGCCATCCATCGCCTGCCAGTCGGGATAGACCTCCCCGTTGGCGACGGCGAAGAAGCGAAGCGTGCTCAACTGATAGAACATGCGAATGGGCACCTCGGCCCGCTGGATGATCGCGTAGGGCGCGCCGACGCCGACATCGGCCTGGCCGTTGACGATCGCCTGGTTGGCCATGTCCTCCCCGCCGAATTCGATCAGTTCGACCTCGATTCCGCGTTCGCGCACCCCTTCGAGCGCGATCAGCAGGTTCAAGGATTCGATCGAAGCGATGTCGCCCAGCGCCACCGTTATGCCGTCCTGAGCGGAAGCGGCGTTCGGCAGACCCGCCGACGTCATCGCGATCACGGCGGCGCCAAGGAGCCCGGCGCGGGATGTAAATTTACCCATCATTTTCCTCCCTTTTGAGTGGACCAAGCTGGACCATTGATCTTTTCGTCAGACCTTATTCCGAAATGGTAGGCATTGGTTTAGACGACTGTCAACGATATCCCTTGAAAATCACGCATTTACACGATATTTCATTGAACCAATCGTTCCAATGGTCAAAGTTTACGCCATGAATCATCTCGCCCAAGACGATCCTCTGACGCTGCTGCGGAGCTATATCGCCGATACCGAAATGGCGATCGACAGCCGGCTGCCGCCGGAGCGCGACCTGTCGGAGACGCTGGGAATCTCCCGCGCGCAACTTCGATCGGCCCTGGCCGCGCTGGAGGCGGAGGGGCAGATCTGGCGGCATGTCGGCAAGGGCACCTTCATCGGCACCCGCCCGATCGAGACATCTGCCGACGCCACCGCCATCGCGCGCCGGACCAATCCAGCCGAGGTGATGCGCACGCGGCTGTTTCTGGAGCCGGAGATCGCGAGCCTGGCGGCGTTGAACGCGACCCCGGCCGACGTAGCGGAGATGAGGGTCTGCATCCGGCGGACGCGGACGGCGGCGAGTTGGCGTCAGTATGAAAGCTGGGACAATCGCCTGCATCGGGTGATCGGCGCGGCGACGCAGAACACGCTGCTGCTGGCGCTGCTGGACACGTTAAGCGCCGTGCGCCGGTCGGTCACATGGGGGCGGCTGCGGGCGAACAAGCTGCGGCCCGATCCCGATCATCACAGCTTCGCCGAGCATGACGCCATCGTCGACGCGATCGAGGATCGCGACATGGACCGGGCGCGCGACTGCATGCGCATCCATCTGGAAAGCGTCGAACGGAACCTGATGCGCCAGCGGTCCGGCAACGGCTCGGCCCGATAGAGCCTCAGGAGGACTTCTTCGCCTCACGCTTCCGGCGCGCCCGCCGGGTCAGCATGTTCAGCCCCTCAACCAGCGACGAGAACGCCATCGCGGCGTAGACGTAGCCCTTCGGCACATGGGCGCCCATGCCTTCGGCGATCAGCGTCATGCCGATCATC
Organism: Inquilinus sp. CAU 1745; assembly: GCF_039839375.1. NCBI lineage: Bacteria > Pseudomonadati > Pseudomonadota > Alphaproteobacteria > Rhodospirillales > Rhodospirillaceae > Inquilinus > Inquilinus sp. CAU 1745. Next base: position 111,568 of record NZ_JBDOQU010000008.1, read on the forward strand.
AGGAGGAAGCCCAGCGCCAGCATGACGATGGTCGGGTTGGCGTTGATGAAGTTCGCCAGCGGGTTGGCGGCCAACAGCATCACCGCCACCGCCACGACGACGGCGATGACCATGATCTCTATGTGGTCGGTCATGCCAACGGCGGTAATGATGCTGTCGACCGAGAAGACCATGTCCAGCAGCAGGATCTGGAAGATCGCCGCGCCGAAGGTCATCGTCACCTTCTCGCTGTCGAACATGTCCGGGCCGGGGTCTGCATCGACCGAATGGTGGATTTCCTTGGTCGCCTTCCAGACCAGGAACAGCCCGCCGGCGATCAGGATCAGGTCACGCCATGAGAAGCCATGGCCGAAAAGCTCGAAAACCGGCTGCGTCAGTCCGACGATGAACGCCACCGTCGCCAGCAGGCCGAGCCGCATGACCAGGGCGAGGGCGATGCCGATGCGCCGCGCCCTCTCGCGCTGGCCCTCCGGCAGCTTGTTGGTCAGGATGGAGATGAAGATCAGATTGTCGATCCCCAACACCACTTCCATGGCGATCAGGGTCGCCAGCGCCACCCAGGCGGCGGGATTGGCGGCGAGTGCGAACAGACTATCCATGGTCGTCGGTCATCCTTCCGGGGTCAGGCGTGGAACGCGCTACGATCAGCGGCAGCCCTAAGGTAAGCGACGCCGAGGGTCAAGCGCGCGCCGGGGCTTCCGACCGATCCATGCCTCCCAGCGCCTGGAGCGCGGCGGCGACGATATGGGAGGCGGAGAGGCCGGCCTCCTCATATTGCCGCTCGGGCTTGTCCTGATCGACGAACCGGTCGGGCAGCGCCATCGGCCGTATCCTGAGCCCATGGTCGAGAAGCCCCTCCATCGCCAAATGATTGAGCACGAAGGAGCCGAAGCCACCGACGGAGCCCTCCTCGACGGTGAGCAGCACCTCATGCTCCGTCGCCAGCCGCCGGATGAGATCGGCGTCGAGCGGCTTGGCGAACCGGGCGTCGGCGACGGTTGCGGACAGGCCGCGCGCCGCCAGATCCTCGGCCGCCAGGAGACATTCCTTCAAGCGGCCGCCATAGCTCAACAGCGCGACCTTCGTCCCCTCGCGCAGGATGCGCCCGCGTCCGATCTCCAGCGGCAGGGGGTCGGCCGGCAACTCGACGCCCACGCCCTCCCCGCGCGGATAGCGGAAGGCGGATGGCCGGTCGTCGATCGCCGCGGCGGTGGCGACCATGCGGGCCAGTTCCGCCTCGTCGGACGCCGCCATCAGGACGAAGCCCGGCAGGCAGCCCAGATAGGCGATGTCGAAGGAACCGGCATGGGTCGCGCCGTCCGCCCCGACCAGCCCGGCGCGGTCGATCGCGAACCTGACCGGCAGCCCCTGGATCGCCACGTCGTGGACGACCTGATCGTAGGCCCGCTGCAGGAAGGTGGAGTAGATCGCTGCGAACGGCTTGAACCCTTCGGTCGCCAGCCCGGCGGCGAAGGTGACCGCATGCTGTTCGGCGATGCCGACATCGAAGCAGCGGTCGGGGAACCGGGACTGGAAGAGGTCCAGCCCGGTACCCGACGGCATGGCGGCGGTCACGGCGACGATACGGTCGTCCTTCTCCGCCTGACCGATCAGGCTTTCGGCGAAGATGCGGGTATAGCTGGGCGCGTTCGGCTTCGCCTTCGCCTGCGCGCCGGTGATGACGTCGAAGCGGGAGACGGCGTGCAGCTTGTCGGCGGATTTCTCCGCCGGCGCATAGCCCTTGCCCTTCTGAGTGACGCAATGGACCAGGATCGGCCCTTCCACCGCGTCGCGCACGTTCTGGAGAACGGGCAGCAGGTGGTCCAGATTGTGGCCGTCGATCGGGCCGACATAGAAGAAGCCCAACTCCTCGAACAGCGTCCCGCCGGTGACCAGCCCGCGGGCATATTCCTCCGCCCGCCGCGCCGCCTTCTGGATCGGCCGGGGGAATTTCTCCGCCAGCTCCTTCATGTGGTGGCGCAACGACCTGTAGGACCGGCTGGAGATCAGGCGCGACAGGTAGGCGCTCATGGCGCCCACGGGCGGCGCGATCGACATGTCGTTGTCGTTCAGCACGACGATCAGGCGGCTGTCCATCGAGCCGGCATTGTTCATCGCCTCATAGGCCATGCCGGCGCTCATCGCGCCATCGCCGATGACCGAGACGACGTTGTTCTTACGACCCGCCAGGTCGCGGCCGACCGCCATGCCCAGGCCGGCGGAGATGGAGGTCGAGCTGTGGGCCGCGCCGAACGGGTCGTAACGGCTTTCCGACCGCCGGGTGAAGCCCGACAGGCCGTCGGCCTGCCGCAGCGTGCGGATGCGGTCGCGCCGGCCGGTCAGGATCTTGTGCGGGTAGCATTGATGGCCGACATCCCAGATCACCCGGTCGGCCGGCGTGTCGAAGACGTAGTGAAGGGCGACGGTCAGTTCCACCACGCCCAGCCCCGCGCCCAGATGCCCGCCGGTGACGGAGACGGCGTCGATCGTTTCCAGCCGCAGTTCGTCCGCGACCTGACGTAGCTGATCGGGCTTCAGCGCCCGCAGGTCCGCCGGTTCGTGCAGCCGGTCCAGCAACGGCTTTCGAGACGACATGTCAAAAAACTCCCAACCTTCATCCGGCCCATCGGCAACGGGTCGGATGACCCTTTCGCATCTTCAGAGAACGACATTCCCAGAATGATGTTGCGACTAAGCAAGAGGAATAAGGAAAAGGTACGGCAAGCAGGGCCAAGATGTCACACCCGGCGCTCCACGACATAGCGCGCGACCGCGCGAAGCATGTCGGCGCGGTCTTCGAAGACGTCAAGATGCGCGATCGCCTGATCGGCCAGCATGCGCGCCTGCGCCCGCGCCCTTTCCACCCCCAGGATCGAGACGAAGGTCGCCTTCCCGGCGGTCGCGTCCTTGCCGGTCTTCTTGCCGACCTCCTCCTCCCGCCCCTCGACATCCAGAAGATCGTCGGCGATCTGGAAGGCGAGGCCGAGATCGTGGGCGTAGGCGTGCAGGGCCTGGCGGCGCGTGCCGTCCGCCTTCCCCAGCACCGCCCCGGCCTCGCAGGCGAAGGCGAAAAGCTCCCCCGTCTTCATCCTTTGCAGCCGGGTGATGGCGTCGGTGTCGAACTGCTTGCGCTCCGCCAGCATGTCCAGCGTCTGGCCGCCGACCATGCCGTGGCCGCCGGCGGCCACCGCGAGCGCATGGACCAGGGCGCAGCGCACCTGCGGATCGGCGTGGGTTTCCGGATTCGCCAGGATCTCGAAGGCCAGCGTCAGCAGCGCGTCGCCGGCCAGAACGGCCGTCGCCTCGTCATATTCGACATGGACCGTCGGCTTGCCCCGGCGCATCGTGTCGTCATCCATCGCCGGCAGGTCGTCATGGACTAGCGAATAGCAGTGGACGCATTCGACCGCCGCCGCGACGCGAAGCGCGCAGGCCTCCGCCACGCCGAACAGCCTGGCCCCGGACAGCACCAGGAACGGCCGCAGACGCTTTCCGCCGCCAAGCGTGGCGTAGCGCATGGCCGCGAAAAGCGGGGCTTCGGTATCGACAGGTTTGGGCAGCAGCCGGTCGAGCGTCCGTTCGACCCGCGCGGCCGCATCAGCGATCGCCGGCTGCACCGTCGGAGCGAGCGCCGTCGTCATTCAAGAGCAGCCGGAGCAGTGGAGACGGCGCCGTCGGCGGCCTTCGCGATCCGGTCCACCTTCAACTGGGCGTCCCGCAGCTTGTTCTCGCAATGCCGCTTCAGCAACGCGCCGCGTTCGTAGGAGTGGATCGATTCCTCCAGCCTGGCCGCGCCGCCTTCCAGCTCGCGGACGATCTTCTCCAGTTCCGCCAGCGCGTCTTCGAAGCTCATGCCGGCGATGTCGGGAGGAATGGGGGTTTCGGCCATGGTGTCTGCCGTTCCTGCGGGATTAAGGAAGGGTGCGCGGTTCTTCGATGGAAGGCGCGCACTCTATGCCGGGGCCGGACCGCCCGCAACCCGAGTCACAGGATCAGAAGCTCTCTGACATGGGCCGCCGCGGAAGCCGCCAGCGCGCCCGGATGATACCCCCCTTCCAGGGTCGAGACGATGCGCCCGCAGCAAAGATCGGCCGCCAGTGCGCCGAGCCGGGAAGTCGCCCAGGCGAAATCATCCTCCGTCAGGTCGAGGCCGGCCAGAGGATCAAGCGCATGGGCGTCGAAGCCGGCGGAGATCATCAGGAGGTCGGGGCCGAACCGCTCCAGCGCCGGCAGCACGTCACGGGCCATGGCGTCGCGGAATTCCGGAGAGCCCGCGCCGGCCGGCAGCGGGATGTTGACGATATTGCCGTGGCCCCCCGTCTCATGGGCATGCCCGGTGCCGGGGAACAGCGGCGCCTGATGGATCGACGCATAGAACAGGTTCGGATCGTTCCAGAATATCGCCTGGGTGCCGTTGCCATGGTGGACATCGAAGTCCACCACCGCCACACGCCGCGCCCCGTGGGCCGCCCGGGCGTGCAGCGCGCCGATCGCGACATTGTTGAAGAGGCAGAAGCCCATGATCCGTTCGGGCTCCGCATGATGGCCGGGCGGCCGGACGGCGCAGAAGGCGTTGCGCCCCTGCCCGTCCATCACGGCATCGACCGCCGCCACGACGGCGCCGGCGGCCCTCAACGCGGCCTCCCCCGATCCGGGCGAGATGACCGTGTCGCCATCGATGTCGCGCCATCCGGTTTCCGGGATGATCGCCAGGGCTCGGCGGACATGATCGGCGGGATGGACGCGGGTAAGCTGGTCGATCGTCGCCCTGGGCGCGTCGCGGCGGTCGAGGAACATGAACGCCTCACCCTCCAGCGCGGCGCGAACCGCGCGCAGGCGAGCGGCGCATTCCGGATGGCCCGGCCCGGTATCATGATCCAGGCAGGAATCGTGGGCGAACAGGAGCGTGTTCACCCCGTCTTCTCGATCCTGTAGACAGCGACGCCCTCGCCGATATCCTCAACGCCCAGCAGCCTGTGGCCGGTCGCTTCGCAGAAGGCGGGAAAGTCCTTGTGGGCCGCCGGGTCGGTGGCCTGGATCTCCAGCACGTCGCCAGCCGCCAGATCCTTCAGCGCCTTCCGCGCCTTCAGGACCGGCATCGGGCAGATAAGGTCACGGGCATCCAGCAGGCTGACTGTCATGGGAAATTCGGGCGCTCAGGCGAAATCATGAATCTCCGAACGGTAACGTTCCCCATCATTCCATGCAATGAAGCCGGCCGGCCGGAGCGGTTTTGATCGGCGCCCGCCAAAATCTCTTGTATTTTAAATATAATCCGTCTTTCTTAGCGGACGACTTGCCACTTTTGGGTGTTTACCGATGAACCTGCTCAGCCTGCCGATCAACACCCAGAAGGCGACCGCCCTTCTGAAGGCGATGAGCAACGAAAAGCGGCTGCAGATTCTCTGCCTGCTGGCGGATGGCGAGAAGTCGGTCAGCGCGCTGGAGAAGGTGGTGGATCTGAGCCAGTCCGCCCTGTCCCAGCATCTGGCGAGATTGCGTCAGGACGATCTGGTGACGACCCGCCGGTCGGCGCAGACGATCTACTATTCGCTGCAGGACGACCGGGCGATCCGCATCCTGCGGACGCTCCACGATATCTACTGCCCCGGCGAATCGGCCCGCGCCGCCAACCACCCGAACTGCGGCGAAGTCGCGGCCTGATCCGGCTTCAGCGGGCGCGCCAGGCGCCGGCGGCCACCGCCAGCCATCCCAGGATCATCAGGGTTCCGCCAATGGGCGCGACCGCGCCGAGGATTCCCGGCGCGCCGAACGCCAGCCCGTAGAGCGCGCCGGCGAAGATCAGCGGGCCGAGGATGAAGCAGAGAATCGCGATTTGCCGCCATAGGGTCGCGAAACCGGCCGGAGCCAGCGCCAGCAGCGCGACCGCGTGAACGAGCTGGTATTGCCCGCCGGTCTCCAGCAGGGCGACAGCATCCGGACCCGCACCGTGGGCGGCGAAGGCGCCGAAGCCGACGGCCAGCGCGCCATGCAGCCCCGCCGCCAGCAAAGCTGGCCGTCTTCCCCTCGCGGTATCGTCGTCGGCGCGGCGCATCGGGCTATTCCGGCAGGATACGGACCGCCCCCTTGTCGGCGGAAGAGGCGAAGGCGGCATAAGCCTTCAGCGCCGTGGTCACATTGCGCCTGCGCGGGGCCGCGGGCTTCCAGCCGAGCCTGTCCTGCTCGGCGCGGCGGGCCGCCAGCTCCTCGTCAGAGAGGGCAAGATTGATCGTTCGACCGGGAATGTCGATTTCGATGATGTCGCCGTTGCGCACCAGGCCGATCGTTCCGCCCTGCGCCGCCTCAGGCGAGGCGTGGCCGATGGAAAGCCCCGAAGTGCCGCCCGAGAACCGGCCGTCGGTGACCAGCGCGCAGGCTTTGCCTAGGCCCCGCGATTTAAGGTAGCTGGTCGGGTAGAGCATCTCCTGCATCCCCGGCCCGCCCTTGGGGCCTTCGTAGCGGATCACCACCACGTCGCCCGCCTTGACCTCCTTGTTGAGGATGCCCGCCACGGCGGCGTCCTGACTTTCATAGACGATTGCCGGACCGATGAACTTCAGGATGGATTCATCCACGCCCGCGGTTTTCACGATGCAGCCATCCAGCGCGATATTGCCCTTGAGGACCGCCAGACCGCCATCCTTCGAGAAGGGATGTGCGACCGAACGGATCACGCCCTTTTCGCGATCGAGATCCAGCTCTTCCCAACGGGCGTTCTGGCTGAAGGCGGTCTGCGTCGGAACGCCGCCCGGAGCCGCCTTGAAGAAATCGCGCACGCTCTCGCTTTCGGTGCGGTCGATCGCCCAGCGGTCGATCGCCTCGCCCAGAGTGGGCGCATGGACCGTCGGCGTGTCGCGGTGGATCAGCCCGCCCGCCTCCAACTGGCCAAGGATCGCCATGATGCCCCCGGCGCGATGGACGTCCTCCATATGCACGTCCTGCTTGGCCGGGGCGACCTTCGACAGGCAGGGCACGTTGCGCGACAGCGCGTCGATGTCGTCCAGCGTGAAGTCGATCCCGCCCTCATGCGCGGCGGCAAGGATGTGCAACACCGTGTTGGTGGAGCCGCCCATGGCGATGTCGAGCGACATGGCGTTCTCGAAAGCCTGCTTGTTCGCCACGTTGCGCGGCAGGACCGAAGCATCGTCCTGTTCGTAATGGCGCCTTGCAATGTCCACGATGAGATGGCCCGCCTCGACGAACAGGCGCTTTCGGTCCTCATGGGTGGCAAGCGTCGACCCGTTGCCCGGCAGCGAGAGGCCAAGAGCCTCGGTCAGGCAGTTCATAGAGTTCGCCGTGAACATGCCCGAGCACGAACCGCAGGTCGGGCAGGCCGAGCGCTCGATGACCTCCAGATCGGAATCCGAGACATTCTCATCCGCGGCGGCGACCATGGCGTCGACCAGATCCAGCGCCTGAGTCTTGCCGCGCAGAACGACCTTGCCGGCCTCCATCGGTCCGCCCGAGACGAAGATCGCGGGGATGTTCAGCCGCATCGCCGCGTTGAGCATGCCGGGCGTGATCTTGTCGCAGTTCGAGATGCAGACCATGGCGTCGGCGCAATGGGCGTTGACCATATACTCGACGCTGTCGGCGATGATCTCACGCGACGGCAGCGAGTAGAGCATGCCGTCATGCCCCATGGCGATACCGTCATCCACCGCGATGGTGTTGAACTCTTTCGCGATGCCGCCTGCCGCCTCGATCTCGCGCGCGACGAGCTGGCCCAGATCCTTCAGATGGACATGGCCGGGAACGAACTGGGTGAAGGAATTGACCACGGCGATGATAGGTTTGCCGAAATCTCCGTCCTTCACGCCGGTCGCGCGCCAGAGGCCGCGGGCTCCGGCCATGTTGCGGCCATGCGTGGTGGTTCTTGAACGATAGGCTGGCATCGGGCTGTCATCTTCTGCTTGCGTGTCGCTCCGAACAGAGCAGGACGGTGTGCTTGACGCAAGTCGCATCGATCATGATTGATGAAGAGGCTTCTCGTAACGCCAGACCTCAAGCCGGAAGATGCCGTCAGGCGTTTCCAGTTCGCTGGTCATAGGTCCTTTCCGATGCCAACCGTTCTTCTCGTAGAATCGTGCGGCACGGTCGTTGCCGATCGCGCATGCCAGCCAGGCGGTCGTCACGCCACAGGCGGACAGGCGGTTTTCGCCATCGGCGAGCAGAGCGGCCGCGATTCCCGAACCTCTCGCGTCCGCCGAAACATAGAGTTGGTAGAGTTCGTCCTGCTTGACCATGCAGAAGCCGGTGGGGTGGCCCGGCGCACCCGCCACGCGCGTGTGGGCCAGATTATCGGCAAGCCTCTGGCGGAAGCTCTCGAGGGTGCGACGCCTGGCCAATTCGGCGGGAAGGATGCGAGCATGGGCGTCCCGCCATCCGTCGTGCCAAAGCCGCGCCAAGGGATCGATGTCGACGCTTTCCGCATCCCGCATTGCGGGGGAATGGCGCATGGCGGTGGCCCTACCTATAGCCTGTATCGTCCGCCGGCCTTCCGGCTTCAATAGAGCGAGACGGTGGAGGCCTACCGCGCGACCTCCGCCGTCACGCCGATCGAGGGGATGGTGTTCTGGATATCGGTGTCGGGGATGCGCCGGAAGACGGGATCGCAATAGAGGCCCTTCAGCGCGTTCGCCGGATAGTTGCCGCTCCCGCCCCCGCTGGACATCCCGCCGAAGAAGGTCTGGAAGGCGACGCAGCCGATATCGCCGACGGAGAAATGCTCATATTCCGATGGTCCCAGCGGGGTGGCGATGGTCCCCTGCTCACCCCAGGCGAAGCGTGTCGCGTCTTCCGCGCCCCAGCTTTTCACGACGAATTCGCGAAGATCGGCTTCCTCGCGGACAGGAACGCCCGCCGTCGATTCGCGCAGCACGAGCTGGAAGAAACGCCGCGAGGGATCGATCGGCGTCACCCAGCGCTCATACCGGACGGTGGTGTTGAGGTCGATGACGTAGCGCCGGATATTCCCGCTGCCGAAGGCGGAGACCGGCACGACGAGATGGGCTTCCTCCGGCGGCATCGGCCGCCAAGTCTGCGCCCAGGAAGGTCCTCCGGCGAGGGTCGCCGCGATCATCAGGGAGGCCATCAGCCATCGCATGCGGATCATGCCCGTCTCTCCTCCGTTCGGTTACGATCGCCATCGTCTCTGGTCATCGTCTGGGGCCATCTTGACGGCACGATGGCGCGGATCACCCCAGCAGCAGGCTGTCATCCGCCAATTGCTCGCCGCGCACCCTGGAGAAGAGCCCCAGCAGGTCCGGCACGTCCAGGCCCGAACGCTCCGTTCCGGATACATCCAGGACGATCCGCCCCTCATGCAGCATGATCGTCCGATCGCCATGATCGAGCGCGTGGCGCATGGAGTGGGTCACCATCATGACGGTCAGCCCGTGTTCGGCGACGATCCGCTTCGTCAAGTCCAGCACGAAGGCTGAGGTCCGCGGGTCGAGCGCGGCGGTATGTTCGTCCAGCAGGAGGATCTTCATGCCGGCCAGGGTCGACATCAGCAGACTGACCGCCTGCCGCTGACCGCCCGACAGCAGGCCCATCCGATCGCCCAGCCTGTCCTCCAGGCCCAGCCCGAGTTCCGCTATATGATCGCGGAAGAACGCCCTTCGGTTCCCGTCCAGCGCGCGTCCCAGGCCGCGGCGACGGCCGCGGGCATAGGCCAGCGCCAGATTCTCCTCGATCGACAGGGCCTCGCAGGTCCCGGCCATCGGGTCCTGGAACACGCGGGCGACCAAACCTGCGCGACGCGGCGCGGACCAGCCGGTGACGTCGGTATCGTCCACCAGCACCTTCCCGCCATCCACCGGCACGTCGCCGGTGACGATGTTGAGAAGGGTCGACTTCCCCGCGCCGTTGGAGCCGATGACCGTGACAAACTGCCCTTCCGGGATCATGAGGTCGACGCCGCGCAGGGCGTGAGTCTCCAGCGGCGTGCCGCGCCCGAAGGTGACGTGGATGTCCCTGACCTCGATCATCGCCCGTTCCCCTGGCGGAACATCGACCGGAAGGGATTCCGCATTCCCGGAAGGATGAGCGCGAGCGCGACAAGGACGGCCGTGACAAGGTTCAGGTCCGATGCCTGGAGGCCGAGGAAATCCGCCCCCAGCGCCAGCTGGATGGCGATGCGGTAGAGGATCGACCCGACGATGCAGGCCATCACCATCCAGAGGATCGACCGGGTGCGGATCAGGGTTTCGCCCAGGATGACCGCCGCCAGACCGACGACGATGGTGCCGACGCCGCTGGTCACGTCGGCGAAACCGTTGGTCTGGGCGAACAGCGCACCCGCCAGCCCGACCAGCGCGTTGGAGATCGCCATGCCGACATAGGTGTGGAAGGAGGTGGAGATGCCCTGCGCCCGCGCCATCCGGGCGTTGGCCCCGGTGGCGCGCATCGCCAGCCCGAACTCGCTGTTGAGGAAGCGCGAGACCAGCAACGTCACCGCCAGCACCAGCACGCCGACGAACAGCGGCTTCAACTGGTATTGGGAGAGGCCCAGCCCCTCGAACGGCGTCAGGATCGTCTCCTGGTTTATCACTGCGACGTTGGGCCGGCCCATGATGCGCAAATTGACGGAGAAGAGCGCGATCATGGTCAGGATGCTGGCCAGCAGGTGCAGGATCTTGAACCGCACGTTGAGGAAGGCCGTCACCAGTCCCGCCAGCGCGCCCGCCAGCGTCCCCGCCAGGGTCGCGAACCAGGGATCCTGCTGGTTGACGATCAGGGTCGCGGTCACCGCCGCGCCGAGCGGAAAGCTGCCGTCGACCGTGAGATCGGGGAAATCAAGCACGCGGAAGCTCAGGAAAACGCCGAGAGCGACCAGACCGTAGACGAGGCCGATCTCGATAGCGCCCAGAAAGGCGATTAGGCTCATCTGTTCCTCAAAAAGCAGAACCCCGCGCCGGACGGGCGCGGGGCTCCATGATCATTGACGTTTACTGACCGACAACCGTATGGGCGCGGTCGATCAGTTCCTGAGACAGTTCGATGCCCATCGATTCCGCCGCCGCCGGATTGACGAAGAGATCGGTCCCCGACGCGTTGCGGACCGGGATGGTCCCCGGATCCTCACCGTTCAGGACGCGCGCGACGACTTCGCCCGTCTGACGGCCGACCTGGTAGTAATCGAAACCGACCGTCGCGATCGCGCCGCGCTCCACGCTGTCGGTGTCGCCGGAGAAGACGGGGATGTCGCTGTCCGCGCCGACGGAGAGGACGGCCTCCAGCGCCGAGACGATGGTGTTGTCGGTCGGAACATAGATGGCGTCAACCTTGCCGATCAGGCTCTGCGCCGCGCCCAGCACGTCGGCCGTCCGAGGCGCCGGCGCCTCGACGATGTTGAAGCCGTAGGTCGGCGCGATCTCGCTTAGGATGCTGACCAGCGTGACCGCGTTCGCCTCACCCGGATTGTAGGGGACGCCCAGCCCTTCGGCTTCGGGCATGATCTCACGGATCAGCTTCAGATGATCCTCTAGCGGCGAGAGGTCCGAAACGCCGGTGACGTTGCCGCCCGGCGCGTCCAGATCCTCGACAAGCTGCGCGCCGACCGGATCGGTGACGGCAGTGAAGACAACTGGGATGTCCTGCGTCGCCGCGACCACGGCCTGGGCCGAGGGGGTGGAGATCGGCACGATCACATCGGGGCCTTCGCCGACGAACTGGCGCGCGATCTGGGCTGCCGTCGCCGGGTTGCCCTGGGCGCTCTGATACTCGAAATCCAGCTCGAAGCCCTGCTCCTCAAGCTCGTCGCGCACGCCGTCGCGGGCGGCGTCCAGCGCCGGATGCTCCACGATGGCCGTGACATAGACGCTGACCGGCTCGGCCGCCACAGGGGTCGCGATCCCGAGGGCGATGGCCGCGGCGCCGGCAAGGGCGCCCAGGCGGACGGAATTCATGATGGATACCTCCCATAAATCAATGACCGGCGGCGTCTTGGCGCGCCGCGAGGACCCGGATTAGGACGCATGCGACCTATCCGGGTCAAGGAATCAGAGGCCGGCGTCGCCCAGATCGAAGGTGATGCCCTGCGCCAGCGGCAGTTCGGTGGAGTAGTTCACGGTCTGCGTCTGGCGGCGCATATAGGCCTTCCAGGCGTCCGATCCGCTCTCACGGCCGCCGCCCGTATCCTTCTCCCCGCCGAAGGCGCCGCCGATCTCAGCCCCGCTGGGGCCGATATTGACGTTGGCGATGCCGCAATCGCTGCCGGTGGCGGACAGGAACCGCTCGGCCTCCCGGACATCGGTGGTGAAGATGCAGGAAGAAAGCCCCTGCGGCACGCCGTTGTGGAGCGCCATCACCTCCTCGAAATCCGAATACTTCATGACATAGAGGATCGGAGCGAAGGTCTCATGCCGCACGATGTCGGTCTGGCCGGGCATCTCAACGATGGCCGGTCGGGCGTAGAAGGCGTGGGCCAGGATGCCGTCGGTCACCCGGCCACCGCCATGGACCTTGCCGCCATCGGCCTTGGCCGCCGCCAGCGCCTTCTCCATGCCCTCGAACGCGGCTTCGTCGATCAGCGGACCGACCAGCGTCTTGGCGTCCAGCGGATTGCCGACCGTGATGCCGTCATAGGCCCTCTTCAGCGCCGGGATCAGCGTGTCGTAGATGCTGTCATGGACGAACAGTCGGCGCAGCGACGTGCAGCGCTGCCCGGCGGTTCCGACCGCCCCGAACAGGATCGCCCGCACCGCCATCGCCGGATCGGCCGAAGGGGTGACGATCATGCCGTTGTTGCCGCCCAGTTCCAGCAGCGAGCGGCCGAGCCGGTCCGCCACGCGCAGGCCGACCTTGCGGCCCATCGCCGTGGAGCCCGTGGCGCTGATCAGCGGCAGCTTCGGATTGTCGACCAGTCGTTCGCCGATCTCCCGCCCGCCGATGACGACCTCCAGAAGCCCTTCGGGCGCATCGCCGCCGAAGCGCTCCATCGCCTTGCGCATGATCGCCTGGCAGGCGAGCGCCGTGACAGGCGTCTTCTCGCTGGGCTTCCAGACGACCGGGTCGCCGCAGACGAAAGCGAGCGCGGCGTTCCAGCTCCACACGGCGACGGGGAAGTTGAACGCGCTGATGACGCCGACGGGGCCGAGCGGCTGCCACGTCTCCGACATGCGGTGACCCGGACGCTCCGACGCGATGGTGAGGCCGTAGAGCTGGCGGGAGAGGCCGACCGCGAAGTCGCAGATGTCGATCATCTCCTGCACTTCGCCCAGCCCTTCCTGAAGAATCTTGCCGTTCTCCAGGCTGACGAGGCGACCGAGTTCGTCCTTATGGGCGCGAAGCTCTTCGCCCAGCAGGCGCACCAGTTCGCCGCGCCGGGGGGCGGGCACCGCGCGCCATTTCAGGAAGGCGCCGTGGGCGCGGTCGATGGCGGCGTCGACATCCCCGGCGGAATGTTCAGCGACCCGGGCGATCTCCGCGCCGTCGATGGGCGAGCGGACGACCAGCGTCCCGCCGGCCGTCGCGCCGGCTTCAAGGCCCAGGGCTGCGTAAAGATCCTGCACGTCCATCGAAACTCTCCAAGAAAACGGGGACCGGCCAACGAAGCCGGACTGATTTGCGCGCCATTCCTATCGCCGCCGACGCGCCACCGCAAGCGGCGCGCCAGTCGGAGAGGACATGGGTGATACAGCCTAGCCGCAACAGGCGGATTGACTTTGTTAAACTCAATCATGACAGTGCGTTCACAATGCTTTCTGTAACCAACGCTGGAATGCGACTGCGATGACCGTAGTGGTTCCCATATCTTGGGGTGAACTTCTTGACAAAATCACGATTCTTGAAATTAAAGCCGAGAGAATCGTTGACGAAAACAAGCAAACGAGTGTCGTCTCAGAGTTAACCGTCTTGCGATCCGCGCGTGATCAGGCCGGAAAATCACTAGATGAAGTCGCCGAAACGATCTTACGCCTGAAAGCTGTTAACGAACGCCTGTGGGATATCGAGAACGATATCAGAGCTTGCGAAGCTGCCGGCGATTTCAGCGAGAAGTTCATAGCACTAGCGCGCGCAGTCTATCAAACTAATGATCGTCGCGCCGCGCTCAAACGAGATATGAATTTAATGCTTGGGTCCGACTTAATAGAGGAAAAAGAATATTATAAAAAATAAAAAATACTTAAATAAAACAATCTATGCTACATAAATGTCGAACTATCTTGTTATAAAATTAGGGTCCCTAGGCGATATTTTTCTCATCGATGGCGCCCTACGCGATATCAGAAGACATCACCTAGCCGATAATATCTCCGTACTAACTGTCCCGGCCTACCGCAAACTCTTCGATAGGTGCCCATGGGTCGATAACATTATTCTGGATGAGCGAGCGCCACGATGGCGTCTAGACCGCATGTCGATTTTGCGACGCTGTCTCCGGAACGGTCAGTTTGCCGGGGTCTATGATCTGCAGCAGACTAAACGAACATTATTCTATCACCGATGGATGCTCCCTTCCGTCCCGTGGCCCGGCTCACCACCCCGCTGGGACGCCGCATACCATGCATCGGAAGCCGGACGCAACGTGCTGGAACGTATTACGGAAAGGGTTGAGTCTTTTGGAATTAAGCCAACACATAGCATAGCCCCGCGCCCGCTATGGATGGTTGACGAAGAGATTGACCGCTGGCTTACGGAACAACTCCCGGGGCGCTTCATAGTTGTGATACCGGGATCATCAGCCCGACACCCCGAGAAACGGTGGCCAGGGTACGCCGCCTTAGCCGCAATGCTGATTGACGACGGATATCAGGTGGTCACGGTACCTGGTCCCGATGAGTTAGAGCTATCTCGGACGATTCCAGGAACCACGATTACGGGCACTGGCCCTTACCTGAACTATTTTGGTTTGGCGGCGGTCCTTAATCGCGCAGCTTTCGTGATCGGTAACGATACCGGCCCATCTCATCTTGCGGCGCATCTCGGCATTCCCGGCCTGGCGCTATTCGGTGGCGCCCACTCGCCTGCGTCAACGGGGATTGAGAGAGAGCGCTTCTCGGCCCTTCAAGTGGATCGCCTGAATTTGCTCGACCCAGCCACTGTTTATGAAAGAGTTCGAGCACTGATCGCTCGGCATCAGGTCGGATAGGCTACAGCCCGATTTTTCCCTTCCTCGTCGACCCTGCCGGCTGCGTCCCGAAACGGCCGGTAAGCGCGGCGTCGGCGGCGTCGGCCTCCCGGCGGGCGGCGGCGGCGCGGGCCAGTTCCCGGCGGCGATAGATCTCATAGGCGATCGCGGCGAGGATCGTGACGGCGATCAGGATCAGCCCCAGCGCGTTGACCGCCGGGGTGACGCCGGTGCGGACCTTGGACGCGATATAGATCGTCAGGGTCGTGTCGACGCCGCGCACGAACAGGGTGGTGTTGTAGTTCTCGAAGCTCTGCAGGAAGGCGATGAACCCGCCGGCCAGCAGCGCCGGGCGGAGATAGGGCAGCGTGATCCGGCGGAAGACCTGCATCTGGGTCGCGCCGAGATCCAGCGCCGCCTCCTCCAGCGTCCGGTCGAAGCGCTGCATCCGCGCCAGCACCATCAGCATGACATAGGCGGCGATGTAGGTGGTCTGCGCGATCACGGTCAGCAACACCCCGCCGCCAACGTCGAACCGCTGCCAGAAGATCAGCGTGGAGATGCCGATGATGACGCCGGGCGTCAGCAGGGGCGACACCATGACGGCGTAGGCGAAGGTCCGCGCGCGCTTGTGCAGCGCCGACAGCAGCAGCGCCGCGGCCATGCCGACGGGCACGGCGGTGGCGACCACGCCCGCGCCAATGACCAGGCTGGTCCACAGCCCGCTCCACATCGCCCTGTCTTCGGCCAGTTCGCCGAACCATTTCAGCGTCGTGCCCATCCAGGGCGTGATCGTGGGGAAGCGGCTCTCGTTGAACGTCGCCGCGCCCATGATGACGAGGGGAAGGAACAGATAGCCGAAGAAGGCCAGCAGGTAGAGCCGGACGGTCCATGCCAGGATGCGGGAAGAAGTCATGGCCGCCGCCCTACTTCGCTATGTCGCCGAGCGAGACCCGGAAGACCCGGAGCATGCCGAGGATGAAGACGATGCAGAGCAGCAGCAGGACGATCGCGTAGGCCGCGCCCTGGTTCCAGTCGCCGCCCTGGAAGAACCAGTTATAGATGATCTCCGTGAACCAGCGGCTGGAGGACGATCCCAGGATGGCCGGCACGGCATAGCTGCCGGCGGCCAGCATGAAGGTCATGATGCAGCCGGTGGCGATGCCTGGCTTGGCGTGCGGAATGACGATCCGCCAGTGGATGCGCGGCCATGACGCGCCAAGGTCGCGCGCCGCCTCGATCTGGTTGCGGTCCAGGCTCTCCAGGGAATTGTAGAGCGGGAAGACCATGAACAGGATGTAGGCGTAGACCATGCCGACGATGACGCCGGCATTGCCGTTGAGATAACGGATCGGCTCGTCGATCAGGCCCAGCGCCAGGAGCAGCATGTTCAGCGGCCCGCTGTAGGAAAGGATGATGTACCAGGCGAAGGTGCGCAGGATCTCGTTGATCCAGAACGGGATCACCAGCATCAGCACCATCGCCGCCGCGCGCTGACCCCGGGCGACCTGCGCGAGATAGAAGGCGATCGGGTAGCAGGTGACGAGGGTGCAGAAGGTGACGAGCGCGCTGGCCCAGATGGTCTTGAAGAAGATCGCCCGGTGGATCGTGTTGTCCCAGAGCGTCCGATAGTTGCTGAAGGTGTAGACATCCTTCGGCCCGCCGACCTCGGCCGGCAGAAGATCCGGCTTGAAGGAGAAATTGACCATCTGGACCTGCGGCAGGACGACCATCATCACCACCCAGAAAAGCGTGACGAGGATGATCGCGCCGCCCAGCCCGATGCCGTAGCGCCTGAAGAACTCAGCCATCGGCGGTCGCCAGCACCATGGCGTCGGCGGGGCGGAACGCCAGGTCCAGCTTCTGTCCGGGCTCCGGCGTCCGCAAGTCCCCGGTGTTGGGCAACTGGATGGTGATGGGCCGGCCCGATGGTCCCTGAACCACCAGATGAACGAACGAGCCTTCGAAATTCCGATGGTCGACCGGCGCGGAGAAGCGGTTCTCCCCGCCTTCGCCGACGCCGAGCGCAAGCCTCTCCGGCCGGACAAAGATCGAGGCGCGGTCCCCCTGCCTGATACCGTTGGAGACGCGGCCACGCAGCGGGCCGAGGGCGGTGTCGACCACCGCCTCCCCTTCCCCGACCGACGAAACCACGCCATCGAAACGATTGTTCTCCCCGACGAAGGAGGCGACGAAGGCGGTTTCCGGCGCGCCGTAGATGGCCTCCGGCGCGCCGACCTGCTGCAGCACCCCGTCGGACATGACGCCGACCCTGTCCGACATGGTCAGCGCCTCACCCTGGTCATGGGTGATGTAGATGAAGGTGACGCCCGTGCGCCGCTGGATGTCCCGCAATTCGGCCCGCATGTGCTGGCGGAGCTTCAGGTCCAGCGCGGAAAGCGGCTCATCCAGCAGCAGCACCTCCGGCTCCACGGCGAGAGCGCGGGCGATCGCGACCCGCTGCCGCTGTCCCCCGGACAGTTCGGCCACCTTCTTGTCGGCCGACCCCGTGAGGGCGACCAGATCGAGCAGGTCTTCGGCGCGGCGGCGGCGGTCAGCCTTTGAGACGTTCCTGACCTCCAGCCCGAAGGCGATGTTCTCCGCCACCGTCATCAGCGGGAACAGGGCCAGGTTCTGGAAGATCATGCCGGTCGGCCGCTTGTTGGGCCCGATGCCGCGCATGTCCTGTCCACCGATCCGAACCGCGCCTTCGGTCGGTTCGATGAAGCCGCTGATCATCCGCAGGATCGTCGTCTTGCCGCAGCCCGACGGTCCGAGAAACGAAAAAAATTCACCCTCAGCGATCTCCAGCGAGACGCCCTTCACCGCGGTGAAGGTGCCGAAACGCATGACCACGCTGTCGAGTTCGACATTCTGGCTCATGAGGTGACTTTACATGTAGGGGAAGCCCCCTCACCCTCCCGCCCCTTCGGGTCGGGTCCCTCCCTCTCCCACGAGGGGAGAGGGTAAGTTGTTAGCCCTCTCCCCTCGTGGGAGAGGGTTGGGTGAGGGGGGTATTTTAAGCCATCAGGCCGACAGGTACCGGTCCTGGTACTCGTTGCGGGCGGCGACGAACCAGGATTCCTGGATCGGCCACCACCACAGCTTGTCCAGCGCGTCGCCGGGATAGGCGTCGGCGAAGAACTGGCGGGCTTCCTCCGACAGGAACTGTTCGGCGCCCTTGGAGGTGGTGTTGTAGCCGGAGTGGGCGGTGTACATCGCGCCGACTTCCGGCGTGTAGTACCAGTTGATCCACTCATAGGCCTGCTCGACATTCTCCGCCCCTGCCGTCAGCGCGAAGCCTTCCAGCCAGGCCAGCGCGCCTTCCTTCGGCGCGATGTAGCGGATGGGCAGGCCTTCCTTGCGCAGGCTGGCGGCGGTGCCGTCCCAGGTCTGGCCGATGATGCAGCCATTGGTGCGAAATGCGGCCTGGGCCTCGTTCTCGTTCGCCCACATGGTGGCGACAGAGGGCTTGTTGGCGATGGCGGTTTCCAGGATCGCGTCGTAATTGGCGCGCATCACCTCTTCGGACTTGAAGGAGTCCAGCATCGGGTGCGGCAGCTTGCCGTCGGCTTCCATCCACAGGCCAATACCGACCAGCCCCGAATGGCCGCGCAACGTGACCTTGCCGGCATAATCCGGGTTCCAGAGGGAGCCGTAGCTGGCCGTGCCATATTCAAGCGGCGCCTGGTTCATGTCATAGGCGATGGCTTCGGTGCCCCAGTCGGACGGCGCCAGATAGCGCTTCCCGTCGATCACGCCGCCCCGGTCGACCGACCCGGTGATGGCCGACTGGATGCAGCCATCCCAGTTGACCTTGCTTTCGTCCAGCGGCTGGAGAACCTGTTCGGCGACGAATTCAGGCACACGGTCGACCGTCGGCTGCACAAGGTCGAAGCCGGCGCCGCCGGTGGCGCGAAGCTGGTTCAGCGCCTCCCCCTGATCGCCATAGGGGGTGTAGATCGCCCGGATGCCGGTCTTCGATTCGAAATCCGCCAGCATCTCGTCGGAGATATAACCGGCCCAGGAGAAGATCTTCAGCTCGCCCGACTGCGCCCAGGACCGGCGCATCAGGAACGGCCCGGCAGCCAGGGCGACGGCTGACGCCGCGGACGCCTTCAGCAGCGTGCGGCGGGTGAAGCTCTTCGCGGCGCTCATGGTCTTGGCGCCGGAGGTCGGAGCGTGAGACTTGGTGTCCAAGGTTGCCTCCCGATTATCATGTGCCGCCAGTGGATTCGACCTGGCGGGAAGACGCGCACCATAGCGCCCGTCGATGACAGTTTGGCGGCAATTTCGGATTTTATCCATACCGGCGTCGAAACCGACTTGGGCGGGGTGTCAGCCCTCCAGCGGCCAGAGCCAGGCCGCGCCTCTGACGCCGCTGGAATCGCCATGCATGGGCGGGCGGACGGGCGTCGAGCACTCGCCCCCGAAGACATGAGCGGACAGCAACGCCGGCACGGTGTCGTATATCCGGGCGACGTTCGACATACCGCCGCCCAGCACGATCACGTCGGGGTCCAGGATGTTGACGACATGGGCCAGCCCGCGCGCCAACCTGCCTTCATAGCGGGTCAGCGCCGCTGCCGCCTCCAGATCGCCGGCGCCGGCCGCGGCGACGATCTCCGCCCCCGAAAGCTCACGGCCGGTCGAGCGTCGGAAGTCGCCCATCATGCCGGTGCCGGACACCCAGACCTCCAGGCAGCCCTTCTTGCCGCAATAGCAGTCGGGTCCCGGTATTTCATCCTCATGCGCCCAGGGAAGCGGGTTGTGGCCCCATTCGCCGCCCACCGCGTTCGGCCCGTCATGGACGCGGCCGCCGATCGCCACGCCGGCGCCGGCCCCCGTCCCGACGATGACGGCGAAGACCACTCCCGCGCCGGCAGCCGATCCGTCCGTCGCCTCGGAGACGGCCAGACAGTTGGCGTCGTTGGTGCAGCGGACGGGACGGTCCAGCGCCGCCGCCAGGTCACGGTCGAAGGGCTTGTCGTTCAGCCACACGGAGTTGGCGTTCTTGACCATGCCGGTGACCCGCGACAGCGCGCCCGGCATCCCGACGCCTACCGTCCCGCGCTGACCGGTCTCCGTCTCCAGATGCCCCACCAGATCCACGATGGCGCGGATCGACCCGTCATAGTCGAACCGGGGCGTCGGCATCCGCCGCCGCCCCAGTTCCACGCCCTGATCGTCAAGGGCGATCGCTTCGATCTTGGTGCCGCCGAGGTCGATGCCGATACGCATGGAAACCGCCGAAAAATGGTCGCCGAACGCGCAAGGTCACTCGCCGGCGACCGCCTTCGCGATCTCCACCGTTCCCTTCAGCGCGATATGGTTTTCGATGTAGGCGACGACGGCGTCAACGCTTTCCTCAACCGACAGGGTGGAGGTGTCGACGACCAGTTCGGGCGCGGACGGCGCTTCGTAAGGCGCGGAAACGCCGGTGAACTCCGCTATCTCCCCCGACCGGGCCCGCTTGTAGAGACCCTTCGGGTCCCGGCTCTCGCAGGTTTCCAGATCAGCCTTGATGTAGACCTCATGGAAAGCGCAAGGGGCAGCCGCCCGCGCGCGGTCGCGGTCTGTCTGGTAGGGCGAGATGAAGGCGGTGATGACGATCTGGCCGGCATCGGCGAACAGGCTCGCCACCTCGCCCACCCGCCGAATGTTCTCCGCCCGGTCTTCCGGCGCGAAGCCAAGATCGGCGTTGAGGCCGCGGCGCACATTGTCGCCGTCCAGCACGTAGGTCTGGTAGCCCTTGGCGAACAGCCTCTGTTCGACCCGCATGGCGAGCGTGGACTTGCCCGCCCCGCTGAGGCCGGTGAACCAGACGACCGCACCGCGATGGCCGTTGCGCCAGGAACGCGCCGCCGGCGTCAGCAGATGGTCGACCTCATAGAGGTTGGTTCCCTTCGCCTTGGCTAGTTGGCGCTGGTCGGGATAGCCTTCCATCGAGACCACACCGCCGCCGACGGTATCGTAGGTGTCCACCAGGACGAAGCGCCCGGTGGCGGCGCTGGTCCGGTGTTCGTCCAGGGCCAGCATCTCCCGCGACCGCAGCACGACTTCCGCAACCTCGTTCCGCTGGACCGATTCGGCGTTGCCGCCGGCCAGCGTCTGGGTGTCGATCACCCGGTCGATCGCCTGGACGGTGACCGTCGCCTCGTCGGTGGCGAGCTTCAGCTTGAAGGTCGAGCCGACGGAAAGCGGCTCCGTCCCGAGCCAGAAGAGCGTCGCCCGGAAGACGTTCGACAGCTTCGGCGGAAAATCGACATGGGAGACGATGTCGCCGCGTTCGGCGAATATCTGTTCATCGAGCGTGATGCCCACCGCCTGCCCCGCCCAGGCGGACCTCGGCGGCTCGGGCGCGTTCCACGCCTCGATCGACCGCACGCGCGCGGTGCGGTTGGAAGGGGAGAAAAGCAGCGTGTCGCCGACGGTGACGCCGCCCGTCTCCACCCGGCCGACCAGGATCCTCCGTTCGTCGAACTTGTAGACATCCTGGATCGGCAGGCGCAGCGGCAGGTCGTCGGGCGCGCTCGCCACCTCGAACAAATCCAGCGATTCCAGCAGGGTCGGGCCGCTGAACCAGCCCGTCGCCGCCGACCGCGTCGCCAGATTGTCGCCATCGCGGGCGGAGATGGGGATGATGACCGAAGGCGTGACCCCGATCTCCGCCAGATAGGAGGTGATCTCGTCGCGCACGGCGGCGAACCGGCCGGCATCATGGCCGACCACGTCCATCTTGTTCACCACCACGGCGATCTGGCGCAGCCCCAGCAGGTGCAGCAGATAGGCGTGACGGCGCGACTGCTCTCTCACCCCCTCCTCCGCGTCGATGACGAGGATGGCGGCGTCGGCGCTGGCCGCGCCGGAGACCATGTTCTTGAGAAATTCGCGGTGGCCCGGCGCATCGATGATGACGCAGGACCGGCGCTTCGTCTTGAACCAGATCTGCGTCGTGTCGATGGTGATCGCCTGGTCCCGTTCCGCCTGGAACGCGTCCAGCACGAACGACCATTCCAGGGGCATCCCGCGCTTGGCGCTGGTCGCCTTCAACTCCTCCAGCTTTCCGTCCGGCAGGCTACCGGTATCGTGCAGGAGGCGGCCGATGAGCGTCGACTTGCCGTGGTCGACATGGCCGACGACGACGATCTTGAGCTGGGCTTCGGAGCCGGAGACGGTTTCGTTCATCTTACATGTACCCGCTGGACCGCAGTCGTTCGAAGCTGTCTTCGGCTTCATGGTCGAACGAGCGCCCGGCACGTTCGCTCGTCCTGGTCACCTGAAGCTCCGCGATGATCTCATCAATGGTGGAAGCTTCCGAGGGGACCGGGAAGGTAATGTTCTTCTCACCCAATGACCGATAGCGCTTGCCGTCGCGGGCGAAGTAGAGCGGTACCACGGGGATGTCTTCCCGCTTGGTGTAGCGCCAGATGTCCAGTTCCGTCCAATGCAGCAGCGGATGAATGCGGACATGCGCGCCGTCCGGAAACTCTGTCTTGTACTGGTCCCAGAATTCCGGCGGCTGGTCGCGGAAATCCCAGGCGCCGTCCAGGCTGCGCGGGCTGAAGACGCGCTCCTTGGCCCGCGTCGCCTGCTCGTCCCGCCGAATGCCGGCGAAGACGCCGCGATAGCCGTCCCGCGCCAACACGTTGCGCAGCCCTTCGGTCTTGCGGGCGGCCGCCCTGGTCGCGGGCGGCAGGGTCGGGTCCATCTCCGATTCCGGCGGGCACAGTTCCACCCGGACGTCGATCCCCCAATCCTTCGTGACCCAGTCGCGGAATTCATAGACCTCCGGCAGTTCCATTTCAGTATCGAGCTGGATCAGCGGGAACGGGACGCGCCCGAAGAAGGCCTTGCGGGCCATCCACAGCAGCGCGTTCGAATCCTTGCCGATCGACCACAGCATCGCGAGGGGATCGATGCGGGCGAACGCTTCGCGCAGAATGTAGATCGTCCGCGATTCCAGGTCGTCCAGATAGTCCGCCATCAAGGGCAAACTCCATATTTATTGTGTTCTAAGTGTGAAATAAATAATTCCACACCAACAGACCGGCCTTCCGCATAGGTACGATACGAAACGGGCGCGATCAATGGCTGATCGCGCCCGTTCCCATCAATTTTTCAATCGCCCGCCGAAGCGGCGAAGGTTTATCTGCGCGCGGCGGACCGGCCGGAGCGCTGCTGCGCGCCCTGCCCGCCGCCCTCGCGCCGCTGAGGACGACCCTGTCCCGGCCGGCCGCCGCGCCTTTGCGGGCGCGGCTTGGTGACTGGAGCGGTCAGAGGCACGGTGGAGCGGAAGGGATGATCTTCCACCACCTCGATCGTCTTGCCGATCAGCTTCTGGATGTCGCGCAGATAGGCGCGCTCCTCCTGATCGCAGAACGAGAGGGCGACGCCGTTGGCGCCGGCGCGGGCCGTCCGCCCGATGCGGTGGACATAGGATTCCGCGATGTTCGGCAGTTCGAAATTGATGACGTGGGTGATCCCGTCGATATCGATGCCGCGCGCCGCGATGTCGGTCGCGACCAGGACTCGGGTGCGGCCCATGCGGAAATTGGCGATCGCCGCCTGACGCGCGCCCTGGGACTTGTTGCCATGGATCGCGTCGGCCGTGATCCGCAGCTTCTCCAGATGCTCGGCCACCCGGTTGGCGCCGTGCTTGGTGCGGGTGAAGACGATGGCGCGTTCGATCGACTGGTCCTTCAGCATCTCCGCCAGCAGCGAGCGCTTGTCGTTCTTCTCGACGAACAGCACGCTCTGGTCGATGCGGTCGACCGTCGAGGATGGGGGCGTAACCTCCACCCGGACCGGCTCATTCAGCAGCCCGCCCGCCAGATCGGCGATGGCGTCCGGCATGGTGGCGGAGAACAGCAGCGTCTGTCGGCGGACCGGCAGGGTGCGGACGATCTTCCGGATGTCGTTGATGAAGCCCATGTCGAGCATGCGGTCGGCCTCATCGAGGACGAACATCTCCACCTTGTCGAGCTGGACGTGTCCCTGGCCGATCAGGTCGAGAAGGCGACCCGGCGTGGCGATCAGCACGTCGACGCCACGGCTCATCGCGCGGACCTGCGGCTGCTGGCCGACGCCACCGAAGATCAGCGCCCGGCGGACCGGCAGGTTCCGGCCGTAGACGCGGAAGCTCTCCTCGATCTGGACCGCCAGCTCACGGGTCGGCGTCAGCACCAGGACGCGCGCCGATTTCGGCGCGGGCCGCCGGCGGGATGCTTCCAGCCGCTGCAGGATCGGCAGCGCGAAGGCGGCCGTCTTGCCAGTCCCGGTCTGGGCGAGGCCGAGAAGGTCGCGGCCTTCCAGCAAGGGCGGGATGGCGTGGGCCTGGATGGGGGTGGGGGTCGTATAGCCCTCCGCCGCCAGCGCGCGCTGGATCGGCTCGATGAGGGCGAGATCTGCGAAACTCGTCATTTTTGTCGTCTGTCCTTCGTGGAACGTCCGCGCGCGAATGGCCGCAAGCCCGGCCGAGAGGCCGGGAGCGTTCCACGAGCGGAAGAATCGGTTATGGGAGGAAAGTCAGTGCCTTGCCTCGTTGCGCAAAGCATCGTTCCAGGCGGGAGCGATGCTCTTGGGTTGTCCCCTCTGCCGCGCGCAACGGGAATTGAACTGGATAGTCGCTAAACTTCGGCTCGTCGAACGAACGCCGGTTCCAGGCGCTCCACGCGGACGACGGTCCGAGGAAGTATCATCCGGCGATCCCATTAAGATCGCCTTTACGGCATGAGGCGGTTTCCGCCCCATGCCGCGAGTAACTCATTCAGGCAAGCTGCAGGTTCGCGGCGGATTCGCGGCCATCGTTGCCGCGCGCCATCTCGAACTGCACCTTGTCGCCTTCCGCCAGCGTGCGGAGGCCGGCGCTTTCAACGGCGCGGATATGGACGAACACGTCACGTCCGCCATCCTCGGGCTCGATGAAGCCAAAACCCTTGGTCGCGTTGAACCACTTAACGGTACCGGTCTGCATAGTAAGATAAATTCCTTCGATCGTTCTCTTCGGCGTCGATGACGCCGTCTTCGCTTGAGGTCGGAATGAGGGGCGGGCGGCGCCGGTCCGATGGTTCGAAAAGATTCGAACGCAAACCAAACAGCCATGCTTCAGGCCGACGGAAGGGTACTTGGGCGCTTTCCCGCCGAAAGACAAGCCGTTTCTGGAGCAGGCCAGACCCGCGTGCTAGGCTCGACGCTCCTTCCGAAACATAAAAGCACGGCCGTCCCATGCCCTCTTTCGACATCGTCTCCAAGACCGACGTTCATGAAGTCGACAACGCGCTGAATTCGGTGACGCGCGAGATCGTCCAGCGCTTCGATTTCAAGGGCTCCAAATGCTCAGTCGAGCGGAAGGAGAACGAGATCACGGTTCTCGCCGACGACGATCTGAAGCTGAAGCAGATGCATGAACTGCTGCGGGTCCATCTGACGCGCCGCAAGCTGGATGCCGGGGCGCTGGAGTTCAAGACGCCGGAGAAGGCGTCCGGAAACACGCTCCGCCAGACCATCCTGATCAAGCAGGGGATCGACAAGGACCTCGCCAAGACGCTGGTGAAGGAGATCAAGAACTCCAAGCTGAAGGTCCAGGCGGCCATCCAGGGCGACGAGCTGCGCGTCACCGGCAAGAAGATCGACGACCTTCAGGATACGATCGCGCTGGTAAAGGGGCTGAAGATCGAGCAGCCGCTGCAATATCTGAACTTCCGGGACTGACCGACCGACGCCGAGATGGAAGCCCGCGCCTTCTGGACCGTCGCCCCCGGCCGGGGAGAAATCCGCGCCCAGCCGCTGCCTGCGGTCGGGCCGGAGGATGTGCGGGTGCGGACCCTCTGGACCGGAATCAGCCGGGGCAGCGAAAGCCTGGTGTTTAGCGGCCATGTTCCCGAAAGCCAGTGCGAGGCGATGCGCGCGCCCTTCCAGGAGGGCGTCTTCCCGGCGCCGGTGAAGTATGGCTACTGTGCCGTCGGAATTGTTGAGGAGGGGCCACCTGCCCTGAAGGGCCGACCGGTCTTCTGCCTCCACCCGCACCAGACGC
The DNA here is from genome assembly GCF_039839375.1 of Inquilinus sp. CAU 1745. NCBI lineage: Bacteria > Pseudomonadati > Pseudomonadota > Alphaproteobacteria > Rhodospirillales > Rhodospirillaceae > Inquilinus > Inquilinus sp. CAU 1745. Next base: position 137,679 of record NZ_JBDOQU010000008.1, read on the forward strand.
GCTTCGTGACGCCGGCTGCAGCGGTTGCCCCGCTGCCGGACGGCCTGCCATCGGAACGCGCGGTGCTGGCCGCCAACATGGAGACGGCGATCAATGGGCTGTGGGATCTGGGACCTCGGCTGGGCGACCGGATCGCGGTCGTGGGCGCTGGCGTCGTCGGCTGCCTTGTCGCTTACCTCGCCTCCCGCATCCCTGGAACGGCGGTGACGCTGGTCGATATCGATCCCGGCAAGGCCAAGGTCGCCGAGGCGCTTGAAATCGCATTCGCGACACCCGGCGCCGCGCCCGCCGACCAGGATCAAATCGTCCATGCCAGCGGAGCGCCGGAAGGACTTTCCACCGCCCTGTCGCTCGCCGGATTCGAGGCGACGGTGCTGGAGATGAGCTGGTTCGGCGACCGGCCGGTTCCGGCTCCGCTGGGCGAGGCATTCCACTCACGCCGGCTGACGCTGCGCGCGTCGCAGGTCGGCGCGGTGGCGACGGCCCAGCGCGCGCGGTGGGACCATGCCCGGCGCATGGCGTTGGCCCTCGGCCTGCTGCGCGACGACCGGCTGGACGCGCTGATCGACGGCGAAAGCGATTTCGACGATCTGCCGGAAACCATGGCGCGGCTGGCCGCCGGCCGGTCGGGCGCGCTCTGCCACCGCATCCGCTACCCGGCCTGACGGAAAGGATTGCCCCCATGTACAGCCTGAACGTCCGCGACCATTTCATGATCGCCCACAGCTTCAAGGGCGCGATCTTCGGTCCCGCCCAAAAGCTCCACGGCGCGACCTATGTCGTGGACGTGACCTTCCGCCGGCGGGAACTGGACCCGGACGGGCTGGTGATCGACATCGGGGCGGCCTCGGCGGCGGTGAAGCGCATCCTGGACGATCTCAACTACCGCAATCTGGACGAGGAGCCGGCGTTCGACGGCCGGAACACCACGACGGAGTTCCTGGCGAAGACGATCTTCGACCGCGTGGCGGCGGCCATCGCGGCGGGGGAGTTGGGGGAGAACGCCGACGGCGTCGCGGCGCTGAAGGTCAGCCTGAACGAAAGCCATGTCGCCTCGGCCGCCTATGAGGCCGGCATCCGGTGATCCATTTCCTGATCCCCGGTGATCCGGAGATTCGCACAGGCGGCTATGGCTACGACCGTCGCATGGCGAGCGAGCTTCGGCGTCTGGGGCTGGCGGTGACGATCCATCGGCTGGACGATCGGTTCCCCCGGCCCGACGGGCGCGGGATCGACCACGCAGAGGAGGTGTTCGGTGGCCTGCCCAATGGGTCGCTGGCGCTGGTCGACGGGCTGGCCTTCGGCGCGCTGCCGGCGGTCGCGGCGCGCCATGCCGGACGGTTGCGGCTGGCGGCGCTGGTCCACCATCCGCTGGCGCTGGAGACGGGGCTGGACGAGGCGGAGCGGCAGAGGCTGGCGGAGAGCGAGCGGTCGGCCCTTGCAGTCGCCGGGCGCGTGATCGCGACCAGCCCGACCACCGCCCGGACATTGACGGCGGATTACGGCGTGCCGTCCGTACGGATCGCGGTCGTGGAGCCGGGCCTGGACCCGCGCCCGCTGGCGTCCGGCGGTGGCGGAACGCCCCGGCTGCTGTGCGTCGGGACGCTGACGCCGCGCAAGGGGCACGACCTGCTGATCGCGGCGCTGGCCGGGCTCGCTGACCTGCCCTGGACGCTGGATGTCGCGGGATCGACGGAGCGCGATCCGGCGACGGCCGACGCCGTCCGGGCCGCCGTCGCGGCGGCGGGGCTGGCGGATCGGATCCGGCTGCATGGCGAGGTCGCGGACGATGCGCTGGACGCGCTCTACCGACGCGCCGACCTGTTCGTCCTGGCTTCCCGCCATGAGGGCTACGGCATGGTGCTGACCGAGGCGCTGGCCTATGGGCTGCCGATCGTGGCGACGGATGTCGGCGCGGTGCGGGAAACGGTGGGGCCTGACGCCGCGCTGCTGGTCCCGCCGGAGGCCGAGGCGCTGAGCGATGCGATTGGAACGGCGCTTCGCGATCTGGAGCCGCTTCGGCGAGGCGCCCTTGCCGCGCGCGAGCGGCTGACCGGATGGCCGGAGGCGGCGGCGCGGCTGGCGGCGGAGCTGGAACGATGAGCGGGTTTGACGAAAGCTGGCTCACGCTGCGGGAGCCTTACGACCATCGGGCGCGGTCGGGGCCGGTCGAGGATGCGGTGAAGGGCTGGGCCGCCGGGAGGCCGATGGTGCGGGTGCTGGACCTTGGCGGCGGCACGGGTTCCAACCTGCGCCGCTTGGCCCCTGCCCTGCCGATGCCGCAGCGATGGACGATCCTGGACCATGACGAGGCGCTGCTGGCGGCCATCCCCGCCCGGCTGTCCCGCTGGGCGGCCGATCGGGATGCGACGTTGAGCGGCGGCAGGATCGCCGGCGGCGGGCTGGACATTGAGGTCGCGGCCCTGCGATGCGACCTGACGGGCGACCTGCCGCTGGCCGGCCACGACCTGGTTACCGGAAGCGCGCTGCTGGATCTCGTCTCCGCCGGCTGGGCCGACAGGCTGATGGACAGCGTAGGACAGGCGCAGTTCTGGACGCTGAATGTCGACGGGCGGGTGGAATGGTCGCCGGGCGATCCGGATGACGACCAGGTCATGGAACTGGTCCGCAGGCACCAGTGCGGCGACAAGGGGTTCGGCCCGGCGCTGGGCGGGCAGGCAATCGACCATATGGAAGCCGGGCTTCGGAAGCGCGGCGCGACCGTTACGACGGGACAGAGCGACTGGGTTCTCGGGCCCGGCGACGAGGCGATCCAGCGGGCGCTTCTGGTGGGCTACGCCGACGCCGCGACGGCGGTGGAGTCGGACGAGGCTGTCGAGCGCTGGCGGAAGCGCCGCCTGTCATGGATCGAAGCCGGCCGGTCCGGCCTCATTGTCGGGCACTGCGACCTGTTCGCCTGCTGAGCGGGGCTTCAGGTCGCAGTCGAACAGGACGTCGCGGCCCATCGGGAAGATGCGGCAGGGCGGGCGCAGCGCGTCGGCGAGGTCGTCGACCGGCGGCAGGATGATGCCGGGACGGCCGGAGCCTATGATGAGCGGGGCTACGGCGACATGCAGCCGGTCGAGACATCCGGCCTCAAGAAAGGCGGAAACCGTGCGGCCGCCGCCCTCCACGAAGATGCGGCGCAGGCCGCGCGCGGCCAGCAGATCGAGGATGGCGGCCGGATCGGCCTCCGTCATGGCGACCGTCTCCACCCCCGACGGCGCAGCCGGCGCCGCGCCGCCCTTGTGCAGCCAGAGCGTTGGCGCGGCCCCGTCGGTGAAGATGCTGTGGCTGGCGGAGAGCGCGCCCCGCCGGTCCAGCACCACGCGGACGGGGTTGCGGCCGGCGACATGGCGGACGGTCAGCCGGGGGTCGTCATGGGCGACTGTGCCGGCCCCGACCAGAACGGCGTCGGCCAGCGCCCGCAGGCGGTGGAGATGGACGATGTTCTCCCGCCCCGTGACGTAGTGCGACCGGCCGGCGGCGGTGGCGATGAAGCCGTCGAGACTCTGGCCCAGATGGCCGACCGTGAAGGCCTCGGCGGCGAAGGGCGCGTAGAGGGCGAGCGCCCGCTGCTCCTCCGGCGACAGGCCGTCGCCCCCGGCGGTCGGGTCGGGAACATTCCGATCCAGCAATCGTTGCCAAAGTTCGTCGCGCATCATCCAGTTCCATCCCCCTTGAGCGACCGTCGTTCAGATTTAGTCTTTCTGCAACCGCACCCGTGAGCCGATCAGGAGACTTCGCAGCCATGTCATACCTACCGCTTGTGGATCATGGCGGCGTCAACGGCGATTCCGGCTCGCTGGCGGTCGACCGGGCGATGACGGACCTTCGGCGCGGACGGGCGATCCTGGTGGAGGATGGCGAGACGGGAATGCTGGCGGCCGCGATCGAGACGGCGGCGGAGCCGCTGCTGCGCCGCATGGCCGCGCTTGCCGGCATGGCCCCTTCGCTGGCGATCACAGCCGACCGCGCGGCGGCGCTGGGTCTGGGCATCGGGAACATGCTGATCCGGCCGCCCCGCACGATCGACATCGGCTGGATGCGCCGGGTTGGCTACGGCGCGCCGGCCGATCTTCCCGAGACCGTCGCGCCCGAAGCCGCGCCGCCGGCCGCCGAGGCGGCGCTGGATCTCGCTAAGCAGGCGCATCTGCTGCCGGCGCTGGCGGTCGCGCCGATCGATGCGGAGCGGCGGGCCATGGCCGACGCGCTGCGCGAAACCGGCGATCTGCTGTCCGTCAAGGCGCGCGACGCGCTGGCCCGGCCGGCGCAGGAGGCCCGCGCGCTGGCCCGTGTCGGCGAGGCGTCCGTGCCGCTCGGCGACTGCGAGCAGGCGCGGTTCATCGTGTTCCGCGCGGCCGACGGGGTGACCGAGCATGTCGCGATCCTGGTCGGGGAGCCGGATGGCGGCCCGCCGCTCGCGCGGCTTCATTCCGCCTGCCTGACCGGCGATCTGTTCGGCAGCCTGCGCTGCGATTGCGGGGAGCAGCTTCGCCTCGCCATCCGGTCGATCGCGGCCGGCGGCTGGGGGGTGCTGTTGTACCTCGCGCAGGAGGGGCGCGGCATCGGCCTGGCCAACAAGATGCGGGCCTATCACCTTCAGGACACCGGGCTGGACACGATCGACGCCGACCGGATGCTGGGCTTCGGCGCGGACGAGCGGCGCTACGGCGTGGCGGTCGCCATGCTGCGGCAGCTCGGCATCGACCGGGTGCGGCTGATGACCAACAATCCCGGCAAGCTGAGCGCGCTGGCCGATAGCGGCATCGCGATTGTGGAGCGGGTGCCGCTGCTGGGCGCAATCAACCCGCACAACCGGCGCTACCTGACCGCCAAGGCGGAACGCGCCGGCCATGTCCTGGACGAGGCGCCGGGCTTCTGACCGGGTCGGAGCGCGAAGGCCGTTCCGGCAAGGCGCCTGGATCCCGGACCAAGTCCGGGATGACGGCGCTTATCGGCTACCCCGAATAGCGGTAGTTCGGGGCTTCCTGGGTGACGGTGATGTCGTGGACGTGGCTTTCGCGCAGGCCGGCGTTGGTGATGCGGACGAAATCGCAATTGGTCTGCATGTCGGCGATGGTGGCGTTGCCGGTATAGCCCATCGCCGCCTTCAGCCCGCCGACGAGCTGGTGGATGACGTTGGCGATCGGCCCCTTGTAGGGCACCCGTCCCTCCACGCCTTCGGGCACCAGCTTCAGCGAATCCGACACCTCCTGCTGGAAGTAGCGGTCGGCCGAGCCGCGCGCCATGGCGCCGACGGAACCCATGCCCCGGTAGGTCTTGTAGGAGCGGCCCTGATAGAGCACGACCTCGCCCGGCGCCTCGTCCGTGCCGGCGAAGAGGGAGCCGAGCATGGCGCAGTCCGCGCCTGCCGCGATGGCCTTGGCGAGATCGCCGGAATATTTGATGCCGCCATCGGCGATGGCCGGAACGCCGGCCTTGTGCGCGGCCTCCGCCGCCTCCATCACGGCCGTCAATTGCGGCACGCCGACGCCGGCGACGATCCGCGTGGTGCAGATGGAGCCGGGGCCGATGCCGATCTTGATGGCGTCCGCGCCGGCATCGATCAGCGCCTTGGCGGCGTCGGCCGTGGCGACGTTGCCGGCGACGATCTGGGTGTAGTTGGAGAGCCGCCGCGCCTTGGCGACGGAGCCCAGCACGCCTTCGGAATGGCCGTGGGCGGTGTCGATCACCAGCACGTCGACCCCGGCGTCGAACAGCGCCTCCGCCCGGCCCAGCCCCTTGTCGCCGGTGCCGGTGGCGGCGGCGACGCGCAGCCGGCCATGTTCGTCCTTGCAGGCGCGGGGGTGAAGCTGCGCCTTCTCGATATCCTTGACGGTGACGAGGCCGACGCAGCGGAAGGATTCATCGACGACGATCAGCTTCTCGATCCGGTGGGTGTGGAGCAGGCGCTTGGCCTCATCCTTGTCGACGCCGGCCTGGACCGTGATCAGCTTCTCCTTCGTCATCAGCTCGCTGACCGGTTGGGTCGGGTTGGAGGCGAAGCGCACGTCGCGGTTGGTCAGGATGCCGACCAGCCGCCCCGGCCCCGCGCCGTTCCCTTCCGTCACCGGAATGCCGGAGATGCCGTGCCGGGCCATCAGCGCCAGCGCGTCGGCCAGCGTCGCGGTCGGCGCGATGGTGATCGGGTTGACGACCATGCCGCTTTCGAACCGCTTGACCTTGCGCACCTCCTCCGCCTGGCGCTCGATGTCCAGGTTGCGGTGGACGACGCCCATGCCGCCCGCCTGCGCCATGGCGATGGCGAGAGCGCTTTCGGTCACCGTGTCCATCGCCGCCGACAGGAGCGGAATGCCCAGCCGGATCGACTTCGTCAGCCGGGTCGAGACATCGGCGTCGGACGGCAGGACGGCGGAGGATGCCGGCTGCAGCAGAACGTCGTCAAAGGTGAAGGCTTCGCGAATTTCCATGAGGCGTGGCCCATATATCGGCGTCGGGGAAATTCGCCGCACTATACCCATGGTCTCCCCCGGAACAAGGCGACAGTTTCGCAAGGCCGCCATGTGGCCGGCCATGTGACCCCTTTTCCCGCGCCGAATGGTCACGGAAGGTCGATGGAGCGTTGCGGCGGTCCGGGACGTTTGTCGAGGAGAGCCCCGGATCGTGCGCGGTCCGGATGCCCCTACTGATTTTCCATGGAGGACCCCATGCCCGTCGGGCACACCACCTGGATCGTCGTCGCGGATGGCGGCAAGGCGCTTTTCCTGCAGAATCGCGGCGTCGGAAAAGGCCTGTCGACGGCCCCGCTGGAGGACATGATTGCGGACAACCCGGCCGATCGCGAACAGGGCACGGACCGGCCGGGCCGGGCCTATTCCAGCGTCGGGCCGGGCCGCAGCGCCTATGACGAGACGGACTGGCACCGGTTCGGCAAGGAACAGTTCGCCCGCGAGGTCGCCCGCCGGCTGAACGACGCCGCCCAGCGCGGCCGGTTCGACCGGCTGATCGTGATCGCCCCGCCCCAGGCGCTGGGCGATTTGCGGCAGGAGCTGGACCGGAAGTCGCGCCAGCGGATTCACGCCGAGATCCCGAAGGACCTGACCAACCACGACCTGCCCTCGATCGAAAGCCAGATCGGGACGGTGCTGGCGGTGTGAGGTGATCGCCGCTCAACCCCCTCACCCTCCCGCCCCTTCGGGTCGGGTCCCTCCCTCTCCCACGAGGGGAGAGGGTAAGTTGTTAGCCCTCTCCCCTCGTGGGAGAGGGTTGGGTGAGGGGGTGGTTTTTTCCGCGTCATCATTTGTCATCATTCGTCATCATTTCGGCGGGCCGATGAGGTGGGGGAGGCCGGCCTGGGTGAGGAGGGCGCGGTCGCGGGCGGCTTCAGAGCTATCGTCCAGGACCTGCCGCCGATGGCCGGGCGTGAAACGGTAGAAGATGTCCTCATCCTCCTGCGGATGAGGGCCGATCCCGTCCCAGGGCCGGCCGTCGGGAAACGTCGTCGGAGGGTCGCAGCGCAGGCCATGCTGCCGGTGAAGCTCCTTGTAGAAAGCGAGGGTCTCGCGTTCGTCGGGCGTGATGTCCTCCGGCTCGGCGACGGGAGCCTCGGCCGCCTCTCCGCCATTCCCACCTTCGTCCTCGTCGCGGAGCTGATAGTTGGGGCCATGGATTTCCTCCAGTTCACGGGTCATGAAGTCCCACGCATTCAGGGAACCATGGGGGTTGTCCGGTTCCTGACAGTCCCGCTCCTGCCGGGCGGCGCGGCGGCGCGCCCGCCGTTCGGCGCTTTCATGGGCGTCCAGCAGCCCGTCGGCGGGCTGGAGCGCGGCGTGGGCGATCTCCGGCAGATGGTGGGCGAACAAGCCGTTCAGCCGGGCGAGCAGACCCGCCGCCTTCAGCACGAGATCCAGCTTCCCCTTCTCCCGCGCGGCGTCCAGCGTTTCCCGGACGATGGACGTCAGTTCCGCGACCTCGCGGTTGCGCGTCTCGCGCATACCCTCCCGCAACTCCTCGATCCGCGTTCGCACATCGTCGAGATTGAGCAGCCGGCAGGCCTGGTTGCGGACGCTGCCCGGCGCATAACCGGCGGCCCGCGCCGCCGAGGCGGCCGACGCGCCATGCGCCACCGCCTGACAGAACGCCTCCTGCCGGGGCGTCAATTTGGCCGCGACATCTTCCGGTTCATAGCTCTCTTCCATCGCTCTCACCCTCCATCGAACGAAACAGGAATTAGGAATAATAGCCTATATCTGGAGAATGTAAAGCGGATGATGTATGGCATTTGGCGCGTCCTCTTCCCACACCCTCTGCTTTGCGACGGTCTTTCTCGAGTCGGGGAAATGGCTTACCGTTCCGGCGTCACAACGAGGGGAGGCAGGGCATGCCCGATTTCATGCTGGGGACTGAGGTTACCGATGCCTTTAGGCGGCGCGGCTGGTATTCGGCGTCGGGGGAGCTGTTCTTCGACGGGCGCTATGAGCGGCAGACGACGCACCCCCATCTGCATATGCGGGTCAACGGCCAGGGCACGGTCCGCCAGGGCCGGGACGTCAGGATCGCCGTCACCATGCTGGCGTGGAGCGACGGGCGGCAGGGACGCGGCGGCGGGGGGACCACCTTCATCCGGGAGGGCGAGGTCACGCGGCGGGACTGGAAGCTGTTCATGGCGCGGTGCAATGGCAGCATGGCCGACGAGTTGGCCTGGGTGATGGATTATTTCGTGAACGGGTGAGCCGAGGGCTGGCGTTTTGCCCCTCACCCTCCCGCTTCGCGGGTCCCTCCCTCTCCCACAAGTGGGAGAGGATGAAGTTGGTAGCCCTCGCCCCTCCGGGGAGAGGGTTGGGTGAGGGGGGTGTCCTGGTTCCGGCGCCGGCCGCAGCCGGATCTCAGACGCTCATTAGCCTTCTTCCGCTTTCTTCTCGTCGGCCGCGGCGAAGTGCGCCACCTGATCGGCATGGGCCTTCTTGAATGAGGGGCGATCCGTGATCCGGGTCACATAGGATTCCGTCGCCGGTCGATCGCCGAAAGAGCGAACTCTTGCGACGCGGAGGACATCGGCCATCAGCAGGTCTGCGGCCGTAAAGCGGTCGGCGACCAGCCACTCCCGCTCTTTCAGGATGCTCTCCATGTGATCGAGGCGGCTTTCCAGCCAGCCGGCAAGATGATTGTCCTTTGCGCCGGTCACTTCCAGGAACCACCAGGGAACCGTAACCATCTCAATCGAGTTGAGCGCGGCGATCGTCCATTGCAGCGTTTGAGCTTCTCCGACCGGATCGCGCGGCATCAGTTTTTCGCTTTTTCGGGCGAGATGCAGAAGCCCCGCTCCGCTCTCGAATATTTCAAGCTCGCCATCGCTCAGGAACGGGACCTGACCGAATGGTTGACGCGCCAGATGGTCGGCCCGCCGGTCGCTGAAAGGGACTGTTCGAACGGAATAATCAAGCCCGGCTTCCTCGCACGCCCATCTCAGCCGTATGTCGCGCACAAAACCACGGGGACCTTCAGGCACCCAATCATAGGTCCAGACGATCAGTTCGCTCATCGCAGCAAGCCTTTCCTATACCAGTCACAGAAGCAGCCGGCCCACTTTCGGCCGCCTTTGGCCCCGTTGGAACCGAGTTCTTGCAAAGCCCGACTCGCAAACCACCCTCACCCCCACCTATAAACCACCCTCACCCTCCCGCTTCGCGGGATCGACGTATACGTCGATCCCTCTCCCACAAGTGGGAGAGGGTCAAGTTGGTAGCCCTCGCCCCTCCGGGGAGAGGGTTGGGTGAGGGGCTTTTTGGTTTGGGAGAAGCCTTCCCGGAACCCCGTGACAGCCCGGAACATTGGGACAGGAAGGAGCAAGCGGGAGGGCGAGATGGGCGGGCCGCGGCCGTTGGTGGGGATTTCGGGGTGGACCTACAAGCCGTGGCGCGGGGTCTTCTATCCCGAGGGGCTGGTCCAGCGGCGGGAGTTGGAGTACGCCAGCCGGCAGTTCAGGTCGATCGAGATCAACGGCACCTTCTACGGGCTTCAGAAGCCCGACGCCTTCCGCCGCTGGCGGGAGGAGACGCCGGACGGGTTCGTCTTCGCGGTCAAGGGCAGCCGGTACATCACCCATACGCGACGGCTGAAGGAGATCGAAAAGCCGCTGGCCAACTTCCTGGCGTCGGGCGTGCTGGCGCTGGAGGAGAAGCTGGGGCCGATCCTGTGGCAGCTGCCGCCCAGCCTGCGCTTCGACGCGGAGCGGCTGGATGCGTTCCTGTCGCTGCTGCCGAGCGACACGGAGGAAGCGGCGCGGCTGGCGAAGCGGCATGACGACAGGCTGAACGGCCGGTCCTGGATGCGGCCCGGCAGGAAGCGGACGCTGCGCCATGCGCTGGAGGTCCGGCACGACAGCTTCAAGACGAAGGAGTTCATCGACCTGCTGCGCCGGCACAAGACGGCGCTGGTCTTCACCGATGCGGTCGACTGGCCCTATATGGAGGACGTGACGGCCGATTTTATCTATCTGCGGCTCCACGGGTCCGAAGAGCTTTACGCCAGCGGCTATTCCAAGAAGGCGCTGGACCGCTGGGCGGACAGGGTCGGGAAATGGGCGGCCGGAGGCGAGCCGGCCGATTCCGAGCGCATCGACGGCAAGGCCCGGAAGCGCGAGAGCGGCCGGCGGGTCCATGTCTATTTCGACAATGACGCCAAGGTCCGCGCGCCTTTCGACGCGAGCGGGCTGATGGAGAGGCTGGGGCTGGAACCGTCCGGTTGAGATTTTTTTGGGGCTGAAAAAGGAACCAGGAAGCGGCGTGGCTATTGGCGGGGGCACCGGCATTCGAATGCCACCACCAAGCGAAAGGACCTGAAATGACCATGTCACGGATCAAGACCACCGCCGCCGGCTTCGCCCTGGCGCTGATGGCAGCCACCCCGGCAATGGCGCAGGAGGCCTATGACGACTGGGACGCCGACGCCAACGGCACGCTGGAGATGGAGGAGTTCAACACCGGCTTCTATGACAATGGCGTGTTCGACTCCTGGGACATGGACGATGACGGGCTGCTGTCCGAGGACGAGTTCGGCGAGGGCGTCTATAACGGCTATGACGTCGACGATAGCGGCGTGCTGGAAGAGCCCGAGTTCGGCGACTATGGCGACGATCTGGGCGACGAGGGTTTCTGGGACGTCTGATACCAACGGCATTATAGATTGACCTTGGCCCATTTTCGGGAGGTGATGGAAGCGACGGCGGTCTTGTCGTTTGCGAAGAAGTTCCAGGCCTGACAGCATTTATCGAGGATGTCGGGGTAGCCGTCGAAGACAGTGATGGCGAGCTTGTTCTTGCGCAGATACTCCCAGACGTTCTCGACCGGATTGAGTTCGGGCGCATAGGGCGGCAGGTGCAGCAGGGTGAGGTTGTCGGGTATGCGGAGGTCATCGGCGATGTGCCAGCCGGCGCCGTCGAGGACGAGGATGGCGTGGGCTCCCGGTTCGACCTGGCTGCCGATTTCGGCCAGATGCAGGGACAACGCCTCGGCGTTAGCCTTGGGCAGGACGAGCGCGGCGATGGCGGCGCGCGCCGGGCAGACGGCGCCAAAGATGTAGGCCCATTTGTAACGCCGGTCGCGGGGGCCGCGCGGTCGGCTTCCGCGCTTGGCCCAGACCTTCGTCAGCGTCCCCTGCTGGCCGACGCGGGCTTCGTCCTGGAACCAGATTTCGATCGGTTTGCCGCGTGCCGCGGGCGGGATTGCCGCGGCTACCCGATCGACGAAGTTTTTTTGAAAGCCTCCTGGGCGGCTTCGTCGGCCTTCGGATGACGCGGCCGCACCGACAGGCGCACGAAGCCGAGTTCGGCCAGTTGCGCGCCCACCGTGCGCTCCTGCATGACGACCCCGAACATCTCCTCGATCCGTCGCTTCAGGTCCTTGCGCCGCCACCGCACCACGCCGTCCCGCTCGGGATCGGGACCTCGTTCCACCAGCGCCGCGAGTTCGGCCTTCTGCGCCGGCGTCAGCCAGGGCCGGCGACCGGGCGGCTTGCGGTTGGAAAGGCCGCTCAGCCCTTCGGCATTGTAGCGATGCACCCAGTCCCGCAGCGTCTGCCGGTCCATGCCGCAACTCTCCGCCGCCGCCTTGCGCTCAACACCCTCCACAACAAGTGCGATTGCCAGCATCCGCCGCGCCGCCCGCGCATCGCTCGTCCGGGCCGCCGCGGCGCGCAATTGGTCCACCGACAGATCTTTCCGGGTGACTGCTATTCCCGCCATCGAAACCTCCTTCGGTCGTCGATGACAGTGAGTCAGACTCCGCAGCTTTTGGGAATCCCCCAAGAGTCACAAATCAATGCCGTTGGTATGAGCCCCTCGCATAAGCCGGCGCTCATCACAAGACCGGCGCTCCTCACCCAGCCCTCTCCCCGCCTTCGGGGAGAGGGCTTTTTATGAGGTGAAGATGCGGCGGATCAGGTCTCGGTAGAGGAGGACCTGGCGGGGCAGGATGGTGGGGTCGCCGAGCGCGCGGCCGAGGATGAGGCCGCCTTCGACGAGGGTCGAGATCATGTCGGCCAGCGCGTCGAGATCGATTTCTCCCCGCGGCGGATAGCGGGCGGCGATCAAATCCAGCCGTTCGCGGAAGCGGTTGCGCCAGGACAGCATGCCCCTGGCGTTCAGTTCCCGCACATCGCGGTCGAAGAGCTGGTCCTGATAGGTGAAGGCGGCGGCGAGGCAGCCGGGATGGGCCTCCGGCAATTCGGCCATCATCTCAGCGAACAGGCGCAGCCCGATCAGGAAGCCGTGCAGTGGGTCCTCGTTCAACTCGTCCGCGCGGCGGAAAAGCTCATCCAGCAGTTCCCGGTCGCGGTCGAGATAGCGCAGCATCATCGCGCGGGCGAGGTCGCCCTTGTCGCGGAAATGGTAGAAGAAGCCGCTCTTGGTGATCCGCGCGGCGGCCACCAGCTCCTCGATCGAGGTGGCGGAGAAGCCCTTGGCCAGCACCGCCTCCTCCGCGAGCGCCAGCAGCGTCTCACGGGTGTCAGTGCGGCGGCGGATCGGGGCGTCTGGCATATCGTTACCGTACCGGCGGTAAAGTTTCCCCTTGCCCGTGGGACTATCGGCGGCCCTTCCCTCCCCGTCAACAAAGGACAAGCCCCTACGACTTATGCGTTATCCGGAAATCGCGCGAAACTGCACCACGCGCTTTCTAGCGGCGGGAGGGGTCGATCAGCCAAGGTCTGCGCCCCATCACCCGCTAAAGGCTCTCGCCAATGTCCAGATACCGCCACCGGCTGCCGCAGCTCTCCCATACCCTGTTCCTCACCGATGGGGGGCTGGAGACGACGCTGATCTTCCACAACAAGCGCGACCTGCCCCTGTTCGCCGCCTTCGACCTGTTGCGGGACGAGGACGGATTGGCGGAGCTTCGCGCCTATTATGCCGCCTATGCGGCGCTGGCCCGGTCGCAGGGGACCGGCTTCATCCTGGAAAGCCCGACCTGGCGCGCCAGCGCCGACTGGGGCGCGAAGCTGGGCTATTCCGGCGAGGCGCTGGCGGAGGCCAACCGTGCTGCGATCGAGCTGATGGAAGAGATCCGCGCGGAGTACGAGACCGGATCGACGCCGATGGTCGTCAGCGGCTGCGTCGGGCCGCGCGGCGACGGCTACGATCCCGGCCGAAAGATGAGCGCGGCGGAAGCCGAAGCCTATCACGCCGTCCAGATCGCGGTCTTCCGCGATGCGGGAGCCGACATGATCACGGCGATCACGATGAACTATGAGGAGGAAGCGGTCGGGATCGCCCGTGCGGCGATCAAGGCGGAGATGCCGGTCGCGATCTCCTTCACCGTGGAGACCGATGGGCGGCTGCCGACCGGCCAGACGCTGAAGGACGCCATTGAAGCGGTCGATCGCGCGAGCGGCGGGCGGGTCGTCTACTACATGATCAACTGCGCCCACCCGACCCATTTCCCGACAACGCTGGGCGGGGGCGAGCCGTGGACACGCCGGATACGAGGCATCCGCGCCAACGCCTCCAAATGCAGCCACGCGGAGCTGGATTCGGCGCCGGAGCTGGACGATGGCGATCCCGACGAGTTGGGCCGGCAGTATCGCGAGTTGCGGCGGGCACTGCCGGGACTTACCATCCTGGGCGGCTGCTGCGGCACGGATTTCCGGCATGTCGAGCGGATTTGCCTGTCCTGCCGGGAGGCGGAGGCGGCGTAACGGGCGGTCACCAGCTACCAACTACAAACCACCCCCACCCCGACCCTCCCCCGCAAGCGGGAGAGGGAGTCCAATAGCCCCCTCTCCTGCCCTGCGGGAGAGGGGGTTGGGGGTGAGGGTGGTTCGTGGCTGGCTGGAACATGTCGTCGGGGTCGGGTATTTCCGCCCCGGAAGGTATCGACGACAGGACGTTCCGCCCATGAGTCAGGAGACCCAGCAGAATCCGGCCGACCTGGAGGATGTGATCGGGCATCTGACCGCCGTCGCGGAGGCGCGGGAGGAGGTGTCGATAGGAGACATTCAGGAGGCGATGGGGCGGCGGGCTTTCGCGCCCTTTATCATCATCCCGTCGCTGATCGAGGTGAGCCCGATCGGCGGCATTCCCGGCGTGCCGACCGCCATGGCGACGATCGTCGCGCTGTTCGCCGTGCAGCTTCTGTTCGGCAGGAAGCAGTTCTGGCTGCCCCGGATCATCCGCAAGCGCCATGTCAAGGGCGCGAAGCTTAAGCAGGCGCTGGACTATGTGGAGCCGGTGGCGAGACGGGTCGACAAGGTGATCCGCGCGCGGCTGATCTGGGCGACGCGGGAGCCGTTCATCCATCTGGTCGCGGCGGTCTGCCTGGCGCTGACGATGGTGGTGCCGCCACTGGAGTTCGTGCCCTTCGCCAGCAGCGCGCCGATGGGCACGGTCGGCCTGCTGGGGCTGGCGCTGATCGCGCGGGACGGGCTGCTGGTGCTGATCGGCCTCGGCCTGTCGCTGGGGGCGTTCTACCTGACCTATTCGCTACTGCTGACCTGAGGGCTCCGCCGCGTCTCCTCCATCGCCTTCAGCCAGCGGGCGCGCAGGGCGGCGGGGCGGTCGGGATAGCGGTCGTCCAGGAAATCCGCCTCCACCACCCGGTCGGCCCGGAAATGCCGGAAGTCACGCCGCAATTCGCACCAGCCGACGAGCAGGCGCGCCGTCTCCAGATAGCCGACCGTGACGGGCCAGACGACCCGGCGGCTCTCCCGGCCCTGCTCATCCTCATAGCGCAGCGCGATCTTGCGGCCGGCATGAATCCAGGCGCGCAGGCGGGACATGTCGAGCCGGTCGGGCGGAGCCGGCTGGCGGCAGGGTGGCGCGCCGACCGACGGCTCCAGGATCAAGGGCCGGAGCCTTTCGGGGATGGAGGCCGCGATCTTGGCGACCAGGTCGCGGGCGGCGCGGGCGAGGTCCGGATCGCCCCGGGCAGCGACCCATTGCGCGCCCAGCACCGCGGCCTCGATCTCGTCCGGCGTCAGCATCAGGGGCGGCAGGTCGAACCCGTCCTCCAGCACATAGCCGATCCCGGCCTCGCCCCTTATCGGCACGCGCTGGCCGATCAGGTCTGCGATGTCGCGATAGACCGTCCGGCGGGAGGTCTCAAGCTCCGCCGCCAGCGCGTCGGCGGTGACCGGCCGGCGGTGACGCCGCAATATCTGGATGATCTGGAACAGCCGGTCGGCGCGTCTCATGGAGTCCTGTCCCTGAAAGGAATGGCATCGTCTGAAAGCAGTGTCGCCGATCGCTGCTGACAGCATGCTGGCAGCAGCATGGCAGTAAGAACGGCGGGCAATCAACCTGAAGCGTTTCGACAGGAGGCCCCGATCATGATCACCCTTTATGGCAGCGTCGCCGGTTTCGGCCTTCCCGAGGTCAGCCCCTACGTGACCAAGACGGACATCCAGCTCCGCATGGCGGGCCTCACCTTCGACAAGGCCCCGGCGATGCCCGTGCAGTCGCCCAAGGGGCAGTTGCCCTTCATCGAGGATGATGGCGAGACGATCGCCGATTCGACCTTCATCCGCGCCCATATCGAGCGGAAATACGGCGTCGATCTGGATGCGGGGCTGGACGAGGCGGAGCGGGCGCGGGCCTGGGCCACAGAGCGGATGGTGGAGAACCATCTGGGCTGGGCCGTCTCCTGGCAGCGCTTCATGCGGCCCGAGAATTTCGAGCGCGGGCCAGGCCATTTCTTCGACGGGGAGGAGAACGAGGCCAGGCGGGCGGATATGCTGAAGAACATGAAGGTTCAGGTAGCGTTCACCTTCCGCGCCGTGGGCGTCGGCCGCCATGGGCCCGGCGAGATCACCTGGCTGGGCGTGCGGTCGCTTGAGTCTTTGTCGGCGATGATCGGCGACGGGCCCTACCTGACCGGCGACCGGCCGTGCGGGGCGGACGCCACGATCTTCGCCATCCTGGCCGGGCTGCTGACGCCCTTCTTCGATTCGCCGCTGCGGCGGGAGGCGGAGAAATTTCCCCGACTGACCGGCTATGTCGCGCGGATGATGGCGCGCTACTATCCCGATCATCCGTGGGAGGTTCCCGACGAGAAGGAAAGAAAAGATGCGGCTTGAGGGTTCCTGCTGTTGCGGGGCGGTGACGTTCGCCGTCGAGGCCTATGCGCCGGCCCCTTTCCTGCGCTGCTATTGCTCGATCTGCCGCAAGAGCGCGGGCGGCGGAGGCTACGCGGTCAATCTGGGAGCGAAGGCCGGCACGCTGGAGGTGCGGGGGGAGGAGCATATCGGCACCTTCCACGCCCGGATCGACGGCGAGGAAAGCCCGGCGGAGCGGCGGTTCTGCGGCCGCTGCGGCTCGGCCCTGTGGCTGTGGGACCCGCGCTGGCCGGACCTTATCCACCCCTTCGCCAGCGCCATCGACACCCCCCTGCCCCGGCCGCCCGAGCAGGTCCACATGATGCTGGGATCGAAGCCGGACTGGGTGCGGCTGGACGCGGCGGAGGGCGAGAAGCGGTTCGAGGGCTATCCCGAACAGTCGCTGGAGGACTGGCACCGGGCGCACGGAATGCTGGATGGGGAGGGGTAGCGCCGGCCTCCCTTCCCTTGCCGTCGGTGAGGCGGCGAGGGCGTATGGATTCCGGATCAAGTCCGGAATGACCAACAAAAACAATGTCATGCTGGACTTGATCCAGCATCCATGCGGCGTGGGGGCTGACTGGACCCCGCCCCCGCCATCCAGACACGAAAAACCCCGGCGGCCGGGGAGCCGCCGGGGTTTGGACCCGGGAGGGAAGGTCGATGATCGCGGAGTTTTACGCGGCGATCGGCTTGGAGAACTTCTCGACCGTCGCGGTGACGCGGGCGTTGATCGGGGCCAGCGCCTCGTTGGTGACCTTGACGCCCATCTCAGACAGGCGGGTACCTTCGGCCAGCGCGCTGTCGAAGCTGGACTTCGCGTAGTCGCTCTGCAGGTCCACGGCCTCGCGGATCGACTTGGCGGTCATCAGGCCCTTGGAGACGGCGACGGCCTGCTCGACCGCGGCCTGGGAATAGGCGAACCAGGCCTTGCCGATATCCTCATAGCCCTTGGTGAAGACGGTCGAGGCCTTCACGACGGCATCGAGATTGTCGCGGCTCTGCGCGGAGGCATCCTCCAGCCCCTGGGCGAAGGCGCCGTTCACGCGCTCGAACTGCTCCTTGGAGAAGGCGACGCCCTGGTCGAAGGACTTGGCGTAGGCTTCCTGGCCGGCCTTCATCGCGTTCTCCACGGTTTCCTTGCCCGCCGCGATCACGGTCTCGGCGGTGTCGGTCTGGCTGTTGGCGGTCTTACGTGCGGTGGTCATGGGTGAACTCCTTAACTATCGCGTTCAAGATTGCGGTTTCATGTCCGTAGTGCACCGGGCGTACGGGCTTCCGCCGCGCCTCCAACCTCATGTTGCAGTGCAATATACCGGTAGATATGGGAAATGGGCCGCGGCTGTCAACGAGATTTTTGTGCGGCGCAACATCGGGGGCGGGCGGACGATCGCCGGAGGGGGAGACGTCCTTGACATCGGAAGGAGGACCGTAGCTAAATCAGGTCATGGGGAATGCGATCTCCCCACGAGGCGACAGCCGAAGCATCGCGTCCCGAATCCGCATTGCCCGGAAGGACGCGTCATGGCCTCGACGATCTCCATCACTCACGACAAGCTTTCCCGCCTGATCGGCACGCCGAAATGCCCGGCGCTGATCGACGTGCGCACGGATGAGGACTTCGCAGCCGATCCGCGCCTGATCCCGGGATCGGTGCGCCGTCCACCCGACGACCCGACATCGTGGTCGGGCCAGGTCGCCGGCTGCTCCGCCGTCATTATCTGCGATGAGGGCCACAAGCTGAGCGACGGGGTGGCCGCCTGGCTGCGGCATGAGGGCATACAGGCCGATTTTCTGGAAGGCGGGTTCCGGGCGTGGGCGGAAGCCGCGATGCCGGCGGTGCCCGAGAGCAAGGTGCCGCGCCGAGACCATCGGGGCCGGACGGTGTGGGTGACGCGGGCTCGGCCGAAAATCGACCGGATCGCCTGTCCCTGGCTGATCCGCCGCTTTGTCGATCCGCACGCCGTCTTCCTGTTCGTCACCCCCGCCGAAGTGCGGGGGGTGGCCGAGCGCTTCGAGGCGACACCCTTCGACATCGACGCCGAGGGCGTGTTCTGGAGCCATCGAGGCGATCTCTGCACCTTCGACGTGATGGTCGAGGAATTCGCCCTGGCGACCGGGCCGCTGAGGCGGCTAGCCACCATCGTGCGCGGCGCGGATACGGCACGCCCCGATCTGGCGCCGGAAGCGCCCGGACTGCTGGCAGCGTCGCTTGGCCTTTCGCGGATGTACGCCGATGATCTGGATCAGCTCGAGGCGGGGCTGACGCTCTACGACGCATTCTACCGGTGGTGTCGGGATGCGACCGGCGAAACCCATAACTGGCCCACGAACAAGGCTGGGGCGTAAGATGCGGGAGGCCGCAATTGCGGCGGCGACCGCGCCCGCCGCGCCGGACCATGGCGTGTCGTTCGGCGAAGCCATCCCGGTCTGGGCGCGCATCGCGGCGCTTTCGTTCGGCGGTCCGGCCGGGCAGATCGCGGTGATGCACCGCATCCTGGTCGAAGAAAAGCGCTGGATCGGCGAGAGCCGATTCCTGCATACGCTGAATTACTGCATGCTCCTGCCGGGGCCGGAGGCGACGCAGCTTGCCGTCTATATCGGCTGGCTGCTGCACAAGACGAAGGGCGGCCTGGTCGCCGGCACGCTGTTCGTGCTGCCCGGCTTCCTGTCCATCATGGTCTTGAGCTGGGTCTACGCCGCCTTCGGCAATGTCGGCATCGTGGCGGCCCTCTTCTTCGGCCTGAAGGCGGCCGTGCTGGCGATCGTGTTCGAAGCCGTGGTGCGGATCGGCAAGCGTTCGCTCAAGAACAGGGTCATGCTGAGCCTGGCGGCGGCCGCCTTCGTCGCGATCTTCGTGTTCGACGTGGCGTTTCCGCTGATCGTCCTTGCTGCCGGGCTTATCGGATATTTCGGCGCGCGCGCCGGGCATCCGGCCTTCCTTGTCGAGAGCGGACACGGGACGTCGAAGGAAGCCGCCCTGGCGGATGCGGAGTCGGCTCTGGGTGAGTCGATCCCGGCGCATGCACAACCCAACCTGTCCTGGGCGCTGAGGATCTCCGGCTTTCTTCTGGCTCTCTGGCTCGCCCCGGTGGCGCTGCTTCTGCTGTTTCCAGGTCCCGGCAACGTCTTCACCGACATCGGCGTGTTCTTCGCCCAGATGGCCGTCGTGACCTTCGGCGGCGCCTATGCGGTCCTCTCCTATGTCGCGCAGCAGGCGGTCGAATCCTACGGATGGCTATCACCCGGCGAGATGCTGGAGGGGCTTGGGCTGGCCGAGACGACACCCGGCCCGTTGATCATGGTGACGCAGTTCGTGGGGTTCCTCGGCGCGTTCCGCGATCCCGGCGCGCTCAACCCATTCGTCGCGGGGACGCTGGGCGGCATCCTGACGACCTGGGTCACGTTCGTGCCCTGCTTCCTGTGGATATTCCTGGGCGCGCCGTTCGCCGAAAGGCTGCGGAGCAACCGTGCGCTATCGGCGGCGCTGGCCGCCATCACCGCTTCGATTGTCGGCGTCATCCTCAACCTCGCGGTCTGGTTCGGGCTTCACGTGCTCTTCGCCGAGGTGAACGAGATCGCCATTCCGGGAGCGACCATAGATGCGCCTGTCTTGAGCACCATCAACATCCCTTCCCTGACCCTCACGGCCGCCGCCGTCATCGCGGTTTTCCGCTTCAAGGCAGGCATGATCAAGGTGCTTGCCGCGTGCTCGGCGGCAGGCGTGATCGAGTATCTTCTTCTGGGATGAACGCCGGTCGAAGGCGGATGAAGGGCGAAAACATCCTTCGACGGGCTCAGGATGAGGATTCTGCTCTGGAACTGCGCCCGGCGCCTTAGTAGCCCGCAAGGCCATCCTGGCCGATCCTGACAGAGAAGCAGATGACGTCGTCGCGGTCGCTGAGGCCGCGGGTGCAGGAGCGGTCGCCGGGGCGGATCGGCGGGAAGGGTACACCGGTCGAATCGTGAGAGGCGATGAAGGGGACGAAGGGCAGCGAAGCGATATCGGTTCCGGGGTGGCGCCAGCCGGTGAGGAAGAACTCCCCGTCATGGCAGCCGCTGGCGAGCCAGTAATAGTCCTGCGCGCCCAGCGTCAGGCCGGCGTCGGGCGGGCCGAAGGCGCCGGCATCCTCCAGGCGGGCTGTCAGTTCCGCCATTTCCGCGTCGGTGAGCCGGCTTTCGGCGGTGCGCGGCGCGCCGAGGCTGGAGAGGCCGGAGAGGTGGCCGTCGAACACCACGCCCCGGTCGATTGCCTGGCGGAGGACCCAGCTCCCCGGCTCCCGCACCACATCGTAGGCGCGGACCTGGCGGTTGAAATCCGCGTTGTAGACCAGCCGGTAGCGTTCCGGCGCGCCGGCCGCGCAGGCGGCGCGGATGTCGTCGGACGCCAGATAGCTGAACCAGGTCGCCCGCTGGGTGACGAGGTTGGACTGGCTTTCCGGTCCCTGATAGGCGCAGGCACCGAGCAGGAGGGCCAGCGCCCCCGCGAGGAGGCCGAGGCGGCGGCTTACGGGCATGTCGATGATCCCCTTTCGGTCGAATGCGGCGGGCGTAAAATTTTCTTTACCAATCGTGGCTACAATCTGGACAGAGTTGGAGTTGATACTTTACATTAACTCTGCGGTGTAATGAACGGTCCGGGGAGGGGCGAATGGGGGGTCATCCAAGCCAGCCCGTCACGCGAATGGGGGTTCTGCGACGGGGATGGGACGATAGAGCCCTCGCCTTCCTGCTGTTTTCCCTGCTTTTCCTTATGGCGGCCCTGCTGGCCCAGCCGGCGCAGGCGAACCAGAAATACGGCGCGATCGTGATCGACGCCGTGACCGGCGAGGTGCTGCACGAATCGCGCGCCGACCGGCGGCTCTACCCGGCCTCCACCACCAAGATCATGACGCTCTACCTGACCTTCCAGGCATTGGAGGACGACCGGCTGTCGCTGGACGATCAGATCCCGATCTCCGCCAACGCGGCGGCCGAAGTTCCCACCAAGCTGGGCCTGCCGGCCGGATCGACGATCCGGGTGGAAGACGCGATCTACGCGCTGGTGACCAAGTCGGCGAACGACATTTCGACGGCGCTGGGCGAGGCGATCGGCGGTTCGGAGGCCAATTTCGCGCGGATGATGACCGATCAGGCGCGCGAACTGGGCATGTCGAACACCACATTCCGCAACGCCCACGGCCTGCCGGACGAGGAGCAGGTGACGACGGTGCGCGACATGGCGACGCTGGCCCGCGCCATGCTGCGGAACTTCCCGGAGCATTACCACTATTTCGGCACCGAACGCTGGACCTATCGCGGCACCTCCTACCGCAACCATAACCGGCTGATGAGTTCGTACGAGGGCATGGACGGGTTCAAGACCGGCTATACCCGCGCTTCCGGCTTCAATCTCGTCGCGTCGGCGGTGCGCGGCAATCTGCGGCTGATCGCCGTGGTGTTCGGCGGCCGGACATCGGCCAGCCGCAACGAAGAGGTGGCGGACCTGCTGGACGCCGCCTTCGCCAGCGACCGGGGCGAATATCTGATCGCCCATGGCGGCGCGCGCTTCCTGCCGTTCGACCCGCCGCTGCCACCCAGCCGGCCGGGCATCAGCGGCCCGATCATGGTGGCCGGCGCGGCGCCCTTCGCCGGCTCCGCGCTTGAGGTTCCGGCCCTGCCGCCGCAGCTTGTCGGCACGCCCATCCCGCCGGCCCCGCCCGCGCCGATCGCCGTCCGCGACGATATCGAGCTTGTCGCCGTTTCCGCCAACACGGCGGCCGGCTCGCTGGGCGTGGGTATCGGGGGCGACCTGCCGGACATCGGGGAATGGGGCATCCAGGTCGGCGCCTTCACCGACACCACGGCCGGCAACCGCGCCGTCGCCATGGCGACCAGCGCCGCGCCGGACCTTCTGGGCGGCGCGGAAAGCCGGCTGATGGAGATCTACACCGAATATGGGCGGCTCTACCGCGCCCGGCTGGTCGGCCTGTCCCAGGACGCCGCGATCAGGGCCTGCGACCGGCTGATCACCGCCGGCGGCGATTGCCTGACGATCGCGCCGGGGGAGGGGTAAACCAACCACCCTCACCCTCCCGCTTTGCGGGTCCCTCCCTCTCCCGCAAGCGGGAGAGGGTAAGGTTGGTAGCCCTCTCCCGTTCGTGGGAGAGGGTTGGGTGAGGGGCGATTTTTGCGTCCTTACCAACAACACCCTCACCCTCCCGCCCCTCCGGGTCGGGTCCCTCCCTCTCCCGCAGGCGGGAGAGGGTGAAACTGGCGTTTTCCGGTTCAGGCGTTGGCGCCGCCGTCGATGGTGAAGGCGGCGCCAGTGACGAAGCGGCTGGCGGGGCCGGCGAGCCAGGTGACGAGGCCGGCGATGTCTTCCGGCTTCCCGTAGTCCGGGATCGCCATCAGGCCGCGCTGGGCGTCGGCCGTCGGGCCGGAGGCCGGGTTCATGTCGGTGTCCGTGGAACCGGGATGGACGATGTTGGCGGTGATGCCGCGCGCGCCCAGATCCCGCGCCAACCCTTTCGTGAAGCCGACCAGCGCCGATTTGCTGAGTGCGTAGAGCGAAATCCCCGGCCCCGGGACCCGGTCGGCCAGATTGCTGCCGATGGTGACGATGCGGCCGCCCTGCCCCATGCGGGCCGCCGCCGCGCGGGAGGCCGCGAAGACCGCGCGGATATTGACCGCCACCGTCTCATCGAAATCCGCCAGCGTCAGCGCGTCGATCGGCGCGGCGGTGAAGATGCCGGCATTGTTCACCAGTATGTCCAGCCGGCCGAACGCGTCGGCCGCCTTCGCCACGGCGTCCTCAACGGCGACGGCGTCGCGATTGTCGGCGGCCAGCGCGAGGCCGCGCCGGCCGGAGGCCTCGATCTCCGCGACGATCGCCGCGGCGCGGTCGGACGAGCTGGCGTAGGTCAGCGCGACATCCGCGCCATGGGCCGCGAGCGCCCGGACGATCGCCGCGCCGATGCCCCGGCTGCCGCCGGTGACCAGGGCCGCCCTGCCGTGAAGGGGGCCGCGAAGAGGGGAAGACATGGTGCTTTCTCCGTTATGTATTGATTGATACATAATAGCTGGCGCGCTTGCCGAACGGCGTCAAGAGTTTTATGTATTGAACGATACATAACAATGGAACGCCGCCGGAGGACCCGAGCGATGAAGGAGAAAGGCCGCCCGCGCGCCTTCGATCGGGATGCCGCCCTGGCGCGCGCGATGAAGCTGTTCTGGGCCAGGGGCTATGAGGGGGCGTCCCTGGCCGAGCTGACGGCGGCGATGGGCATCCGGCCCCCCAGCCTCTACGCCGCCTTCGGCAGCAAGGAGGCGCTCTATCGGGAGGCGCTGGACCTCTATGTCGCCGAGGGCGATGCGGGCATCTGGGACGCCATCCCGATCGCGCCGACGGCGCGGGAGGCAGTCGACGGTTTCCTGCGGGCGACCGCCATCGCCTTCACCCGCCCCGGCGTTCCCCCTGGCTGCATGATCGCGCTGGGCGCGCTGCATGAGGGCGAGGCGAGCGAGGCCATCTGCCGGGATCTTAAGGAGCGCCGGGCCTGGGGCGTGGGCGTGCTGAAGGAGCGGCTGGAGCGCGGCGTGAAGGATGGCGAACTGCCGGCCGGCGCGGATTGCGCCGCCATCGCTTCCTTCTACGCCACGGTGCAGCACGGCATGTCGATCCTGGCGCGCGACGGGGCGGACCGGGAGGCGCTGCTGGCCGTGGCGCGGCGGGCGATGGCGGGGTGGGAGGGGGTGGTGGCCCCCTCACCCTCTATCCAGGAAACCAACCGCCCCTCACCCAACCCTCTCCCCGGCGGGGAGAGGGCTACCGACCTACCCTCGCCCCTCCGGGGAGAGGGAGGGACCCGCAAAGCGGGAGGGTGAGGGGTGTTGGTTTCTTTCCCCTCAGGCCACGACGCCGGCGGGTTGAGCGGGCCGGCTGGCCAGCGGGTCGGGGCCGAAGCGGTTGTCGCCGTCCGTGCCCTTCAGGCAGAAGAAGACGATGAGGACGATGACGCCGAGGATCGGGATCAGGCCGATCAGCAGCCACCAGCCGGACTTGTCGATGTCGTGGAGCCGGCGCACGCTCACCGCGATGTTGGGCAGCAGGACAATGAGCCCGAAGATGCCGACGAGAATGCCCCTGGATGTGATCGGAAGCACTGCGGATTCGATCACCCCCAGGACAAGCTGTACCAGAAGGATGAACAACACCCAGTACCAGTATTCCGACCGTGAAGACCGGCCGCCGAACTTGACGTAGCCGGAAAAGCCGGACTTGATTGCGTCACCGAATCCCATGAGTTTCCTCCCCCCGATTGCGGTTGCGACGGGCTATATTAGCGCATTCAAGTACAATCGTCACGCGATCATACCGATCGTGCTTTCTCGTCAGTAATCACGGCCGATCCTTCCCTCGGCTTCTGCGACGCCCCGCAATAAAAGGCCGCAATCAACCGCCCATGCAGCCCATCATTTCGATATCGAACGTCTCGAAAACCTACGCGTCCGGATTCCAGGCGCTGAAGGACATCGACCTGGAGATCAGGCGGGGGGAGATATTCGCCCTGCTGGGCCCGAACGGAGCCGGGAAGACGACGCTGATCAGCATCGTCTGCGGCCTGGTCAAGGCCAGTACGGGAACGGTCACGGCCGACGGGCACGACATCGTCCGCGACTATCGCGCCGCGCGGTCGGAGATCGGGCTGGTGCCGCAGGAACTGACCACCGACGCGTTCGAGACGGTGTGGGCGACGGTCAATCTGAGCCGGGGCCTGTTCGGCAAGCCGAAGGACCACGCCCATGTGGAGAAGGTGCTGCGCGACCTGTCCCTGTGGGACAAGCGGAACGCCAAGGTCATGACGCTGTCGGGCGGCATGAAGCGGCGGCTGATGATCGCCAAGGCGCTGTCCCACGAGCCGCGGATCCTGTTCCTGGACGAGCCGACGGCCGGCGTCGACGTGGAGCTTCGGCGCGACATGTGGGAGCTGGTGCGGTCGCTGAGGGCGACAGGCGTCACCATCATCCTGACGACGCATTATATCGAGGAGGCCGAGGAGATGGCCGACCGGGTCGGCGTCATCAGCAAGGGCGAGTTGATCCTGGTGGAGGAGAAGGCGGAGCTGATGGCCAAGCTGGGCCGCAAGCGGCTCACGCTCCAGCTTCAAAGCCCGATCGAGGCGATCCCGCAGGCGCTGGCCCGGCACCGGCTGGAGCTGGCGGCCGAGGGGACGGAGCTTGTCTACACCTACGACACCCAAGGGGAGCGGACCGGCATCACGGCGCTCCTGACCGATCTGAGCGATGCCGGGATCAGGTTCCGCGACCTCCAGACCAGCCAGAGTTCGCTTGAGCAGATATTCGTCAGCCTGGTCAGCGAGCGGCGGCAATGAGCGCAAGGACGGGAACGATGCGGGTCAATTTCCGGGCGGTGCGGGCGATCTACCTGTTCGAGATGGCGCGCGCATGGCGGACCCTGTTCCAGAGCGTCGTGTCGCCGGTCATCTCCACCACCCTCTATTTCGTCGTCTTCGGGGCGGCGATCGGGTCGCGGATCGAGGAGGTGGACGGGATCAGCTACGGCGCCTTCATCGTGCCGGGGCTGATCATGCTGTCGCTTTTGACGCAGAGCATCGCCAACGCCTCGTTCGGCATCTATTTCCCGAAATTCACCGGCACGATCTATGAACTGCTGTCGGCCCCCGTCTCCTATGTCGAGGCGGTGACGGCCTATGTCGGCGCGGCGGCCAGCAAGTCGATCATCCTCGGCCTCATCATCCTGGCGACATCGGCCCTGTTCGTGCCGCTGGAGATCGCCCACCCGGCCTTCATGCTGCTGTTCCTGGCGCTGACGGCCGTCACCTTCAGCCTGTTCGGCTTCATCATCGGCATCTGGGCGGACGGGTTCGAGAAGCTGCAGATCGTGCCGCTCCTGATCGTGACGCCGCTGACCTTCCTGGGCGGCAGCTTCTATTCGATCGACATGCTGCCGCCCTTCTGGCGGACGGTGACGCTGTTCAACCCGGTGGTCTACCTGATCAGCGGCTTCCGCTGGAGCTTCTACGGCACCGCCGACGTGGCGGTCGGCATCAGCCTGGGCATGACGCTGGTCTTCCTGGCCGCCTGCATGGCCGTGCTGCACTGGATCTTCAGGACGGGGTATCGGCTGAAGAGTTGAGGGCCGGGGAAGGATGGGGTGGTGGTGGGTCGGAGAAATGCCGCCCGCTCCCCCGCCGCTCGTGAGGCGGCAAGGGCCGATGGATTCCGGATCAAGTCCGGGATGACCAATAAAAACAAAGCCATGCTGGACTTGATCCGCATCCATGCGGCGTCGAAGGCAGCCGGAACGATGCCGGTCTTCGGCGTCAATGAAGCGGTGATGACCTATGGATTCCGGATCAAGTCCGGAATGACCAATAAAACAATGTCATGCTGGACTTGATCCAGCATCCATGCGGTGTCAATGAAGCGGCAAGGGCCTATGGATTCCGGATCAAGTCCGGAATGATCAACAAAAGGGAAGGTTCTCGTTCCTAAGCGTTGCTTAATGGTTCTCCGGTGATAGTCGGGCTCTATCGGAGGAGAACATATCCATGAACCGGCTTCTTCTGGCGGGCGTCCTGCTGGCTTCCTTCGGCACGGCGGCCCAGGCCGACGAGACGATCACCGATCCGTTTGCCGGGATGGCCCGGTCGATGGCAGCCGTGACGAGCCGGTTCGAGGCGGTGTTCGGCGGTTTCGAGGCCCCCTCCGCCCGGTTCAGCCGGACCGTGCGGATCCAGTTGCTTCAGCGGGGCTTCATCGCGAACAATACGCTGTCCGCCAGCCAGCCGGGTAATGGTTCGATCGGGATTTCGGCGATCCAATCGGCCGCCGGGAGATCTTCGATCGACAACCGGATCGGCGGCGGCATCGGCTACTGAGCCAAAAGAATACGCCCGGCCCTGGGGTAAAGGACCGGGCGCTTCAAGATCGCCGACGAGCGAGGATGTTACTCCACGTCGACGGTGATCGAGACCAGGTTCGACACGTTGGTCGCGCCCTGGGTCAGGTTGCCCGTGCCGCCATTGCCGTCGATCACGTTGCGCGCCGTCTGGGAGACGGCGGAGACCTGAACCGCTTCGGGGATGAAGCCCGCGGAACCGGTCAGCCCGTCCTGGGCCGTGATCACGTTCGCCAGGTTGGAGGCGGACTGGTCGAGACCGTTGATCGAACCGGCGTGATGATTGCCGGAAGCGTTGGTCACGGCGCGGTTGACCGCCGTCTGCTCACCGATGGCGCCCTGGATGGCCACGTTCGTGATCTCATCGGCGTTGATCAGATTGCCGACATTGGTCGCGGTCTGCTCGCCATCGGTAAGGCCGATGCCGAACTCCGCGGTGTTGGTCGCCTTCTGGGCGAGCAAGGCTCCCTGGATGACATTGCGCACATCGTCGGCGTTCAACAGGTTGGCGACGTTGGTCGCCTCCTGCGTCAGCCCCTCGACGTTGGACGCTCCGCTTGCAGGATGGGTGGGCGGGGGATTGCCATGGAAGTTCAGGTGGTTGGAGGCGTCCTGGCCGGTCAGCGAGAGCTGCAGGATGAAGTCACCGTGATTCTTCGCGTCGTCGACCTCCGCGAGGTTGGCGATGTTGCTGGCGGACTGGCCGACATCCGTCACGGCCTGGCCGTAATCGGCGAAGTTGTCGGCGTTCTGCACGGCGGCGGTGATCTGCACCAGCTCGTTGACGTCCTGGACGTTGACCAGGTTGGTGACGTTGGTCGCGTTCTGTTCGAGATCGGTCCACATGCCGTAGTAGGAGGACACGTCGTTGGCGGCGTTCTGCGCGCCGATGGCGATCTGGTTCACGTCGTCATAGTTGGCCGCGTTGCCCGCGCGCTCGTCGATCAGGCCGTTGCCGAGATTGGTCGCATCCTGGGCGACGCCGTGGTTGTTGTGGACCACGTCGATGCTGTTGGTTGCGTCCTGGACGTTGAGGAACACCTGGCCGACATCGACCGTGGTTTCGGCATGGGCGGCTCCGGCGAGGAGGACCGCCGCCGATGCGGTGGACAGGAACAGGCGATTCATGATTCTGTCTCCTTGCTGCGTTGGTCAGAATGACCTTCGTTATGAGCGTCGGATGGATGAGTCCGGCCGCTCTCCTTTCCGGGGGCCTGCCAGCCCCCGGAATTTCTTCGTTCAGTTGGGCGGGACGGACCTTTCGCTAGGGTCCGGCGCGCTGTCCGGGAAGTTGGCGCAGACCTGCCGGCCCGCGATGAAACGGCAATCGAGCGGTGCTGCCTGCGGGGCGGCCAGGGTTCCGTTGACCGGTTCCTGATCCGGGCTGTTGGTGTCCAGCGTATCGGTCGACGGAGCGACGATGGCAGTCGGCGTCGGCGCCGGCTTTGGCGGGATAGTCGCGGCGCGCCGGGCCGCGCGGCGTTCCCGCTCGGCATCGTTGAGGTAGGTGTCGCAGGTCGCCCCGACGCCGAGGAGTTCCGTCGCGATGTCGTAGGCGGCGCTTTCGATCACCCAGCGCATGGAGCCCTGGAGAGGTTCGTTGGGCTGGGTGGAGAAATTGACGTCGAGAAGTTCTTCCCCTTCGATCTGTCCGATGCCGCTTCCGATATCGAAGATGCGGAAGACGTCGGCCCGTATCTCGTACCCCACGACCTGCTTCTTATAGGATTTCGAGAGGACGATCTCCGTCGTCCTGGTGTCGGTGACCGCGAGGTCGAGCGCCATCTGCGCGACGAAGGCTCGCGCGCCGCCGCCGATGCCGCCGATCGTCACCTCGTTGGCGCGCTGATAGACGTTGAAGTCGAGTTCGGTGATCGCGCCGGTGATGTAGTGCGTGGAGCCGGTGAACGCGCCGCGCGGGACGGGACGATAGGTGAGAAGCTGGTCCCCGACCCTGACCGGACGGCCTTCGCCGAGCCGCTGGTTGATGGACTGCTCAAGCTCCCACTCGGCGATGCCGACCGTCGACCTGTTGACCTGCCTGACGCCGCTTTGCGCGAGCGCGCTGATCATCATGTAGGTCGCGCCCTGCGTCGCGAACGAACCGACCTCCTCATAATCGAACCGTCCCGTCCTGTCGGGAATCTCGCCGACGGCGAGCCGGATATCGAGGTCGTCCGGGCGGGCGACCGATCGCAGACAGGTGAGCGCCCTGGAGGCCGGCGTCTCCGTCAGCGTCGGGACCGGCCCCTGAAGGACCTCTACCGGATCGTCGCCGACGACCGGGACCGCGCAGGCCGACAGAAGCAGGGCCGAAGCGAATACAGCGAAAATCGGGGATTTCATGGATACCTCGCCATCATGGCTCGATCGTGAAACCAGGCCCTACCTGAGACAGGACATGCGTCGCCGGGGAAAGCGCCTTCGGAGGGAAGCCCTAAAAGCCGATGCCGCCGGTGATGTCGTTGTCGATCGTGGAATTGCCGCTGGAGGTCTGGACGGCATCAAGGTCGATGGAGCCGTTTCCGCCCTGATTGATGATGATCAGGTTGTTCAGGATCTGGCCCCGCTGCAGGCTGTTGATCAGCATCTGCTGCTGGAAATAAATGTTCTCGGCCTGGATGCGCATGTTCTCGGCCTGGATCATGGCCGACCTTTCGGCCGCGCTCCGGAAATTGATCGGCTCGGAACTGTCGAAGTCGGCAAGCGCGGGCGCGCTTGACAGGGCGGCGGCGAGGAGGCCGACGGCGGAAATTGCAATAAACTTCGACATCGGACGCCCCCTTAAGAATTATTAATAAACCTTAAGGTGGCTATTTGTACCGAAATAGAATCGCGAATTTAATTAAAATTTTATTAATTTGGGATATTTTTGAGTCGCAGGTAGGTGGATGAAATCCTGCTTGCTCTCCCACGCCGGCATCGTGGAGAGGGCCTATGGATTCCGGATCAAGTCCGGAATGACCAACAAAAACAAGGTCATGGTGGACTTGATCCAGCATCCATACGGCATCGAGACCGTTCCTAGATCGTCACTCGGTCGACCAGCACCGCGCCGCGGGAGGCCATGAAGTAGAGGCCCATATGGTGGGTCAGCATCTGGGGGTGGGCGGCGGTCGGGGGGAGGCCGAGGGAGGAGGCGGTCTCCAGCGGCATGTCGTAGGTCGAGCAGCCGGGTTCATGGACGGCGATGTCGGAAAGCGTCGGCATCATGCCGTGGTTCCGGGCCGACAGCAGCGTCAGCACGAAATCCATGACGCAGATGTCGGTGCAGATGCCCACCACCAGCAGCGCCTGGAGGTCGTGCGCGTTCACCCATTCCACGACGCCGTTCCGCCCGTCAGGCCCGATCGCGCCGACGAAGCCGTTGATGCAGTCCTTGCGGATGAGGGTCGCGGTTGCCGCCTTCTCCAGCCACAGCAGGTCCGGCACCAACTCCTCCTCACCCGTCCCGCGCACGCAATGGGGCGGGTAAGGGGGCTCTGGCTTGCCGGATTCGTGGGTGTCCAGGAAGGCGAGGATCGGGCGGCCGGCTTCGTCGAAGGCGCGGGC
Source organism: Inquilinus sp. CAU 1745 (assembly GCF_039839375.1). Taxonomy (NCBI): domain Bacteria; kingdom Pseudomonadati; phylum Pseudomonadota; class Alphaproteobacteria; order Rhodospirillales; family Rhodospirillaceae; genus Inquilinus; species Inquilinus sp. CAU 1745. The sequence goes on from NZ_JBDOQU010000008.1 coordinate 168,703, forward strand.
GAGGCGCACCGTCTCCGCCACCATGCCGGACACCTGGGCGTTCGGCGCCGGCGGGGCGAGATTGCCCGCGCCGACGGTGGCGAAGCCGTTGACCTCGTCGACGATGACGAGGCCGACCTTGCGGACCCCGGCCTCGAAGGGCTGGAAAGCGATCGGAAGGCGGTCCTGGAAGGCCGGAAGCAGGCTTTCGTCCGTCATGGCAGCCTCCTAATGGCCTCCGGCGGAGGTGAAGCTGGGGGTGGGGATGCCGCTGGCTTCGAGCTGGGCGACGATGTGGGCCTTCAGCCGCTCCAGCCCCTCCTCCGTCTGGCTTTCCGCGCGGGCGACCAGAACGTCCTGGGTGTTCGACGCGCGGAGCAGCCACCAGCCATCGTCGGTCTGCACCCGGACGCCGTCGATGTCGTTGACGCGCGCGTCAGTCTTGGCGAGGCGGTCCTTGATCTCGTCCACCACGGCGAATTTCCGCGTCTCGTCGACCTGAAAGCGGACCTCCGGCGTGTTCAGGACCTCCGGCAGTCGGTCGCGCATGGCCGACAGCGGCTCCCCCATCCGGGAGACGAGGTTGATCAGACGGATTCCGCAATAGAGCGCGTCGTCGAAGCCGTAATATTTGTCGTTGAAGAAGATGTGGCCCGACATCTCGCCGGCCAGCGGGGAACCGACCTCCGCCATCTTGGCCTTGAGGAGCGAATGGCCGGTCTTCCACATCAGCGGCTTACCGCCCAGCCGGGCGATCTCGTCATAAAGGGTCTGGCTGGCCTTCACGTCGGCGATGATGGTCGCGCCGGGATGCTCCTTCAGCACTTCCTGAGAGTAGATCGCGATAAGCTGGTCGCCCCAGATGATGCGACCCTTCTCATCAATCGCGCCGATGCGGTCGCCGTCGCCGTCGAAGGCGATGCCGAGATCGGCCTTCGTCTCGGCCACCTTCTTCTGGAGGTGGACGAGGTTTTCCGGGATGGTCGGGTCCGGATGGTGGTTGGGGAAATTGCCGTCGATATCCTCGAACAGCAGATGGTGCGTGCCGGGCAGCCGGGCCGTCATGGCCTTCAATATGTCGCCGGACGCGCCGTTGCCGGAATCCCAGACGACGGTCAGGTCGCGCGGGCCGTGATAATCCTGGACCAGACGGTCGACATAGGCGTCGGCGATCGGGCAGTCGCGGGCCACGCCCTCGCCCTCGATGAACGCGCCCTCGGCGGCGATCGTCCCGATCTCCTGGATCTGGGCGCCGTAGACCGGGCCCTTGTTCAGGGTCATCTTGATGCCGTTATAGTCCGGCGGGTTGTGCGAGCCGGTGATCTGCACGCCGGCGGCGGCGTTCAGGTGCTTGACCGCGAAATAGAGCATCGGCGTGGGGCCGAGCCCCACCCGCTCCACCGCCAGGCCGGTGGAGACCAGCCCGTCGACCATCGCCTGCTCAAGCTCCGGAGAGCTGAGCCGCCCGTCATAGCCGACGCAGACGACGGAGCCGCCGTCGCGCACGACCATGGTGCCGAAGGCGCGGCCGACGGCGCGGGCGTCGGCGGGATGGAGGGTCTTTCCGACGATGCCGCGGATGTCGTATTCGCGCAGGAGGGTCGGGTCGAAGATGTGGGCGTCGCTCATGGTGTCAATCGCCTTCTGCCAGGGCCTTGGTGCGGCTGTCGGCGTCCGTCCGCAGAGGTCCGGGGCGGCCGATGCCGTGATAGTCGAATCCGGCCTCGATCATCTCGGCCGGGTCGTAGACGTTGCGCAGATCCACCATCAGCGGACGGCGCAACAGGGATTTGACGCGCTTCAGGTTGAGCGCGCGGAATTCGTTCCATTCGGTGACGATCGCCACGCAGTCGGCCCCGTCGAGGGCCTGGTAGGCGTCATCGCAATAGGTCACGTCCTTCAGCATCTTGCGCGCCTCTTCCATGCCGATGGGATCGTGGGCTCGGATGACGGCTCCGGCCGCCTGGAGGGCCGGGACGATGGTCAGGCTGGGGCTGTCGCGCATGTCGTCGGTGTTGGGCTTGAAGGTCAGGCCCAGGATCGCGATCTCCTTGCCCTCGACCGAGCCGCCGCAGGCCGCGATTATGCGGTCCGCCATCTCCATCTTCCGGGAATCGTTCAGGTCGATCACCGTTTCGATCAGCCGCTGGCGCGCGCCATAGAGATCGCCCGACCGGGCGAAGGCGAGCGTGTCCTTGGGGAAGCACGACCCGCCATAGCCGGGGCCGGGATGCAGGAATTTCGCCCCGATGCGGCCGTCGAGCCCGATCGCGCGGGCTACGTCATGGACGTCCGCGCCCGCCTTCTCGCAGAAATTCGCGACCTCGTTGATGAAGGTGATCTTCATGGCGAGGAAGGAGTTGGCGGCGTATTTCGCCAGCTCCGCCGTCTCCAGGTTCGTCATGACGATCGGCGTCTCGATCAGATAGAGCGGCCGGTAGAGGGCGCGCATGACGCTTTCCGCCCGCTCGCTCTCCGCTCCCACCACGACGCGGTCGGGGCGCATGAAATCGCCGATGGCCGATCCTTCGCGCAGGAATTCCGGGTTCGAGGCCACGTCGAACTCCAGGTCCGGGCGGGCCTTGGCGATGATCTCCCTCACCTTGCGGCCGGTGCCGACGGGCACGGTCGATTTGGTGACGATGACGGCGTAATTGTCGAGCGCAGCCGCGATCTCCTCCGCGGCGGAGAAGACGTAGGAGAGATCGGCATGGCCGTCGCCGCGCCGGCTGGGCGTGCCGACGGCGATGAAGACGGCGTCGACGCCGGCCACCGACTCCTTCAGATCGGTGGTGAAGAAGAGCCGGCCGGCCGCCACGTTCTTCTGGACGAGGGCGGCCAGTCCGGGCTCGTAGATCGGGATCTCACCCTGCTTCAGGCGCTCGATCTTCGATGAATCCTTGTCGACGCAGACGGTCTCCACGCCGAATTCGGAAAAACAGGCGCCGGACACCAGTCCGACATAACCGGCGCCGATCATGGCGATGCGCAATGGAGGGGCCTCCCGAGGCTGCCGCGCAGGGCGGCGGAATGTTGACTATATAAGACCCGACAGGGCCTCGCGCACCTTGCCGGCGAGGTCGTCGCGGTCCAGCGCGAAGGCGACGTTGGCGGCGACGAAGCCGGCCTTGTCGCCGCAATCATAGCGGTCGCCGGAGAAGCGCATACCGTGGAAGGGCTGGCGGCCGATCAGCTTCGCCATGGCGTCGGTGAGCTGGATCTCATCCCCCGCGCCCGTCTCCTTCCGGTCGAGGATGGCGAAGACCTCCGGCTGGAGGATGTAGCGGCCGACGATCGAGAGGTTCGAGGGCGCGACCTCCGGCTTCGGCTTCTCCACCAGCCCCTTGACGGAGGCCAGCGTCCCGTCGTCGCTGTCGACGTCCAGGATGCCGTAGCGGGCGGTCAGCGCCGGCTCCACCTCCCGGACCGCGATCAGATTGCCGCCGACCTTCCCGTAGGCCTGGACCATCTGGGCGAGCAGCGACGGTTCGGCCTTGAACACTTCGTCGGGCAGCAGCACCGCGAACGGCTCGTCGCCCACGATGTGGCGGGCGCACCAGACGGCGTGGCCGAGGCCCAGCGGTTCCGGCTGGCGGACGGTGGTAAGCTGGCTGACGGCGAGCTCCGCGCCCTTCGAGGCCGCCAGCTCCTTCTCCTTCCCGCGCCGCTCCAGCGTCGCGTAGAGCTCGGGATGCTGGTCGAAATGGTCTTCCATCGCCGTCTTGCCGCGGCTGGTGACGAAGATGAACTCCTCGATCCCGGCCTCGCGGGCTTCCTCCACCGCGTACTGGATCACCGGCTTGTCGACGACGGTGAGCATCTCCTTGGGGATGGATTTGGTGGCCGGAAGCGAGCGCGTACCGAGGCCGGCGACGGGGAAAACGGCTTTCTTGACGGGTCGTGCCATGAGGGGAGAGCGTCCTGTCCTTGGGTTGCGTTATCCATGAAGGCACGCAGACGCGCTGTCGGTGGGGCCTTGTGCCACACCGCCCGCGACCGCGCAAGTTCACCCCAGAAGAACGTCCCTGGCCTGATTCAGTTTCGCGGCAAGATAATCGGAGCCGCCCTGATCGGGATGGAAACGCTTCATCAGCCGGCGATGAGCGTCCCTCACCTGCCGGCCGGTGGCATCCTCCGTGAGACCCAGCACCTCCAGCGCCTCCTCCCGCGACATCGGGCCGGTAGCGGGGCGGGAGGCCGCCGTCTCCTCTTCCTCCCCGGCTCCACCTCCGGCGCGCCATGCGGAGCCGAAAGCGCGGTCGAGGAACGTCTCCACGACGGACACGGATTCCGGGTCGCGGGCGGCGCATTCCTCCCTCAGCGCGACCAGGTCCTCCATCGACAGATCCTCCAGCCGGCGGCCCGCGAACGCGCCCGCATGGACGATGCCCGTCATCTCTCCGCTGTCATGGTCCAGCGACATTTCCAGCGTCGCGGTGCGCAGGCCGGACTTCTGGTTCGGCGTCGGCCCGCGCGCGGCCTTGAAGCGGTTGGAGAGCGCCCGCCAGCGCATCACGAGAGGCAGGACGAAGGAAATGGCGGCCACCGCCAGCCCCAGCCGGCCGGCCAGCACGAGGAAGAGCGCGACCATGACCAGCAGCCCGGCCGCGCCCCACTTCACCCCGCGGGCGAGCGAGGCCGGATCGGCGCTGACGAACCAGCGTCCGATCAGGAGCAAGCCGACAAAGAGGCATATTCCGAGGACCAGCCACGCCATCGCCTCAGCGCCCGCCCTCTTGCCGGCCCATCTGGCGAGTGAGCCGGAGCGCCTCCCCGCCCCGATCCGCGCCATAACGCTCCAGCGCCGCATGGCCGCCGGCGGCGTAGACCGCGACGGCGCCGAGCAGCGCCTTCAACTGATCGGCGCTGGAGAGGTCGAACGGGCAGCAGGCCCCGCCCGTCAGCTTCGCCACCTGTTGGAAGGCGCGGCCAGCGACGGGATCGCCGCCCTCATGGAACAGGAAGGCCGGCACACCGGCGAGGCCGAGTTCGCCGGCCCTGTGGCCGACCTTGTCGATATCCTCCTCGAACGCGTCGCCGACGAAGACCAGCGCGTCCACCCGCTGCCGCCGATGCTCCTTTGCGGCATGGGACAGCACCCGGCCGATCTGGGTATGGCCGGCGAGGCAGCGGACGGCGGTCATGCGCCGCCGCAATTCATCGGCGTCCGACACGAAGGGGCTGGCCTTGCATTCGCGGAAGCCGCGATAGAAGACAAGCTGCACGTCCAGCCCGCCCAGCGCGCGCGTCGCCTCGAACATCTCCGCCTGGATATGGCAGGCGCGGTCCCAGGCGGGCTCCCGGCTGGCGGTCGCGTCCATGGCGAAAATCAGCCGCCCCCGCCGCCCGCCGGGCTTCGCGGAAGGAACCGCCGCGACCTTGGCAAGGAACTCCTCCACCGCCGCCTTGCCGGAGGCGGCGGGGAGGTCGGTTTTGTTGCTGTCGTCGGGCATCAGGTCGCCTTCGCTGCGGTTTCCTTACGCGAGTCATATGATGGCGGCCGAGGAATCATACCAACTGTTGGGAATGATCGACACCTTTAGACAGCTAAGTGAATATTCTTGGCGAGGGAATCCTATCGAGAAAAGAGGTTCAAGCCCCGCGCGGTTCGCCAGCGGAATAGGAACTTCTCCACGCCCTCATTGCCCCTTGGCTTAGCTGCGATATAACTAACGGTGATCTGGGGGAATCGTGCGGGGGCACAATGGCGTATCGAAACAGGACTTATATAGCTTTCGATGGCGATAACGACATGCACTACTATAGGCTGATGACAGCTTGGTCAGCGCATGAAGGGTTCAACTTCGATATCTATAATGCGCACGACCTGAATACTTCGCGAGACTCCAGCCAAGAGGAAAGCATCAAGCGCCAACTGCGCGAACGCTTTGCGAACTCCAAATTGTTCATGGTCCTGATTGGCGAAAAAATCCGCTATCTCACCAAGTTCGTTAAGTGGGAGATAGAAACGGCGATTCGGCTCGATCTGCCGATCATTGGCATCAATCTAATTGGAAGCCGAGGACAGGATGATCGCTGTCCGTCGTCCATGAGGGATACGCTGGCTATCTACGTTCCATTCAACGAGAAGATTATCACGCATGCAATGAACAATTGGCCATCCAGCCATGCAACGAATCGCAGGGCAGGAGAAACCGGATGGTTTTATTATGAGGATCAGTTCTATAAATCGCTCGGACTATAATTCGTGAAATATTTTTTCAAGTCTATCCTAACATTCTCGTTCTGGAGATATGCGCTTCTTTCTGGAGAGGCGCTGGCGAAGATATTCACCGTTGTGGGTGTCCTATATGCCTTCATAGAAATGCTAGATTTCTTCGGCATCTACACCAAGGATCAATACAGCGGTTATTCGATCGTTCCGATGGTGGTACTAGCGATCGTCTATGTGGTTATCACCCGGCGTCCGATCACTCGCGTTTCATACAAGGTGCCTGGCAGGGACTACGTAGTCGAGGTCCGTATCGGCGATATATTTAGCGGCACGAACGACGTCATCATCAGCACTAACACCACATTCGACACGAGCATGGCGAATGGACTTATAGCCACCGACAGCCTCCAAGGCCAAGTTGCGACCCGCTTCTTCCAAGCGAACACCGATGAGATAGACCGCCAGTTGAACATCGATTTGACGAAGACTACCGGTACCCCGCGCACCGATGCTCTTGGCAAGAGAATGGAGTATCCAATTGGCACCGTTGCGCGAGTTAAGGCGCACGGACGCACGTTCTACTTCGTGGCAATGTCACGGCTAAATGCGCAGGGAACGGCCAGCGCCTCTCTGAGAGAGGTGGAAGATGCATTGTCGTTCCTATGGGAGTTCATCCTGACGTATGGCGAACTCAAGAACCTCTCGGTTCCACTGATGGGCACAGGACGCGGACGCACCGGCTTTCCCCGCAAGAAGATGTCCGAACGCATCGCCCAGTCATTCGCGGATGGATCAAAGGATCGGATATTTTCCAACAGGCTGTCGATCGTCATTCGCCCAGAAGATGCAGAGAATTTTGGTGTTAATCTCTACCAAATCCGTGACTACCTGGTTCAAGGCTTGCACGGATAACCGCAGCATTAAGTTTCCCGCCCCTCCACCCTCGCCGACCGGCGGGCGGTGAGGTCGGGGACGGGCAATCCGGCACGCCGCCGCAGTGACGGCCGAGGGACGGGATGATGGAGAGAGGACGCCTGTTCTTTCCGTCTCATTGACCGTCCGCCAATATGTACGTATATCCGTACATATTCCACGGAGAGAACATCATGCCGCATGTCGGGTTCACGGAGTTTCGCCAGCGTCTCGCCGCTCATTTCGACGATGTGGTCGCCTCCCGGACGCCGCTGGTCGTGACCCGTCAGAAGGGCGCTTCCGTCGTCGTCATGTCGGAGGAGGAATTTGAAGGGATGCAGGAGACGATCCATCTGCTGCGCAGCCCTGCCAACGCCGCCCGCCTCCTCCGCTCCATCGGGGAACTGGACGCGGGGCGGGGCGTCGAGCGTGACCCGACCGCCTAACGTCCGGGCGGCTGAGCATGAGGCTCGTATGGTCTGAGGATGCCTGGGCCGATTACCTCCATTGGCAGCGCAACGATCCTGACGTGCTGGACAAGCTGAACGCGCTTATCCGCGATGCGAAGAGATCGCCGTTCAAGGGGCTGGGCAAGCCCGAACCGTTGAAGGGCGCGCTGCGCGGCTGGTGGTCCCGGCGGATTACGGGGGAGCACAGGTTCGTCTATCGCGTCACCGCCTCGGGCGACGGGCAGGCGCTGGAGGTGGCGCAGTGCCAGTTCCATTACTGACCGGATTGTCGCCGCCCTTCTCCGTACGGTCATCCCAAAAACCGTCATGCTGAACCTGATTCAGCATCCACAGGGTGAAATTGTTAGCCCTCGCCCCTTGGGGGAGAGGGTTGGGTGAGGGGCGTTTTTTGGTTCGGGCGTCCTTACTCAACCAACCACCCTCACCCTCCCATTCCTTAGGAATGGGTCCCTCCCTCTCCCGCAAGCAGGCTACGGCATTCACACATCTTTGGTTGAGTGGCGTTGGATGATCTGATTCTCTGGGTTTGATTGGGATTGGAGGATTGGACGATGGAGACGTCGCTGGGGCGGTTTGGTGACCGCCGCCTGG
>NZ_JBDOQU010000009.1:0-158897 GCF_039839375.1 Inquilinus sp. CAU 1745
AGGCAAGGATTCAGGCGCAGGGGGTCGGGACGGCCGCCCAGACCCCATGCGCTACAGAACAAACCACAAAACCTGTAACCCATGTCTCCGGGCTAACTTGTCACCCCTCTTTCCGGTTGCTCATGAGGGGGGTAGTTGGTTGGACGCACAGCCGCGACCGGCCGCGAAGATCGCGTGACAGGGCGGCCGTGTTGGGATATTATTCCTGTATGAACGCCTCGCTCCCTCTCCCCCGCGCCCGAAATGATGACGAATGATGACGCTGGGAAAGCGAACCCCACCCCCAATTGGTCATTCTGGCGAAGGCCAGAATCCATAGGCCGGAGACGCCGCGCCGGCGACGAAGACCCGGATCCGGCCCTGCCCGCCATCGACGTCCCATGGATGCCGGATCAGGGTCCGGCATGACGGTGATGGGGAACGAAAAAGCCGACAAAAGCCTACAAAAGCCCACATGAGAAAAAAGCGGGACAGTGGTAGCCCTCGCCCCTTCGGGGAGAGGGTTGGGTGAGGGGCTTAACCCGCCTCACGCGAAATATCCCCTACACAACACAACAGGCGTCGGCGAAATTCGTACTACCAATATCCGCACACGAACCGAAAGGGAGTTCCCATCATGTCCTATGTCGACGGTTTCCTGGTCCCCGTGCCGAAAGACAAGGTCGAGGCCTACAGGGAGATAGCCCGCAAGGCCGGCGAGGTCTGGAAGGAGCACGGGGCGATCGCCGTGGTGGAATGCGTCGCCGACGATGTCCCCTATGGCGAACTGACATCCTTCCCTCGCGCCGTGCAGGTGAAGGAGGACGAAACCGTCGTCTTCGCCTGGATCGTCTATGAATCGCGGGAGCGGCGGGACGAGATCAACGCGAAGGTCATGGCCGACGAGCGGCTGAAGGGCGACATGGCGAACATGCCCTTCGACGGCAAGCGGATGATCTTCGGCGGGTTCAGGCCGATCGTGGAGATGTGAGGCGGCGGCCTACCGCTCCAGCAGCCAGCGATGGTCGGGATCGTTCCAGAACTTCCACTGCCGCCGGGGGCCGGCCATCACATTGAGATAATAAAGATCGTAGCCGTGCGGCGCGCCAACGGGATGGTAGCCGCGCGGCACCAGAACGCAGTCCCCGTCGCCGACGGCCATCGTCTCGTCCAGCGAGCGGTCGTCGGTATAGACGCGCTGGAAGGCGAAGCCCTGGGGAGGCGACAGGCGGTGGTAGTAGGTCTCCTCCAGCTTCGTCTCCTCCGGCGGCGCGTCCCGGTCGTGCTTGTGCGGCGGGTAGGAGGACCAGTTGCCGCCGGGCGTGACGACCTCCACCACCAGCAGGCTTTCCGCCGGCGCCGTCTCCGGCAGGATGTTGTGGATCAGCCGCCGGTTGGTCCCCGTCCCGCGCTCCTCGAACCCGACATCGTCGGGGCCGATCAGCCGGGCGGCATGGCCGCCCTTGCCGGGGGCGGAACAGATCGCGATCTCCGCCGCCGTCACGGCCTCGATCGCGAAGGCCGCCCCGGCCGGCACATAGACGGCTTGCGGCTTGCCGTCGAAGGGCGATGTCCGGCCGCCGACCTTGCCGAACAGCCTGTCGCCGCCGGACGATCCGTCGTCCACAGTCACGTCGATCGTGCCGGTGACGGGCACGATGCAGACCTCCCGGCCCGGCATTGCGCGCTCTATCCGGCCGCCGGCCTCGGGCTTCAGCACCTCGAACCCGACATAGTCCCAGCCGGCGCTTTCGGGCGTCACCTTCAGCACGCTGCCGTCGGCGTCGGGCGCGGTGGGCTTCACCAGAAGATCGGTCATGCTTTCGGTTCCTCGTGCTTCGCGCGGGCGTTCAGCGCAGGCCCGCTTCCGTCAGATAGCGGTTCAGATTGTCGAACCCCAGCCTGGCATAGGTGGCGGGATGGGCCTTGGCGGGATCCTGCTCGGCCTCCACCACCACCCAGCCCTCATAGCCGCGAAGCTCGGCGAACATCGCCGGGAAGTCGATCCCGCCATCGCCGGGCACCGTGAACACGCCCTCGATCACGGCGTCCAGGAAGCTCCACCCCTCCGCCTTCGCCCGCGCCATGACCGCCGGCCGGATGTCCTTGGTGTGGACATGGGCGATGCGGTCGCGATAGCGGCGGGCCAGCGCGGCGGGGTCGATGCCGGCGAAGGTCGCGTGCCCCGAATCCAGCAGCAGCCCCACGGACGGCCCCGTCGCCGCCATCAGCGCGTCGATATCGACCTCGCTTTCGACGACCGTCCCCATATGGTGATGGTAGGCGAGCCTGACGCCCTCCGCCGCCGTGGCGTCGGCCAGCCGGGTCATCCGGGCGCCGAACTCCCGCCACTGGCCGGCATCCAGCTTCGGACGGTTCGACAGTGGCGTCGCGCGGTCGCCATGGACGCAGCCCGTCGTCTCGGCGAACACCAGCACGTCGGATCCCAGCGCCTTCAGCAAATCCAGGTGAGGACGCAGAACCTCCATCTCCGCCTTGTCGTCCCGGTCCAGCAGGTTGGCCGAATACCAGCCGGACACGAGCGACATCCCGTGCTTCGACAGGATCGCGCGCAGCGCCTCGGGCTCCCTCGGGAACTTGTTGCCAAGCTCCATCCCCTCGAAGCCGGCGGCGGCCGCTTCGGCAAGGCAGGTCTCCAGCGGCGTCTCGCCGCCCAGTTCAGGCATGTCGTCGTTCGACCAGCCGATGGGGTTGGCGCCGATGCGGACGCTCATTTCCGTTCAGTCTCCAAGGCGTTGGCGGGTGAGTGCTTGATCGTAATCTTTCCGCGCGGCGCGGACCTCCGCCCGGTCGGAAACCTCCGGCACCGCCACGTCCCACCAATGGCCGCCGGCTTCCGTCGTGGGCATGGGGTCGGTATCGATGACGATGACGCTCGTTTTCTCGGCGTCCCGCGCGCGGCCGATGGAGGCCTCCAGGTCGGCGAGGCTCGAAACCTTCTCCGCCCGCGCGCCCAGGCTTTCGGCATGGGCGCGGAAATCCACCTCCGGCAGCGCCTCATGCAGCGTGTGCTCCAGCAGATTGTTGAAGCTCTCGCCGCCGGTTGCGCGTTGCAGCCGGTTGATGCAGCCGAAGCCGCGATTGTCCAGCAGGACGATGATCAGCTTCCGGTCCAGCAGGATCGAGGTCGCGATCTCGCTGTTCATCATCAGATAGCTGCCGTCGCCGACCATGACGATCACTTCCCGCGACGGGTCCGCCATCTTGACGCCCAGCCCGCCCGCGATCTCATAGCCCATGCAGGAATAGCCATATTCCAGATGATAGCCGCCCGGCCGCTCCGCCCGCCACAGCTTGTGAAGCTCGCCGGGCAACCCGCCGGCCGCGCAGACCACCACATCGTCGGGAAGCGAAGCGCGCTGGACCGCGCCGATCACCTGGGCGTCGGAGGGCAGGGCGGCGTTGGTGGCGGCGGTCGCCGCCGTGACGGCGCGGGTCCAGCCCTTGATCTCGCTCGCGGCCTTCTCCGTCCATGCGGCGGGGGCGCGCCAGTCGGCCAGCACGGCGGACAGCATCTCCAGCCCGACTCCGGCGTCGGCGACCAGCGGCTGGGCGTGCCGCTTCCCGGCATCGAAGGGCTGGACGTTCAGCGCCACGATCCGGCGATCGGGGTGGCCGAACAGGCTCCAGGAGCCGGTGGTGAAATCCTGAAGACGCGTGCCGACCGCCAGTACAAGGTCCGCCTTCTCCGCCATCGCATTGGCGGCGCTGGAGCCGGTGACGCCGACGGAGCCGAGATTGAGCGGATGGTCGTGGGGCAGGGCGCTCTTGCCGGCCTGCGTCTCCGCCACGGGTACACCATGCCGCTCCGCGAAGGCGCGCAGCGTGGCGGTCGCCTCCGCGTAATGAACGCCGCCGCCCGCCACGATCAGCGGCGTCTTCGCGTCGGTGAGAAGGCCGGCGGCAAGGTCCAGTTCCCGCATGTCGGGGGATGGGCGGCGGGGCGTCCATTCCCGGGGCTCGAAGAACCGTTCGGGATAATCGAACGCCTCCGCCTGCACGTCCTGGCACAGCGCCAGCGTCACCGGCCCGCAGGCGGCGGGATCGGTCAGCACCGAAAGGGCGCGGGGCAGGGCGGTCAGGATCTGCTCCGGCCGCGTAATGCGGTCGAAATAGGCGGAGACGGGACGGAAGCAGTCATTGGCGGAGACCGTGCCGTCCCCGAAATCCTCCACCTGCTGCAACACCGGGTCGGGCCGCCGGCTGGCGAACACGTCGCCGGGCAGCAGCAGCACCGGCAGCCGGTTGACATGGGCCAGCGCGGCGGCGGTGACCATGTTGGTCGCGCCGGGGCCGATGGAGCTGGTGCAGGCCATCATCCGCCGCCGGCGGGACGCCTTGGCGTAGGCGATGGCGGCATGGGCCATCGCCTGCTCGTTATGCGCCCGATATGTCGGCAGCCGGTCGCGCGCATGCCACAGGGCTTCGCCCATGCCGGCCACGTTGCCATGGCCGAAGATCGCCCATACGCCGCCGAACAGCGGCGTCTCCTCGCCGTCGATGACCGTCGTCTGGGCGGCGAGGTAGCGCACCAGCGCCTGCGCCATGGTCAGCCGGACAGTGCCTCCGGTCGCGTTCATGGGGTCGCCTCCTCCTTCCGCGCCGCCCGCCAGTGGCCGATCAGGCGGCGATAGTTCCGGGCCATCAGCGCGACCGCGCCCTCGTCGTCCAGCACGCCGCCGAACCAGCCATCGGCGGCTTCGGCGAAGATGGTGCGGCCGACCGCGAAACCCTTGCATACGGGCTGCCGCGCGGCCAGGGCGAAGGCCGCCTTAAGCTCCTCCTCCGGCCGCTCCAGCCCCAGCAGCAGCACGCCCCGGCAGTGCGGGTCATGGTCGTCGATGGATGCCGCGATCCTGTCCCAGGCTTCCTGTGTCTCAGGCGGGGGCAGCTTCCACCAGTCTGGATGGAGCCCCGCACGGTAGAGCCGTTCCACGGCGCGCGGGATCGTTGCGTCGTCGACCGGCGGTTCGGACCGGCCGGCGATGATCTCGACCAGCAGCTCATGGCGCGTTGACCGCGCCGCCTCCTGCAAGGCCAGCAGCGTGCGCTCCTGCTCGTCCCTTAGGGCCGGCGGATCGTCCGGATGGTAAAAGGCCAGGCATTTCACCACATGCTCGGCCGGCCATTCGCGCAGGATGCTGCCGGCATCCAGCCCGCCATCGAAGCGCAGCGGGATCGATCCCGGCTCCTCGATCGCCCTTCCGATCCAGAGATCGCCGCCAGAGGCGGCGTCCAGCGCGTCCTGCCCATGCCGTCCGTCGATGATGACTCCGGCCGATGCGCCGGCTCCGGCTTCCCGGGTCGCCTTCAGCGCCAGCAGCTTGAACTCGCCGATCCGGTGGTGGGGCGCGCCGTGGCGGTCCGCGATCTCCTCCAACTGGCTGCGATGGTCGAAGGCGAAAGCCAGGACCTCGGGCCAGTCGCCATGGCGGGTTGTGGACCAGTGCAGCCGGTTCAGCGCCTCGTCGCGCCGCAACTGCCGGTGCGGGCTGCCCTCCGCCAAGAAGTGCTGAAGTTCCATCCAGCTCGGTGCCGCGGGCGCGCAGCCATGACGTGACACGGCGAAGGCCCCGCAGGCGTTGGCGAGCCGGCAGCATTCCTCCAGCGCCGCGCCGCGCAGGAAGCCGCGCAGGAAGCCGCTCATGAAGGCGTCGCCCGCGCCCAGCACGTTATAGACCTCGACCGGAAATCCGGGTCCGGTTACGCCCTGATCCAGATCGTCCGGGACCGCGCCGGGGAAGGCGGAACAGCCCATCGGGCCACGCTTGCAGACCAGCAGGGCCTCCGGCGCTACCTCCCGCACCGCCCGCAAAGCCGCGATCGTGTCGGTCGCGCCGCCGGCGATGTGGAATTCCTCCTCCGTCCCGACGATCACGTCGCATCCGCCGAGGATTGATGCCAGATGCTCCGTCACCCCCCGGTCCGCGACGAAGCGGGATTCCCCGCCGCCATGGCCGGTCGCGCCCCACAGGACCGGCCGGTAGTCGATGTCCAGGATCACCTTCGCGCCGGCGCGGCGGGCGAGATCCATCGCCTTCCGGCTGGCGGCGTCCAGGTTGGGACGGGAGAAATGGGTGCCGGTGACCACGACCGCCTTCGCTTCCGCGATCAAAGCGGGGTCGATGTCGCCTTCCTCCAGCGCCGCGTCGGCGCAGTCTTCGCGATAGAAGATCAGCGGGAACCGCTCCCGGTCGCGCACGCCCAGGATGACCAGCGCCGTCAGCCGCTCGGGATCGGTCGCGACGCCGCGCACGTCCACGCCCTCACGCTCCAGCTCCTCCCGGATGAACCGGCCCATATGCTCGTCCCCGACCCGCGTGACGAGGGCGGAGCGCAGGCCCAGCCTGGCCGCGCCGACGGAGATGTTGGCGGGGCATCCGCCGATATATTTGGCGAAGCTCGCCATGTCCTCCAGCCGCCCGCCGATCTGCTCGCCATAAAGGTCGACCGAGGATCGGCCGACGCATATGACGTCCAGCAGTCGGTCGGCGGCAGTCATCGGTTCGGTCTATCCTCGATATCGGCTGCGGGGTTGGCGTATGAAACAAGAATTCCATTTGACGGGCAACAGAAGAATAGGAATTCTGAAATTGCCCGCCGGCGCGGCCGGCGTTCCTGCTTTCGGAGAGTTTCCAGATGCTCACCTTCGCCCAGTTCGGAGCCGGCCGCATCGGTCGCATCCATGCCGGCAACATCGCCGCCCACCCATCGGCCCGGCTGAAATATGTGGTGGACGTGAACGCGGACGCCGCCGCTACGCTCGCTGCACAGCGCGGCGCTGAGGTTGCGGACGTTGAGGCCGCTCTGGTCGACCCGGAGGTGACGGCGGTGATGGTCGCCAGCTCCACCGACACCCACGCCGATCTGATCGAATCGTCCGCCAGGGCCGGCAAGGCGATCTTCTGTGAAAAGCCGATCGACCTGGACAGCGTCCGCGTCGAAACCTGCCTCGCCGTGGTCGCCAGTACCGGCGTGCCGCTGATGCTGGGCTTCAACCGCCGCTTCGACCCGACCTTTGCCGCGCTCCGCAAGCGGCTCCGGGCGGGCGAGGTCGGGGAGGTCGAGCAGGTGGTCATCACCAGCCGCGATCCCGGCCCGCCGCCGATCGATTACATCAAGGTTTCCGGCGGCCTCTTCCGCGACATGATGATCCACGATCTGGATATCGCCCGATGGTTGTTGGGGGAGGAACCGGCGCGGATCTTCGCGACCGGCGCCTGCCTCGTCGATCCTGCGATTGGCGCGGCCGGCGACATCGACACCGCGACGGTGGTGCTGACCACGAAGCGCGGAACCCAGGCGGTCATCACCAACAGCCGCCGCGCCGCCTACGGCTACGACCAGCGGGTGGAGGTGCTGGGGTCGCGCGGGATGCTCCAGGTTGGAAACCGGACCGAAACCGCAATCCTGGCGGCCACGGCCGACGCCGTTTCGACCGACAAGCCGATGCATTTCTTCCTGGAACGCTACGCCGAAGCCTACCGCATCGAACTGGACGCCTTTATCGGCGCCGTCGCGGAGGGCAGGGCGCCCGATCCGGGCGGCGAGGACGGACGGATGGCGCTGAGATTGGCCGATGCGGCGCTGGAGTCCCTCAAATCCGGCGCGCCGGTGGATCTCTAGCGGCGGGGGCGCTCCAGCCAGCGCCCCAGCGCGACGACCAGCGTTACGGCAAGGCACATGGTGGCGGACAGGGAGCGGAAGCCCTTCACCTGCGCGTCCTCTACCTCCAGCGAGACGCTGGTCAGCGGGATCAGCGGCGACAGGGCCGTGTCGGTGATGGCGAGGATCGGCACGCCCTGCATCGCCGCCGTCCGGCACACCTCCACCGTCTCCGGCGCGTAGGGCTTGAAGGATATGGCAATCAGCGCGTCGCGGTCCGTCATGCCGCGGGCCTGCTGCATCGTCATGCCGCCGACGCCGTCTATCAGGTGCGCCCGACGGCCCAGATGGCTGAGCGTGTAGGCGAAATAGGAGGCGACGGGGAACGCCCGGCGCTGGCCCAGCACGTAGACCTGGTCGGCATCCGCCAGCAGGGCGACGGCCTTGTCCAGATCCTCCCTCGGAACTTCCTGGCGCAGATGCTCAAGCGCATGGATTCCGGCGGTGGCGAAATGGTCCAGCACGCCGGCCGTATCGTCCAGCGCCCCGCCGCGATCGTCGGCCAGCGCCCGCAGCCTTTCATCGTAGCTGGGCATCCGGTCGACCAGCCGCGTGCGGAACACGCGCTGCATGTCGCTGAACCCGCCATAGCCCAGCGTCTTGGCGAAGCGGATGAGGGAGGAGGGCTGGACGCCGGCCCGCGCCGCCACGGTGGCGACCGTCTCCAGCGCCATGTCGTTCGGGTTCGCCAGCGCATATTCGGCAATCTGCTGCAACCGCCGGCTCATGCTGCCGTGGCGGCTGGAGATCTCCGCCCGCAGCCGGTCGAAATTGGACGGTTCGCCGCGCTCGCTGTCTTCGATGTCCATGGTCCCCTTTCCCGGCCGCCTCATCCTCCGGCTTCGTAGCGGAAAGGATCGAGAAAAGCCTTTACGGCCAAAATTAGAATATGCATTCTACGAAAAATAAAAATCGAAATCTTCGTTCGATATTGTCCGGACGGAACCGGGCAGGCGCCGAAGACCCGGCCGCCAGGTTGCCTTTGTGGCGGCGGCGGTCCGACAACCCGAAGGGAGGATATCAAGATGGCTTTGAAGCGATTGATGCAGGGCGCGGTGGCCGGCGCGGCCCTGGCCGTTTCCGTTGCGGCGCTGCCGGCGACGGCTCAGGCTGAAGGCGAGCATTTCGTGATGATCAGCCACGGGCCGGATTCCGATACCTGGTGGAACACCATCAAGAACGCCCTCGCGCTCGCCGCCGAGCAGATGGAGGTTTCGGTCGATTATCTGAACCCGCCGACCGGCGATCTGGCCGACATGGCCCGGCTGGTCGAGCAGGCGGCGTCCTCCAATCCCGACGGCATCATCGTGACGATCGCGGATTTCAATGTCCTGCAAGGACCGATCACCGACGCCGTCCGCAAGGGCATCCCGGTCATCACCATCAATTCCGGCACGCAGGAGCAGAGCGATGAACTGGGCGCTCTCCTGCATATCGGTCAGCCCGAATATGACGCCGGCTACGGCGCGGGGCTGCGCGCCAAGGAAGCGGGCGTGACCAACTTCCTCTGCGTCAACCACTACATCACCAACCCGGCCTCGGTCGAACGCTGCCAGGGCTTCGCCGACGCGCTGGGGGTCGAACTGGGCGACCAGATGATCGATTCCGGCATCGACCCGACGGAGGTCACGACCAAGGTCGAAGCCTATCTGCGCACCCATCCGGAGACGAACGGCATCCTGGCGCTGGGCCCGAATTCGGCGGAGCCGACGATCCAGGTGCTTGAGGACAACCGCATGGCCGGCGAGATCTTCTTCGGCACCTTCGACCTCAGCGCAGGGATCGCCGAGGCGATCAAGGCCGGCACGATCAATTTCGCGATCGATCAGCAGCCCTTCCTCCAGGGTTATCTGCCGGTGGTTCTGCTGACCAACTACGCGCGCTACGGCGTCATCCCCAGCAGCGACATCAACTCCGGCCCCGGCTTCGTGACGGAGGAGAATATCGCCCTGGTCGAGGAACTGGCCGGCGAATATCGCTGAGCCGGAAGGAGGCCGGGTGGCTCCCCAGCGCCCGGCCTCACTTCTTTCGGATAGCTTCCCGTCGCCTCTCGGACCGGTCCATGACCATCTCCACCGAAACATCCTCGCCCCCTCCCGACGAACGGGTCCGGGACGTCTCCATCCTGTCGCGGCTGATGACGCGGCCGGAGCTGGGCGCTATGTCGGGGACCATCCTGGTCTTCGTCTTCTTCGCTCTCGTCGCAGGCGGGTCGGGCATGTTCTCCGGCGATGGGATCATGAACTGGACCATCGTCTCAGCACAGCTCGGCGTGCTGGCGGTCGGCGCCAGCCTTCTGATGATCGCGGGAGAATTCGACCTTTCCATCGGCTCCATGATCGGCTTCGCCGGTATGATGATCGCCATACCGGTGGTCTTCTTTGGCTGGCCGGCCTGGGTCGCGATCCTGTTCGCCTTCGCCGGCGCCATGGGGATTGGGGCGCTGATCGGCTTTCTCGTCATCCGGACGGGGCTGCCTTCCTTCATCGTCTCGCTCGCCTTCCTGTTCATTTTGCGCGGCCTGACCATCGCGCTCTCCATCATGTTCACCAACCGGACGATCGTCGGCGGCGTGCGCGACGGGGCGGAGGGCGACTGGCTGGCCCCGCTGTTCGGCGGCAAGATCGGCCTGCCGCTCTTCAACCTCCTGGCCGATTGGGGGCTTATCGGCCGCTATGACGACGGCGTGCCCTATGTAGACGGCATTCCGATGATCATCGTCTGGTGGGTGGTGCTGGCGGCGCTGGCGAGTTGGGTCCTGTTGCGCACCCGGTTCGGCAACTGGATCTTCGCATCGGGCGGCGATCCGGTCGCCGCGCGCAATGTGGGCGTCCCGGTGGCGCGGGTGAAGATCGTGCTGTTCATGTTCACCGCCTTCTGCGCCACAGTCTACGCCGCCTGCCAGGTCTTCGAATTCGGCTCCGCCTCCGCCGATCGGGGCCTCTTGAAGGAGTTCGAAGCGATCATCGCCGCCGTCATCGGTGGGACGCTGCTGACCGGCGGCTACGGCTCAGTCGTCGGCGCCTGCTTTGGCGCCCTGATCTTCGGCGTGGTGCAGATGGGCATCTTCTACACCGGCGTTAGCACGGACTGGTTCCGGGTGTTCCTCGGCGTGATGCTGCTGATCGCCGTCATCTTCAACAATTTCATCCGGCGCAAGGTGACGGGGGGACGGTCATGATGGAGGCGGCTCCTCTTGTTGAACTGCGCGGCGTGTCGAAATATTTCGGCTCCGTCGTCGCGCTCAAGGACATCACCATGTCGGTTCGTCCGGGCGAGGTTCTGGCGCTCCTGGGCGACAATGGCGCGGGCAAGTCGACGCTCATCAAGACGCTGTCGGGCGTCCATGAGCCCAGCGAGGGCTCGCTTTTCGTGGAGGGGCGGGAGGTCCGGTTCGGCTCCCCGCGCGACGCGCTCGATCTCGGCATCGCCACGGTCTACCAGGACCTCGCCATGGTCCCGCTGATGAGCATCACGCGGAACTTCTTCATGGGGCGGGAGCCGACGAAGGGCAAAGGCCCGCTGAAGCGGTTCGACGCCGCCTTCGCCGGCCGCGTCGCGAAGGAGGAGATGGCCCGCATCGGCATCGACGTGCGCGATCCGTCCCAGGCGGTCGGCACCCTTTCGGGCGGGGAGCGGCAGTGCGTCGCCATCGCGCGCGCGGTCTATTTCGGCGCCAAGGTGCTGATCCTGGACGAGCCGACCTCCGCGCTCGGCGTCAAGCAGGCCTCCATGGTGCTGCGCTACGTCGCCCAGGCAAGGGCGCGCAATCTGGGCGTCATCTTCATCACCCACAACGTCCATCACGCTTATCCGGTGGCCGACACTTTCACGCTCCTGAATCGGGGGCGGTCCATGGGCACTTTCGCCAAGGACAAGGTCAGCCGGGAGGAGGTGCTGGAGATGATGGCCGGCGGCCAGGAGCTTGAGACGTTGACGGCCGAGCTGGCTGAACTCTCTCGCGGCAACGGCGATAGCAACGGCGCGGCCAGGGCCGGATAGCCGAGAATGCGCCGCACGCTGGGGATCGGCCTGATCGGCACGGGCTTCATGGGCGTGTGCCACGCCATGGCGTTCCGCGCCGCGCCCGCCCTGTTCCCGGACGGTCCCGACGCGCGGCTGGAGATGGTGGCGGATCTGGATTCCGACGCGGCGCGGGGTCTCGCCTCCCGCTTCGGTTTCGCCCGCGCGACCGATGATTGGCGGGCGCTGGTCGCCGATCCGGCGGTCGATATCGTCGCCGTCACCGCGCCCAACGCCCTGCATCGGGAGATGACGCTGGCGGCGCTGGCCGCGGGCAAGCACGTCTATTGCGAAAAGCCGATGGCGGTGGCGCTGGAGGATGCGATCGCCATGGCCGACGCGGCCGACGAGGCCGGAACCGTCACGCTGGTCGGCTACAACTACCTCCGCAGCCCCGCCGTCACCTTCACCCGGAAGCTGGTGGAGGAAAGCGCGATCGGCCGTCCGACCTATTTTCGCGGCCTGTCGGATGAGGACTACATGGCCTCTCCCGATGTCCCCTTCTCATGGCGCTGCCGGCGCGATCTGGCGGGGACGGGAGCGCTGGGCGACATCGGATCGCATATCCTCAGCTTCGCGTGCTACCTGATGGGGCCGATCCGCTCGGTCTCCGCGGATCGCAGCACCATCATCGCCGACCGGCCGGTGACCGGATCGGCGAAGCAGTTCGGTCCGCTCGCCGCCGACGCCGACGCGCCCCGCGCGCCGGTGGAGAATGAGGACATCGTCCACGCCATGCTGCGCTTCGACGGTGGGATCATCGGGACGATCGCCACCAGCCGCGTCGCCTGGGGCCGGAAGAACCGCCTCGCGTTCGAGCTTTACGGGACGGAGGGCAGCATCCTCTTCGACCAGGAGCGGATGAACGAGCTTCTCCTTTTCCAGCCATCGGCCGCCGGGAGTGACCGGAACGGCTTCCGGAAGATCCTTCTCGGCCCCGACCATCCGCCCTACGGTGCCTTCCTGCCCGCACCGGGCCACGGGCTGGGCTTCAACGATCTGAAGGTGGCGGAGGCAGGCGCTCTCCTGGCCGCCATCGGCAGCGGCGCGCCGGCCTGGCCGGATTTCCGTCAGGCCCTGGAGATCGAACACACCCTCCACGCCATCGACCGCGCAGCGACGGCGGGGGCCTGGATCGACGTTCTCGGCTGAAGCGTCACGCCCATCACGATCGTCCAAGACTTCGGCATCCGAACGCCGCATGGTGGGCCCTTCCGCTTTGAAGGAGCCTTCCATGCCGCTCGACGACCCGAAGACCTACTCCGCGATCAATCTCGAGAAGAAGTTCGACCTCTTCTCCGAACAATGGACTCCGAAGGTCATTGCGGAGATGAACGACTACCAGTTCAAGATCGCCCGGCTTGAGGGCGATTTCGTCTGGCACGACCACCCCGACACGGACGAGACGTTCATCGTGCTGGGCGGGGAATTGCGCATCGACTTCCGGGACGGCCATGTCCTTCTGAAAGCGGGCGAGATGTTCGTCGTGCCCAAGGGCGTCGAGCACAAGCCTTATGCGGAGAAGGAGGTCAGGCTGATGCTGATCGAGCCGCGCGGCGTCCTCAACACCGGCAATGTCGGCGGCGACAGGACCGCCCAGAACGACGTCTGGATCTGACGCGCCTCTCCCCCTACCTTCCCATGGCATAGGCCTGCATCAGCCTCGGCGTCGCCGCGGCCTTCAGGACACCGTCCTCCTCCCGCGCCGCGGCGCACATGCGCCCGACAGACCAGGGCTCCGCGACCGTCACCTCATGGCCTCGCGCCTTCAGCGCCTCGATCGTCGCCGGGCCGAAATTCTCCTCCACCGTCAGGCAGCCGAGCTTCGCCTGCCGGGGGTAGAAGGAGCTCGGCATGTGTTCGGTATGGAACAGCGGTCCGTCGATGGCGCGCTGGAGGTCGTGCCCGTGATGGATATGCCGCAGGAGGAAAATCGTCTGCCACTGGTCCTGCTGGTCGCCGCCGGGGGTGCCGAACGCCATGTAGGGTTTCCCGTCCCTGAAGGCGATGGACGGGGTCAGCGTCGTGCGCGGCCGCTTTCCGGGGGCAAGGCTGGCCGGCAGCCCCTCTTTCAGCCAGAACATCTGTCCGCGGCTGTTCAGCGGGAAGCCCAGCCCCGGCACGACGGGAGAACTTTGCAGCCAGCCGCCGGAGGGGGTGGCGGACACCATGTTGCCGTCCCTGTCGATAACGTCGATATGGCAGGTGTCACCGCGCCGGTCGCCCAGATGGGCCATGGTCGGCTCCCCGCCGCCGGCCCCGGCGGCCGTCAAATCCATCTCGCTGAGGCGCAGCAGATCCTCGCCCGTCGGCGTGCGCTCGCCCGCGGTGCCGGGACGAAGCTCCTTGGAAGCTTCTTCCCCGACCAGTGCCCGCCTCGAGTCGTTGTAGGCATCCGACAGCAGCGTCTCCATCGGCACGTCGCCGAAGGCGGGGTCGCCGTAATAGGCTTCGCGGTCGGCGAAGGCCAGCTTCATGCATTCGGTCACGACATGGACGAAATCCGGCCCCGTCGGGTCCATGGCCGCGATGTCGAATCCCTTCAGCAGCGCCAGTTGCTGAAGCAGCACCGGCCCCTGTCCCCACGGCCCGGTCTTGAAGACCGTATGGCCGTGATAGTCGTAGCTGAGCGGCGTTTCGTAACTCGACCGCCAGCCGGCCATGTCGGCGGCCGTGATGACCCCCTTGTGGGGCGCGCCGCTGGCGTCCATCACCGCCGTGCGGGTCGCGAACCGCTCGATCGCCTCGGCCACGAAGCCGCGATAGAAGGCGTCCCGCGCGCGGTCGATCCGCGCCTCGCGGCTGCCGCCCGTCTTCGCCTCGTCGACGATCCGCTGATAGGTATCGGCAAGCGTCGGGTTGGCGAACAGCTTCCCGGTTTCGGGAACGTCGCCGCCGGGCATGAATATGTCGGCGGAGCTTTTCCAATGCTCCCGGAACATCGGGCTGATATCCCGGATCGACTGGGCGACGCGCGCCAGCAATGGATGGCCGTGGCGGGCATAGTGGATGGCCGGCGCCATCACGTCGGCCGCCTCCAGCCTTCCATGGTCGCGCAGCAGCGTCATCCAGGCGTCGAACGCGCCGGGGATGACGGCAGCAAGAAGGCCGGTGCCCGGGATATGGGTCAGGCCTTCGGAGCGATAGTGAGCAATGGTCGCGCCCGCTGGCGTCACCCCCTGCCCACACAGCACGGTCGGCCGCTCCGCCCCCGTCGGAAGCAATAGGATCGGGACCTCCCCTGACGGACCGTTCAGGTGCGGCTCCACGATCTGAAGCGTCAGCCCCCCGGCGACCGCCGCGTCGAATGCGTTGCCGCCGCGTTCCAGCATAGACATGGCGACGGCGCTGGCGATCCAGTGGGTGGAGGCGACGACGCCGAACGTGCCGCGGATTTCCGGACGGGTCGTGAAGATCTGGCTCATGGAGGGTTCCTGACGGTCAGCGGCTCTTGGGGTCGAGGATGTCCCGCAACCCGTCGCCGAGTATGTTGAAGGCAAGGACGGTGACGAAGATCGCCAGCCCCGGCGACACCGCCATCCAGGGGGCCTGGGTGATGAAGTTCTTCGCGGTGTTCAGCATGCTGCCCCAGCTTGGCGCCGGCGGCTGCTGGCCGAGGCCGAGGAAGGACAGGCTGGCCTCCGCGATGATCGCCGCCGCGATGGTCAGCGTCGCCTGGACCAGCAGCGGCGGGAAGGCGTTCAGCAGGATGTAGCGGAGGATGATCCGCAGGTGCCCAGCCCCCACCGCGCGGGCGCCTTCCACATAGTCCGCGGTCTTGACCGCCAGGGTCTGGGCGCGCGCCAGGCGCACGAAGATGGGGGAGGCGGAAAGGCCGATGGCGATCATCGCGTTGGTCAGGCTGGGGCCCAGGAAAGCCGCCAGCGCGATCGCCAGGATCAGGAACGGGCAGGCCAGCAGCGCCTCCGTCACCCGGCTGATGATCGCGTCCGACCACCGGCCGAAATAGCCCGCGACCAGCCCCAGCGGCACGCCGATCGTGACCGCGATGCCGACGGAGACGACGCCGGCGGCCAGCGAGGCCTGGGCGCCGTGGATGAGGCGGGAGAGGATGTCGCGGCCCACATCGTCCGTCCCCAGCCAATGGGCGGCCGAGGGCGCCTGCCGGATCGCGGTCCAGGTCGGCGCGATCGGATCGTAGGGGGCGATCCAGGGCGCCAGCAGCGCCACCGCCACGAACACCAGAACCACGCTGCCGCCCATGATCGTCGTCGGCGACCGGCGAAGGCGTTTCCACAGGCGCGACGTTCGCGCCGGCGGCGTCGGGAGGGCGAGAACGGTCATCGGCGCCTCCTCATGTCCGCAGCCGGGGATTGAGCACGAAATAGAGCATGTCGGCGACCAGGTTCATCACGATGAAGGCCGTCGCGGTGAACAGCACCACCCCCTGCACGACGGCGTAGTCGCGGTTGAAGACGGCGTCGACGATCAGCTTGCCGAAGCCCGGGATGGTGAAGACCTGCTCCGTCAGCACCGCGCCGGACAGCAACTCGCCGAGCTGGAGGGCCGTCAGCGTCACCACGGGGATCAGCGCGTTACGCAGCGCGTGGCGCAGGATCACCACCCGCTCCTTCAGCCCCTTGGCGCGGGCGGTGCGGACATAGTCGGCGGTCAGTTCCGACAGCATCGCCGACCGGGTGTGGCGCATCATGATTCCGGCGATCCCGCTGCCCAGAACGAAGGCCGGCATGATCATCGCGGCCAGATTTCGCCCCGGGTCGACCAGCGGGCTGACATAGCCGGACGCCGGCAGCAGGCCCCACCGCACCGAGACCAGCAGGATCAGCATGATCCCCATCCAGAAATTCGGAAGTGAGATGCCGGAAAGCGCGATGATGTTGGCCCCGGCGTCCCAGGCGGTGCCGCGCCTGACGGCGGAGATAATGCCCGCCGGGATGCCGATCATCAGCGCGATCGTCATCGCCAGCGCCGCCAGTTCCAGCGTCACCGGCAGCTTGGTCAGGATGATCTGCGTCACCGGCATTTGCGTGCGCAGCGATATGCCCATGTCGCCCTGAACCAGGGCCGCCAGCCAATAGCCGTATTGCACGATGATCGGCTCGTTCAGATTGTACTTCTCCCGGATGAACTCGATCACCTCCGGGTCCCGTTCTTCGCCGGCCAGCGCCAGCGCCGGATCGCCCGGCAGCAGGAGCTGGAGGGAGAAGACGATCAGGCTGATCAGCAGCAGCGTCGGCAGCAGGATCAGGATCCGCCGGGCGAGATAGGTCAGCATGGCGCGTCTCGACGTGCGGCTGAAACCACCCTCACCCCCAACCCCCTCTCCCGCAAGCAGGAGAGGGGGCTATATGGCTCCCTCCCCCGCATGCGGGGGAGGGTCGGGGTGGGGGTTGCTCCCATTAGGCGCTTATTCAGCAAACCGGACATTCTCCAGCCGGATCATGCCGTCGGGATAGGCCTGGAAGCCCTCTACCTTGTTGCTCACGCCGGTGAACCAGACGCGGTGATAGAGGAAGATGCGCGGACGTTCGGCCATGTAGATCTCCGCCGCCTTCTCATAGGCCGCGTAGCGGGCTTCGTCGTCGGTTGTCTGCCGCGCCTCCGCCAGATAGCGGTCGACCTCCTCGTTGCAGTAGCCGCCATCGTTCAGCCCGCCATTGCAGGCGGTGAAGGTGTGGATGTTGCCGTCCGGGTCGGCCCGTCCCGACCAGCCGATCAGGAAAGCCTGGAAGTCGCCGTTCGATTGCCGGTCCAGCGCGGTCGCGAACTCCGTCGCGTCGATGGTGATCGCGATGCCGGCTTCGGCCGCAAGCGCCTGGATGATCTCCGCCACGCGCATCTGCTCGGGATTGTTGGCGATCATCAGGTCGATCGTCAGGTCCGTCGCGCCGGCCTCTTCCAGAAGCGCTCTGGCGCGCTCCACGTCACGGCCGGCGGGCGGCAGGCTGTCGATGTAGAAGGGGCTGTTGGGCGGCACCGGCTGGTTGCCGGCGATCAGCGCTCCATCGAAGGCCACCTGGTTGATGATGTTCCGGTCGATCGCCAGTTCCAGCGCCTCCCGGACCCTGGGATCCTGACCCAGCGGATTCTCCGAGCGCGGACCGTTGCCGACATTGACGGTGATGCCCTGATAGCCAAGGCTGGTGGCGCGCTCCAGCGTCAGGTTCGGGTCGCTTTCGACCGTCGGGATGTCGGTCGCCGCCACCCGTTCGATGATGTCCAGGTCGCCCGCCTGCAGGTTGGCCAGCCGGACGGTCGTGTCGGGGATCGGCATATAGACGACGCGGTCGAAATGGATCGCGTCGGCGTTCCAGTAATCCTCGAACCGCTCCAGCACGATGCGGTCCTGGGACACCCGCTCGACGAACTTGAACGGGCCGGAGCAGACGGGATTGAGCGGGAAGTCCTCGCCCGCCGCCTCCGCCGCGGTGGGGGAGATCATCATGCCCGCCCGGTCCGAGAGGGCGGCCAGAAGCGGCGCGAACGGCTCCGCCAACGTGATCTCGATCGTGTATTCGTCCACGGCCTCAAGGCCGGTGATGGCGGAAATCTCGCTGCGGCGGGTCGATCCCGGCAGGTTCAGGGACCGGTCAAGATTGTAGACCGCCGCCTCGGCGTTGAAGGGCGTGCCGTCATGGAAGACCACGTCCTCCCGAAGCTTCATGGTCAGGACGGTGCTGTCGTCGCTCCAGCTCCATTCCGTCGCAAGCTGCGGTACGAACGTCACCTCGGGAGAAAGGTCGACCAGCTTGTCGCACAGGCTGGCGAAGACGATGCGGCCGACGAAGGTCCGCGCCCGATCGGGATCCAGCAGGTCCGGGTCGTCCTGCAGGCCGATCCTCAGCGTCTGGGCGCCGGCGGTCGCGCTGAAGCCCAGCGCGGTGGCCATCAGCACCGTTGTCAAACATCCCTTCAAGGTCATTGTCTTCCTCCCATTGTTGATTTTTCGGATGAAGGATGCCGCGCGGCGGAAGGGGTGGTCCGGCTGTCCCTCTCCCCCGGTCGGTCGATGTCCGCGTCCCTTTCCTGGTTGCGGGCGAGTTGTCGTTCGAAGATCGCGATCCGCTTCTGGCGGCGCGGATGGGCAGTGGCTGTGACGGGCGGGGCCGTCGTGGCGGCGGCGATCTCCCGCCAATGGTGGCAGGCGATCTCATGGCCGTCGGGCCCAGGTTCGGCCATGGGGATTTCCACCCGGCAGATGTCGGTGGCGTGGGGACACCGGGTATGGAACCGGCAGCCTGGCGGCGGATCGATCGCGCTCGGCACGTCGCCTTCCAGCAGCGCTCTCTGCCCCCGTCCCGCCGGATCCGGCTTCGGGGCCGCCGCCAGCAGCGCCCTGGTGTAGGGATGCAGCGGACTGGCGAAGACGCTGGCCGTAGGGCCGGATTCGATCACCTGCCCCAGATACATGACCGCCACGCGGTCGGCGATCCGGCTGACCACGGCCAGATCGTGGGAGATGAAGACCATCGTCAGGCCCATCCGGCGCTTCAAATCCTCCAGCAGCTCGATGATCTGCGCCTGGATCGACACGTCCAGGGCCGACACCGGCTCGTCCCCGATGACGAAGCTGGGCCCCGTCACCAGCGCCCGCGCGATGGCGATCCGCTGGCGCTGACCGCCGGAGAATTCGTGCGGGAAGCGGCGGGCGTGGTCGACCGGCAGCCCGACCACCCGCATCATCTCCGCCACCTTGTCGCGGCGCTGCCGTCGCGCGCCGATCCGGTGGATCGCCAGCGGTTCCTCCAATATCTGGCCGACCGTGAGGCGCGGGTTCAGTGAGGCGTAGGGGTCCTGGAAGATAAGTTGCATCCGGGCGCGCAGCCGCTGCAGTGGCCGGCCCGTCAGCGCCGTGATCTCTTCGCCCTCGAAGAAGATGCGCCCGTCGCTGGGATCGATCAGGCGCAGCATCAGCCGGGCCAGGGTCGATTTCCCGCAGCCGCTTTCCCCGACCACAGCCAACGTCTCGCCCGGCATGACGGAAAGCCCGACCCCGTCCACCGCCCGCAGCCGCCGGCGCTGGAAGGGCAGCAGGGCGCGGCCGACCGGATAGTGCTTCACGATCCCGTCCAGGCGTAGGATGGGGTCGGTCATGCCGGCTCCCCCGCGATGCGGGGATCGTCGATCGGCGCCTTCCAGCAGGCCGCGGCGTGGTCGCCGTCGCCGATGAAGGCCAGAGGCGGCGGCGCCTGGCGGCAATGATCGTCGGCGAAGGGGCAGCGGGTGGAGAAACGGCAGCCGGCCGGCATCTCGTCCGCCGCCGGCACCGCGCCGGGGATGCCGGTCAGCGCCCGGTCCTCGTCGCCCAGCGTCGGCATCGCGCTCATCAGCCCGATCGTGTAGGGATGCTGGGGATCGTCGAACAGATCGGCGACCGATGCCCGTTCGACCACCTGGCCCGCATACATCACCGCCACATCGTCGGCGACCTCGGCCACCACGCCCAGATCGTGGGTGATCATGAGGACGGCGGTCCCCGTCTCCTCCTGAAGCTGGCGGACCAGCTCCAGGATCTGCGCCTGGATGGTGACATCCAGCGCCGTCGTCGGCTCGTCGGCGATCAGCAGCTTCGGATCGTTGGCCAGCGCCATGGCGATCATCACGCGCTGGCGCATCCCGCCGGAAAGCTGGTGGGGATATTCGTCCATCCGCTGTTCGGGGGAGGGGATGCGCACCTTCTCCAGCATCGCGACCGCTCGCCCTCGCGCCTCGGCCCTGGAGACGCTCTGATGCGCGCGGATCCCCTCCACAAGCTGTTCCCCGACCGTGAAGACCGGGTTGAGGGAGGTCATCGGTTCCTGGAAGATCATGGAGACCGCGCCGCCGCGAAGCCGGCGCAGCGCCTCCCTCGGCAGGCCGCGCAGATCGTCCCCGTCCAGCCGGATCGCCCCCTGGTCGACGATCGCGGCGGTATCATCCAGCAGCCCCATGACGGCCAACGCCGTCACCGATTTCCCGGACCCGGATTCGCCGACCAGGCAGAGGCACCGCCCGCCGCCGACGCTGAGGGAGACATCGTCCAGGATGCCGATCGTCCTGCCCTCCGACCGGAAGCCCAGGCTCAACCCCTCGATCGAGAGGACGGGACGGTCGGCGACTGCGTTCATCGCGCGGCTACCGATGCGGCCCGGGCCAGCCGGGATTCCAGCTCGCCCTCCCACACCGTCTCGATATGGCGGCGGACGGCGGTTCGCAGGATCTCCGCGTCGCCTGTCTTCAGCGCCTCCACGATCTCCCAGTGCCGGCGGGCGGAAACGATCAGCGGGCGGGAGCGGGGGCCGGAGATGAAGGCCAGCCGGTGCATGTGCAGGATGCAACGGGACAGCACCGGCT
The DNA here is from genome assembly GCF_039839375.1 of Inquilinus sp. CAU 1745. NCBI lineage: Bacteria > Pseudomonadati > Pseudomonadota > Alphaproteobacteria > Rhodospirillales > Rhodospirillaceae > Inquilinus > Inquilinus sp. CAU 1745. The sequence goes on from NZ_JBDOQU010000009.1 coordinate 21,004, forward strand.
CCAGCACCGGCAGGTCGGCGGCGCGAAAGAGGGCGAGGTGGAAGTCGTGATCCAGCTCGATCACCTCGTAGTGCTCGTCCGCGATCGCCGCGGCCTCCATCTCCGTCGTGATGGTGCTGAGAACCGCCGGCAGGTCCGTGTCCGCCTTCGGCGCGGAGTTGCGGCAGCCCGCCAGTTCCAGCTTCAGGCGCAGATCCAGAAGCTCCCGCGCCTCGTCGGCGGAGATACGCGACACCGCCGTCCCCCGATAGCCGTCGCGGCGAACCAGCCCATCTTCCTGAAGCCGCATCAGCGCCTCCCGGATCGTGCCCTGGCTGGCGGCGTACTGCCGCGCCAGCGCGATCTCAGGCATCGCCTCCCCCGGCTTCAGCCGGGCGAAGACGATATCCTTGCGCAGCGCGCGATAGATCTGGGCGGCCTTGCGAGAGGCGGCGGAGGGCATTGGCATCTCTATCGATATTGATATCGATAATTAGGAAGAGACCAGAATTTCCAAAACCGAGTCAACCGCGAAATTGAGAAGCTGATTTCTCTCGCAGAAAGATAAAAAGTTACGTTTCCGCCGCGACGGCCAGCTTTTCCCGGCGGAGGATGTAGAGGGCCGTCACGATGATGATCCCCGATCCGGCAAGCACATAGACTGAGGGCGCGTCGCCCCAGATCAATGCACCGAACAGGACCGCCCAGATCATGGAGGTGTATTCGAAGGGCGCCACGGTCACGGCCTCCGCCGTCCGGAATGCCATGGTGACGACGATGGTCGTCAGCCCGCCCAGCAGCCCGACCGCCAGCAGCAGCAGCGCGTCGGTCGGTGTCGGCATGACGAAGCCGAAGGGCAGGGCGGCGGCGCTGAAGGCAACGGTCAGGAGGGTGCCGTAGAAGACGATCGCGGCGTTGCCGTCGGTGCGGCTGAGGTCACGGATCATCAGCGCGGCGACGGCGTAGCAGGCGGTGCCGGCAAGCGCCGCGACCCAGCCCGCGTCGGCCGGCGACGAGCCAGACCCCAGGTCGGGCCACAGCACCACCAGTACGCCGCCGAAGCCGACCAGGACCGCCGCCCAACGACGCGGTCCCACAACTTCCCCCAGGAGCGGCAGGCTGAGCGCCGTCATCATCAGCGGCGCGGAAAAGCCGATGGCGTAGGCGTCGGCCAGCGGCATGACGCTGAAGGCGTGGAAGAACAGCGCCATGCCCGCGAAGGCGATGATCCCCCGCGCCAGATGCCGGCCCGGCCGGTTCGTGCGGAGAACGGCGATCCCGCCCTCCCGTCCGATCAGCCAGACCGCCGGGATCAGGGCGAACAGTCCGCGGAAGAATACGATCTCCAGGATCGGGTAGTCGCCCGACAGCCACTTGATCAGCACGTCCATCAGCGAGCCGAGGAAGATGCCGGTCGTGTAGAGGGCGATGCCCCGCAGGTTCGCCGACAGGTTCAGGCCTCCGCCGGCTCGTTCAGATGGCAGCTATGGAACCTTATCCCGTCCTCCGCCTGACGCAGCGTCAACGCCGGCTTGTCGTGCCGGCACCGCTCCATCACCTTGGGACAGCGCGTGTGGAACGGGCAGCCGGCGATCGGCGTCGCCGGGTCCGGCAGGTCGCCCGCCAGCACCACCCGGTCGCGCCGTCCGCCCCGGTCGGGCCGGGGGATCGCCGACAGCAGGGCCTGCGTGTAGGGATGGGCCGGATGGTCGAACAGATCGTCGACCGCCGCCATCTCCACCGCCTCCCCCAGATACATCACCATCACCCGGTCGCTGATATGGCGGATGACCGCGAGGTCGTGGGAGATGATGATGAGCGCGAGGCCGAGCCGCCGGCGCAGCTCCACCAGCAGGTTCAGGATCTGGCTCTGGATCGAGACGTCGAGCGCCGACACCGGCTCGTCCGCGATCACCAGCTTCGGCGAGAGGGCGATGGCGCGGGCAATGGAGATGCGCTGCCGCTGGCCGCCGGAGAATTCGTGCGGATAACGGTCGGCGGCGGAGGGGTCGAGCCCGACGAGATCCAGAAGCTCCGCGATCCGTCGGCGGCGTTCGGCCCGGTCGCCGGCCTTATGGACCTCCAGCGGCTCGGCCAGGATCTCCGCCACCTTGTGGCGCGGGTTCAGCGATCCGAACGGGTCCTGGAAAACCATCTGCATGTCGCGCCGGCGGCGGCGCAGGGCGCGGCGGTCCAGCTCGGTCAGGTCCGATCCCTCGAACCGCACGGCGCCGCGCGTCGGATCCGTCAGGCGCAGGATGGCGCGACCCAGCGTTGACTTTCCGCAGCCGCTCTCCCCCACGATCCCCAGCGTCTCACCGGCGCGGAGGTCGAAGCTGACGCCGTCGAGCGCGCGGACGGTCGCGCCGCGCCCGGCCGGATAATGCTTTGCGATATCCCGGACGGACAGCAGGGGTTCGGTCATCGGATCGGCTCCCCGGCGGGGACCGGATTCCAGCAGGCGGCGCGGTGGTCTGCGCCGTCAGGCGTCAGCAGGGGGCGATCCGTCGTGCAGCGGGGCAGGGCGCGGCCGCAGCGCGGGGCGAAGGCGCAGCCGTGCCCTCGCGCCCCGACCGGCGGCACCGCGCCGGGAATGGTCGACAGCGTGTCCCGCCGCCGGTCGATCTGCGGAATGGACGCCAGGAGCCCGGCGGTATAGGGATGGTGCGGCGCTTCGAACAGGGTCGCCGCCGGCCCCGTCTCCACGATCCGGCCGGCATACATGACCGCTACACGGTCGCAATATTCCGCGACGACGCCGAGGTCGTGGGTGATCAGCAGCAGCCCCATGCCGAGATCGCGGCGCAGCGCGTCCAGCAGCTCCAGGATCTGCGCCTGGATGGTGACGTCCAGCGCCGTCGTCGGCTCGTCGGCGATCAGCAGGTCCGGCTCCCCCGCCAGCGCCATCGCGATCATCACCCGCTGGCGCTGTCCGCCCGAAAGCTGGTGCGGGTACTGGCTCAGGCGGCGGCGCGCGGCCGGGATGCCGACCATGTCCAGCACCTTCACGGCCTCGGCGGTCGCCGCCGATCCTCTCAAGCCGCGATGGATCGCCAGCACCTCGCCGATCTGGTTGCCGACCGTGAAGACGGGGTTCAGGCTGGTCATCGGCTCCTGAAAGATCATCGCCATGCGCTTGCCGCGTACCCGCCGCAACGCCCGCCGGTCCAGCGCCAGCAGATCCTCGCCGTCCAGCTCGATTCGTCCGCCGTCGATGCGGGCCGGCGGCTCCGGAATCAGGCGCATCAGCGACAGGGCCGTCAGGCTCTTGCCGCACCCGCTTTCTCCGACCAGCCCGACCGCCTCGCCGCGCGCCACATCCAGGTCGAATCCCTCAACCACCGGCGCGCGACCGCCCCGTTGCGCCAGCGTGACCGTCAGGTCGCGAACGGTCAGGAGCGGGCGGGCGGCATCGGTCCCATGAGCGACCGCGGCCGTCGCAGCCATCATGCCGCGCGCGCTCCCGGTTGATGGAGCCTGCCGCCGGTCAGCGGGGCGGGAACACCCGTCGTCGTCGGCAGGGAGAGGGGCAGACCCTCCAGCGACCGCACGGCGAAGAAGCCGAAGGCCTGCGCCTCCAGCGCGTCGCCGTTCCAGCCGACCGCCTCCACCGGATCGACCGTGATCCTCAGTTCCCGGCGCAGGAGGTCCATGATGGTCGGGTTGTGCCTGCCGCCGCCGGTCACCAGCCACCGCCTGGGCCGGGTGGGCAGGAGATCGACGGCGAGGGCGACCGTCCGGGCCGTGAAGGCGGCCAGTGTCGCCGCCCCGTCCTCCGCGCCAAGCCCTTCGACCGGCGTTGGCGGGAAATCGTTCCGGTCCAGCGATTTGGGGAAGGGTGCGGTGAAGTAGGGATGGTCCAGCAGCCGGCCCAGCGCCGCCTTATCGACGGCTCCGGCGGCGGCGATTCGGCCGCCCTCGTCATAGGCGACGCCTCGCGTCCGGGCGACCCAATCGTCGATCATTGCGTTTGCGGGGCCGGTGTCGAAGGCCAGCACGGTGTCGCCGTCGATATAGGTCAGGTTACCGACGCCGCCGAGGTTGAGGACGCAGACCGGCTGGTCCAGATCCCGGGAAAGGGCGGCGTGGTAGAGCGGGGCCAGCGGCGCGCCCTGGCCGCCGGCGGCCACGTCGGCCGACCGGAAATCGTTGACCACCGGCAGCCCCAGCCGCGCCGCCAGCGCCGCTCCGTCGCCAAGCTGGATCGTCAACTGCCGCTCCGGCCGGTGCAGCACCGTCTGCCCGTGGAAGCCGACGATATCGACGGAGGATGCATCGATGCGGTGGTCGGAGAGGAATTGTCCGACCGCGTCGGCATGGGCGTCGGTGATCCGGGGCTCCAGGGCGCGGTGGTCTTCCGCCGTGCCGCCGCCGGCCGCCACCGCCGCGCCCAGCGCGGCGCGGAGGTCGGCGGGGTAGGGCGCCGTCGCCGCCGGGCCGAAGGCGCGGACTAGCTCGCCATCCGTCTCGATCACGGCGAGGTCGATGCCGTCCATAGAGGTGCCGCTGATGAGGCCCAGCGCCGTCCTGAAATCGCCCATCTCACCGTCTCCGATATGCTTGCCGGATAGAACCACATCAAGTCCAGTTGGAACAAGAGGCTGCCGGCTCCGCAGGCTGCCGGCCTACCTGCCGCCGATGCTATTGTTGCTACGTAATGAAGTCCGTCCTAACAAAGGAATTCATTCGTCATAGTCCTGAATGGTAAAGTGAGCCGTTGACGGATTTTCCGCAATGGTATCTTAATGGTTTTGCTGAATGCCCGCCTCATGGCGGCGTCACCCAAGACCAAATGAGGGAGGTTGGAATGGGACGTTCCTGGACGCGTATGGCGACGACCGCGGCCGCTCTGCTGGCGTTTGCCTCGCCGGCCGCGCTGGCTCAGACGCTGGAGGTGGCGACCGATCAGTCGCCGGTCGGCCTCGATCCCCATATCGCCACGGCCTTCTCCACCGCCCTCATCAACCGCGACAACATCTATGAAGGGCTGACGGCGATCGACGCCGACCTCCGCGTCATTCCCGGCCTGGCCGAAAGCTGGACCCTGTCGGAAGACGGGCTGGTCTACACCTTCACGCTCCGCGAGGGCGTCACCTTCCATAATGGTGAGCCGTTCGATTCCGAAGACGTGAAATTCTCCATCGAACGGGTGCTGGACGAGGCCACGGGCTCCCCCATCGCCAGCCGCTTCAACCTAATCGAGGAGGTGGAGGCCCCGTCGCCGACGGAGATCGTCATCCGTCTCTCCGCGCCCTTCGCGCCCTTCCTGTCGCAGATCGCCCAACTCTATATCGTGCCGAAGGATTATGTGGAGGCGGGCAACGACCTCCAGCGCGCCGCCATGGGCACCGGACCGTTCAGCTTCGCCGAATGGGCGCCGGACACCTTCATACGGCTGGAGGCGAATCCTGATTATTGGGAGGAAGGCGTCCCGGCGCTGGACGAAATCAAGTTCAACATCGTGCCGGAAGCATCCACCCGCCAGATCGGCCTATCGACCGGAACCTACCACCTGCTGCCGAACGTCGATCCGGCGACGGCTGTGATGCTGTCCTCCGACCCGCGCATCACCACCTCCCAGACCCTCGACCTCGCCTATTCGCTGATCGGGCTGAACGTGACGCAGCCGCCCTTCGACGATCCGAAGGTGCGGGAGGCGCTCAACTACGCGCTGGACCGCGACGCGATCATCCAGGCCGCCTATTTCGGCATGGGCGTGCCGGCGGGGCCGCTGTCGCCGGCGCTGGTCGACTGGGCGCTGCCGGCGGCCGACTTCCCCTGCTACTCGCATGATCCGGAGCAGGCCAAGACCCTGCTGACGGAGGCGGGCCTGCAACTCCCCGTGCCCCTGACGCTGAACGTGCTTGGATCGATCCAGCTTCTGGTCGATTCAGCACAAGTGATCCAGGCGGTATTGAACGAAAGCGGGTTCGACGTCACGCTGAACGTCCAGGAGCAGGGGCAGTTCATCCAGGACTGGAGCAACTCCAACTTCCAGGCCTTCCTCTCCCTCAATGGCGGCAGCGTTGATCCGGACGGCTATTTCTACCGGACCTTCCTGACCGACGGGTCGACCAACGTCTACGGCTATTCCGATGCGGAAGTCGACGCGATGCTGAACGAGGCGCGCACCGTCTCCAACCCGGAAGTCCGGCGCGGCCTCTATAATCAGGTCCAGACGGCGCTGGCGTGCCACGGGCCCGTCGCGCATCTGGTCTTCGGGCAGCTCACCGCCGCCGCCGGCCCGGGCGTGGAAGGGTTCGAGCTGATCGCCAACCGGTCGCTGCGGTCGCTCAGGGCCACGACGCTGAGCCAGTAGGGAATTCGTTGCACCGATGATCGGCCGCCTTGTCGCCAACCGCCTCGCGGACCTGTTGCTGGTGCTGCTGGGCGTGTCGATCATCACCTTCCTGATGATCCGGCTGATCCCCGGGGACGCCGTCCAGATCATGCTGGGCGCGAATTCGGAGATCACGCCGGAACGGATGGCCGCCTTGCGCGAACGCGTCGGGCTCGACCGGCCGGTGCTGGAACAGTACCTCTCCTGGATCGGCGGCGTGCTGCGCGGCGATCTTGGTGAAAGCCTGTGGACCGGCGCGCCGGTGATCGACGAGATCATGTCCCGCATCGGGATCACGCTGGAACTGACCCTCCTGTCGCTCGCGCTGGCGATCGTCCTGGCCTTTCCCGCCGGCTGCCTGATGGCCTATGTCCGAAGCTCCGCCGGCGACTATGTGGTCCGGGTGCTGACCATCATCGGCGTCACCGTGCCCAGCTTCTGGCTGGGTGCGCTGATGCTCTATGGGATGTACCGGCTGGCTCCCGGCTTCCCGACGCTGGGCTATGTCCCCTTTTCCGAAGACCCAGTCGGCAACCTTCAGCGCATGATCCTGCCCACCATCGCGCTCTCCCTCCCGGTGCTGGCGACACTGGCGCGCATCGTCCGATCCGCGATGCTGGACGCGCTGGGGCAGGATTACGTCCGCACCGCTCGCGCCAAGGGCGTCAGCGAGACGATGGTCGTCTTCAAGCACGCGCTGCGCAACGCGATGATCCCGGCGGTGACGACGGTCGGCATCATGGCCGGCTACCTGTTCGGCGGCGCGATCGTGGTGGAGCAGGTGTTCGCCCTGCCGGGCCTCGGCCGGTTGATCGTCGGCGCCATAGCGGAGCGCAACTATCCGCTGATCCAGGGGGCGATCCTGCTGGTGACGGGCGGTTTCGTCCTCATCAACTTCCTGATCGACCTCGTCTATCTGGCGATCGACCCTCGGGTGTCGGCGCGATGACGATCGCCGCCCAGGAAAGCCGGCCCCGGCGCTGGCGTCTGCCCCGGCATCCCCTGCTGATCATCGGCCTGGCGCTGGTCGCGCTGCAGATCTTCTGCGCCTTGGCCGCGCCCTGGATCGCGCCCTACGGTCCGCTGGAACAGCACATCATGGCCAGGCTCCAGGGGCCGGGGCCGGACTTCCTGCTGGGTACGGACCAGTTCGGCCGGGATATCCTCTCGCGCATCCTCCACGGCTATGGCGCGTCGCTGGCGGTCGCCGCCAGCTCCGTCGGCATCGCCTGCCTTGTCGGCGGGACGCTGGGTGTTGTCGCAGCCTACTATCGGGGCTGGACCGACCGCATCCTCATGCGGCTGATGGACATCTTGTTCGCCTTCCCGATCGTGCTGCTGGCGATCGGCATCATCGCCGTGCTGGGGCCGGGCCAATGGACGACCGCCATCGCGATCGGAATCGTCTATGTGCCGATCTTCGCCCGGCTGCTGCGCGGCCCGGCGCTGGTCCTGTCGGAAAGCGAATTCGTGACCGCCGCGCGGTCGGTCGGCACAGGCGACGGCCGCATCATCCGCCGCCACATCCTGCCCAACCTTGCCAGCGTCATACTGGTGCAGGTCAGCCTATCGCTTTCGACTGCGATCCTGGTGGAGGCCTCGCTCAGCTTTCTGGGCATCGGGACGCAGCCTCCGACCCCGTCGCTGGGGCTGATGCTGTCGGAAGGCCGCGCCTACCTCACCCTCTCCCCCTGGACCTCTATCTTCTCCGGCGTGGCGATCCTGCTCCTCTCCTTCGGCTTCAACCTGCTGGGCGACGCGCTGCGCGATACGCTGGACCCAAGGCTGCGCGACGGTTAACGACAGGTTGAAGAAAGTCGTACTTTTCTTTCTTTCTCTTCCTATCCCCTGGAATAATTGATAGATTCCCGGACGCGGCGAATCGGCGCCAAAGCGCCGGCCGGTCGGATTATCGCGTGCACGGGATCGGGGGGCTTCCATGGCGCGGGACAAGTGTATGGGGAGACAAGGGATTCCAGGTGATCGCCGATGGCGCGTCACGCTGGCGTTGCTTGCCTCCACCGCGCTCACCCATGCCGCTCCGGCGCTGGCCAATCCCGAAGGCGGTGTCGTGGTCGCCGGATCGGCCACCATCAGCGAGACAGGCCCCGGCCGGCTGGATGTCGACCAGCACAGCGACCGGGCGATCATCGACTGGCGCAGCTTCGACATCGAGGCGGGCGAGGGCACGCGTTTCCGGCAGCCTTCCGCGAACGCCGTCGCGCTCAACCGCGTGGTCGGAAACGACCCCTCCGGCATCTTCGGCGATCTGACGGCCAACGGCCGGATCTATCTGGTCAACCCGAACGGCGTGGTGTTCGGCCCCGGCTCCCGCATCGATGTCGGCGGGCTGGTGGCGACCACGGCGGATATCAGGAACGCCGATTTCATGGCCGGGATCGACCGGTTCGGCACGCCCTCCGCCAACCAGGGCGCGCGGGTCGTCAACCAGGGCGCGATCACGGTGGCGGATCGGGGGCTGGCCGCGCTGGTGGCGCCGGGTGTGGAGAATTCCGGGACGATCACCGCGCGGCTGGGGCAGGTCGAACTGGCCGGCGCGCGCACCTTCACGATGGATTTCCATGGCGACGGGCTGGTCTCCTTCGACACCGGCATGGCCGTGGAGGCTGCCTCGGCGGATGCGCTGGTGGTGCAGTCCGGAACCATCGACGCCGCGGGCGGACTGGTACGCCTGACCGCAAACGGCATGGAAGGGGTGGTCGACCGGGCGATCGACGTCTCCGGAATCGTTCGGGCGCAGTCGGTCGGGGTGGAGAATGGCAGGATCGTCCTTTCCGGCGGCGATTCCGGCCGCGTAACCGTGACCGACCGTCTCGACGCCTCGGGCCTCGGTGCGGGAGAGACCGGTGGAACTGTAGAGGTGCTGGGGCGGGCCGTCGCGCTGACCGATGAGGCGCGGATCGATGTCTCCGGCGATGCGGGCGGCGGCACGGCGCTGATCGGCGGCGGCTATCAGGGGAATGGTCCCCAACCCAACGCGCTCAGGACCTATGTCGGCCAGGACGCGGAAATCTCCGCCGACGCCGTCACGGCGGGCGACGGCGGCACGGTCATCGCATGGGCGGACGACGCCACCGCGTTCTACGGCCGCATCAGCGCGCGCGGCGGGGCGGAAGGCGGTGATGGCGGGCTGGTCGAGACCTCGGGCAAGAACAGTCTCTCCCTCGTCGGCGGCAGCGTCGACACGATAGCCCCGCTCGGAGTCACGGGGACATGGCTCATCGACCCGACGGATGTGTATATCGAATCGACCACACCCTCCGTGCCATTGGATGGCGTGGATGACTTTTTGGATCCGGATAGTGGCCCAGCGCCTCAGACGACGATCGCTGTATTCTCAATCAATAACGCCACCTCAAATGTCCGCATTCAGGCGACGAACAACATAATCCTGAATGCCGAAATCGACATGGTTAACGCCGGCGTGGGGCTGACCATGGAAGCCTACAACGACATCTTTCTGAACGGCGATGGCAGCGGTAGCATCAGCATCAGCACCAACAATGGCGATGTCTCGCTCCGTGCCGGCCTCTCCAATCCCAGTGGCGGCATCTTGGGTGGGTTCTATTTCGGCGATATCGATGTCGGGAGCGCCACCCTGTTCATGCAGGCGGGAAGCGGAGGAATAGATTTCGACGGCACCACCCTCACCGCCGCCCGCCTGGGGATGGACTCAACGGGACCGATAAGCCTCCCAGGCGCCCACAATGTCGGCACGCTCGCCACGTCCTCGCCGGGTCATGATTTCTCCTTCGCCAATGACCAGGACCTAACCATCGGGACGGTCAATGGCGTCACCGGCGTGTCGGTCGCCGCATTCGATCTTGACGTCTTCGGCGACATCGTCTTCGCCGTCGACCATGTCATGGGCGGCGACAACTACATCTATAACGGCGTCACCGATATCGTCGAAACCTACGACGTGACCTTCAACGGCAGCATCGACGGCCCCTACAATCTGTTCGTGGACACGGTCGGCACGGTCGCGTTCAACGGCCCGGTCGGCGGGTCCTCGCCGCTCGCCGGCGCGGTGGTTGGGTGGAGCGGCCTCAGTGGAGACGGCTTCCCGTTCGATCCCTCCACGCTGACGCCGGACAATATCTCTTCCTTCGCTTCCAGCGTCCTGAACACCTCCGACGACATCACGGTCGCCGGGCTGTTCCGGGCGACTGGCGGCGTCATCATGACGGCCAGCTTGAGTGGCGGCAGCGTTACCACCGGCTCCAACCAGAGTCAGGCCTTCGATGTGGGCGCTTTGTACGTCGACGGGGAATCAGCGAATGTCTACGGCATCGTTGCCGGGGTGGACAGCGTCGGCGCGGCCCTGGTCGCGAAGCGGCCGGACCCGCTTTTCAGCTCCTTTTCCACGCCTGACGACTACAAGATCAATAACTGCACCATCGGTACATCCTGCCCCGAGCCTCCAAGCGACTTTCCCGAAGATCCCACCACCGCCAGCAACCTTCCCGAAACCCTGACGGATGACAATTTGACGCCGCCGATCCAGCAATTCACGCTGTCCTTCCAGCCACTGATCATCGCGCCGTCGCGCATCGCCTCCGATGATCAGGAACTGTTCTCCAATTCCGGCAATGAGGAAGTCTGGTGACCGTCAGGATCAGGGGAAGGGGCTGGGTTCCGGCGTGCGTGGCGTTGGTTCTTGCCGGAATGATGGTGCTGTCGGTGGCGGGGCCGGCACTCGCTCAGACGCGCCCCCAACTGCCCTCGACCGCCGAGCCCCGGCCGCTGGAGGATCGCGTGGGGCCGCCTTCCGCGCTGGAATCCCCGCCCCCGCCCGCCGTGATGCCGGAGGAGCCGCCGGTCTCCCCCTTGCCGCCCGGGGCGGTCAACGTGTCGTTCGAGGTCACGGACATCGTGGTGGAGGGCGCGACCGTCTACGACCCGGAACGCTTCGCCCCCTTCTATGAGGATCTGATCGGCCGGACGATCACCCTGGCGGAGCTTTACGGCGTCGCCCGGGATATCGAGAACCTCTACCGGGAGGACGGCTATGTCCTCACCCGCGCCATCGTCCCGGCCCAGACGGTCGACGACGGTGTCTTCCGCATCGCGGTGGTGGAGGGCTTCATCAACGAGGTCATCATCCAGGGAGAGATCGGCCCCGCCCGGACGCTGGTCGAACGCTACCTCAACCAGATCACGGATTTCCGGCCGATCCGCCTCCAGGACATGGAACGCTACCTGCTGCTGGCCAATGACGTGCCGGGGGTGACGGCGCTGGGCGTGCTCCAGCCGGCGGAAGGCGATCCCGGCGCGGCGCGGCTGATCGTGTCGCTGGAACGGCAGGTGGTGGACGGGCTGGCGCGGATCGACAATCGCGGCTCGCATTTCGCCGGTCCGGTCCAGACGATCGGCCGGGTGGGCCTCAACTCCTTCACCGAATATGGCGACCGCACGCAGGTGACGGTCTTCTCCACCGGCATCAGCGATGAAAGCCTGTTCGGGGAGGCGCTGGTTGAAGGCCGCTTCGGCGATGAGGGGCTGACCATGACGGCCTTCGCCAACGTCGCCCCGGCCGAACCCGGCGCCAGCCTGGAGCCGCTGGAGGTCGAAAGCCGCGCCGCCCGCGTCGGCTTCTCCGCCGATTACCCACTGATCCGCACCCGCCGCACCAACCTCAACATCGCGACCGGCTTCGACGCCGCGAACGTCGATGTCGACGTGTTCGGCCTGCCCTTCAGCGAGGACAGGCTGCGGGTGCTGTGGGGCGGAGTCTCCGCGACGCACCAGGATATGTTTGGCGGCTTCTCCACCCTTGAGTTGGAGCTTCGGCGCGGCCTCTCCTTCTTCGGCGCCAGCGAGGATGGGGACGACCTCCTTTCCCGCGCTGACGGCGATCCGACCTTCACCAGCGTGCAACTCGATGCCTCGCGCCTCCAGTCGCTGACCGACGATATCAGCCTGTTCGGCGCTGTTTCGGCGCAATACGCGCTCGACCCCCTGCTGGCGGATGAGGAGTTCACCCTCGGCGGCGTCCAGTTCGGGCGCGGATATGATCCGTCGGAACTGACCGGCGATCATGGCGTGGGCGCGACGGTGGAACTGCAATTTACGCCGGCCGGCTGGCGGCCGCCCTTCATCGAAGCCTACCAGTTCTATGCCTTCTACGATGTCGGTGCGGTCTGGGACGAAAGCGAGGACGGGCAGGACCGGCAGTCGCTCGCTTCAGCCGGGTTCGGCGTCCGTACGCAACTCAGCGACTATTTCTATCTGGACCTGGAGGCCGCCCGCCCACTGACCCGCGCGCCGGCGAACCAGGATGACGAGATGCGCTATTTCTTCACCCTGACCGGCACCTTCTGACGCGGCCGGGACGGGCGGGGCAATGGATCGTCATCATTCTTCCTCCGCCCCGGACGATGCGCGCCGGCGGGTCCTGTCCCTGCCGGCCCTGCGCCTGGTCGGGCTGGACGGCGCGCGCCTTCAGGGGAGGGGACCGGATGACGCTCCGGTGCTTCGCGAAGGCCGCATCCACACGGTCGGCTTCGACCGCCGCGCCGATATCAGGATAGAAGGCGAGGGGGATGGGGAGGCGCGCTTCGTGCCGTCCATGGACCGGTGGCGGGTGTCGGCCGCGGCCGGCGCGACGCTGATGGTGAACGGCCGGACCGTCACTTCGGCGGAAGTCCGCCCCGGCGATGTGGTGGGGTTTGGCGGGCTGGCGATCCGCCTCGACCCGGCAGGGCGCGACGACGCCGCGCCGAAAGCGGCCGTTCCGGCCGCGCCGCGCCGAACGGCCGGGCGAACCGCGGTTCTTCTGGCTCTCCTGATCGCCATCGTGGCGGCGGGCGGCGCGGGCGCTCTCTGGTTCCTCAACCGGCCGCACGCCACGCTCGCTGTCCCGGAAGTTTCCTATGAGGAGATCGTGGCCGGGGAGGGGGATCGGCGGGTCCTGCGTTATGCGCCCAACCCGGACATCGTGGTCCTGGATTTCCCGACCCTCACGGACCAGGGGCGGATGATGAACCGCATCGCCGCCCTGGTCGAGAAGGAGGGCGCGCCAAGGGACCGCGTGCTGACCGACGAGGAACTGGCGCGATTCATCGCCTCGTCGGACAGCAGCGTCGAGACCTTCTATTACGGCCATGACTACCGCGCCGCCGATCTGGCCGATTTCTTCTCGCTGGCCGGGCGGGACGGGGTGGCGCTGAACGAGGATGAGGCGTGGCTACGCGACACGCTGGTCGCGCTGGCGATGATCGAGAACGAGGATGGCCGCTTCGTCTCCGTCGCACCGGCGGCGGTCATCTCGCTGTCCCAGGAACAGCCCGACGATCCGGCGACGGCCCATTGGGAAGGCATCGACGAAGCGCTTCGCCGGTCGATCTTCCAGCATGAGCTGAGCCATGGCGAATATTTCACCAATCCCGGCTATCGCGATTATTGCGCCGCCTTCTGGCGGGATCAGCTAAGCGAGGCGGAGCGGACCGCCATCGCCGGATTCCTGGAGATGCTGGGCTACGATCCAGCCGACGAAGACCTGATGATCAACGAAGCTCAGGCCTTCCTGATCCACACGCCGGATCCGCGCATCTTCCGCGCCGCCGATGTCGGCATGACCGAGGAAAGGCTGGAGGAGTTGCGCCGGTTTTTCCGCGAAGGCGATCACGGCATGGCTCTCTTCGACCAATCCGCGCCGGCGGGCTGACGCCTTTCCCCTTTTCTCATCATTCCGGACTTGATCCGGAATCCATAGGCGGTTGCCACTTCATCGGCGGCCGGCGAAGGAGCGGGGATGAAGCGGAGCGCCGCTCAGCCGCCGATCATCACCGTCGGCGCACCCATCACGATGATACCGCCATGGGCGGTCTGGTCGGCCATGCGGGCAGCCGGCTTCTTCCCGATCAGGACCGTGGCCGATCCCTTCACGATCGTGTCTGGTGGACCGACACAGACACACATGTCACCCATCCGGGCGGCGGGCATCTTCATTATCAGGACGGTCGGGCATCCAATCGAGATCGGTCCGCCGACATGCGGCTTCACGCCATCCACCATCGGGCAGGTATGAAGGTCGCCCATCCGGGCGGCACAGGCGGCCATGGCCGGTCTCCCTAGATCGCGATCACGTCGTCGGACATCCGCTCGCACTGGACGCCCACGACCGTCACATTGTCCGACGCGCCGCGCTCCACGGCCAGATCGATCATGATCGGCACGGCTTCGTCGATATATTCGTGTGCCAGGATGCTTTCGATCTCCGCGTCGGACACCATGCGGTTCAGCCCGTCGCTGCACAGAAGGAAGATGTCGTCCGGCTCCAGCCGATCGCCCGTTCGGTCCAGGATCAATTCGTCATAGGCGCCGACCGCGCGCGTGATGACGTTGGCCGACGGGTGCGCCGCCGCTTCCTCGACGCTCAGCACCCCATTGTCGACCATCTCCTGCACATGGCTGTGATCGCGGCTCACCTGGCTCAGCGTCTTGTCGCGCAGGCGGTAGAGGCGGCTGTCGCCGGCCCACAGGCAGCGGAAATCGCCATTATGGGCCAGCAGCGCCACCACCGTGCTTCCGATCGGCTGGCGCAACTCCCGCCGCGCCGATTCCTCGCGCAGCCGGCGGTGAGCGGCGTTCAGCAGCGAGACCACATCGCCCTCGAACCCCGTCGCGTCGAGCGGGAAGGGGATCGAATCCAGCATTCCCACAATGGTCTGGCTGGCGAAGTCGCCGGCGCTGTGCCCGCCCATGCCATCCGCCACCACCCAGAGCCCCAGATCGGCCCGGTCCAGGAACGAATCCTCGTTCAGCTTCCGGACCTTGCCGACATGGGTGGCCGCCGCGGAGACGAACCGGAAACGATGATCGAGAACCGTCACAAACTTAACTCCCTCGCCGGTTCGGCGGACCAGCCCCAGCGGTCCCAGTCGCCGTCGAGAAGCGCCGCGAAGCCGGCCGTCCTGGGCAGGCCCGGCGTCGCGATCATGGTCGGCGTCACCAGTTCCGACCCCTTCGTCCACCAAAGGCTGCATCGGCCGAAGGCCTGCGCCAGAAGCCCGTCCGCGATCGTCTGGACGCCGATCTCCGGCGCGTCGCCGGCAAGCGGCGTCCGCAGCCCCATGGGCGAGAATGAGATGCCGCCCGGACAGACCGCGTCGGCGGCCGGCGCTTCGGCCAGGGTTTCCTCCAGCCCGTCGAAATCGAAATCATCCTCCAGGCAGGCCAGCGCCAGTGTCTCCGCCCAATCGAACCATGCCGACATCGCTGACGGCAGGCGGGCGGCGGCCGCGCCGTCGTTCAATGGCGCAGCGATGGTCAGCGGGAAATACCGCCCGACGCGGTCGACGCTGGGCATCAGCACCCCGGCCATGGCCGTCGGGCCGCACAGCCCGCCGGGAAGCACGAAATGCCATAGCGGGCTGGTCAGGTAGATATCTACCCAGCCTTCGCCCAACTGCTCCCGGCTGCAATTGATTGCCGGTTGCAGCCATGCGTCCCACCCGTCCGTGAAGGGCCGGGCGAGCGATCGCGTGATGAAGTCGCCCCGCGCGGGCAGCTTCCCGTAAAGGCCGGTCGCGCCGGCGATGGGGGAAGTGGCCCGGCTCACAGCGATCCGGGGCAGCGGAACTGCCGCAGTTCGGGGAGCGTGAAGGGGTTCATCACGCTGTTGGCCCTAAGCTCGAAGGTCGCCGTCCGGCCGCCGACATTGAAGGTGACGGTGAACCGGTCGGACAGGCCACCGCCAGATACCTGCGACTGGTCCAGCAGGCGGAAGAACGCCCAGGGCCCGATATGGGAGACGCTGGAGACGCCGCCCGGAATGGTCGGGGAGAAGGACACGCGAGCCTGGCTCGCGCCCTGACCCGGCCATGACATCTGAAGGCCGCGCGGCGGGCCGTGGCTGTAGGTGATGGCCTGCCCGTCGATCTCCACCAGAACCTGCGTGGCGTCGGCGTCCAGCGAAACCGGTATCATCTCGAACCGGACGGACGGCGCGGCCCCGCCCACGAAGAAGGCGTCCCGGATCGCCGCCGCCCGCTGGAACTGGACCAGCACGCCCGGCGAGATGCCGAGGTCGACATTGTCGACCCGCCGCCATTGCCAGGGCCGCGTGGCGGTGTCGACGAAGGGGGCCAGATGGGTGGTGAAGAAGCTGTCGATCATGCCGCCGGGCGCGAACAGCCGGCTGAAATCGTCCAGCGTCACGTCGGCGCTGCCGCCGGCATGGATCGGATAGCGGTTGCTGACCGCGCGCTGGCAGAAGGGCAGCACTTCCGCCGTCCAGATGCCGTTCAGCCGTTCCCGCGCTCCGCCCACCGTGATGGAGGAACTGGAGGTCGCGACGCTGGACATCCATCCGGCCACCGGCTCCGGCAGCCGCGTGGCGTCGCTCTGGAGCTGCTGGGCTGCACCGCTGCCGCCCAGCGCCTCGGAGATCGCGACCTCGCCCTGGTTGGCTGCGCCGGCCATGCGGTTAAGTTGGCTGTAAAGCTGGTTCAGCGTCTGGATGACGTTCTCCATCGGCGACGGCGCGCCGTCCAGCCCGCCGACGAAATCGTGCAGCGGGCGGAAGCGGTCGTCGATGAACTGACCGGGCGGGTCCTCGGCCGGGGGTGCGCCGGCGGCCGCCTCCCCGCTGCCGACCACCGAGGCCAGCCGACTGGCCGTGCTGCTGCCCAGCGTCGCGGCGGTGTCGACGACATCCGAGGCCGCTTCGGTGAGGCTGGGATCGGCCGCCGGCGGAACCGACAGCTTCGTCTCCCGCACGATCGCGGTCAGAAGCTCTCTCAAGGGGGAGGTCGGGCCGGAAAGGGTGTTCAGCGTCTCCACCGCGTTGGTCAGGCTGGCCGGCGGCTGGACCACGATGTCCGCCAGCAGGGAGTCCCACCGGGTCGCATAGTCGTTGAGGTAGAGCGACATCACATCGTCGCTCAACTGCTCCACATCCTCGTCCGACATGTCCGCGATGTCGGATTCCGGCCCCAGCACCCAGCTTTCCGCCGCCACGTCCCGCGCCACGCCGCCCAGCGCCGGCAGGAAGACGCCGTGGAAGCCGTTATAGGTGTATATGCCGGGGATGCCGTCGGATAGCGGCCGTCCGGACACACGGGTGAAGACGCGGCCGATGGCCGGGCCGCCATTCTCGCTCGCGCGCCATTCCGGAAGGTCCCGCGCCGCCGGGCTCTGCAGGACCAGCGCATAGGCGCGTTCGGCCAGCGGCAGGGTCTGCAAGGTCTGCTGCGCCCGCTCGATCATCGGCCCGTCCAGCGGGATGGTCGACAGGCTGGTTTCCAGAAGCGCGCCCAGATGATCCGAAAGCTGCTGGCGCATGGCGGCGTTGGCGTCGCCGGGATAGACCGTCGCCCAGTCCAGCGCCAGCCACTGGTTCACCAGCACGGGGTCGAGCGGCCCCTGGTTGCCCAGCATCAGATAGACCTTCAGCGCCTCGTAGATATATTCCGGCCTGTCGATGTTCGCCCTGATCTGGTCCTCCAGCCGGTAGAGCAGCCGGGGCAAGAGCAGGGAGTTGAGGCCGCGCTTGTAGGCGAAGACGGCCTGCGATCCCAGCTTGTCACCCTGGAACAGTCCCAGCTCCAGGGAGATCGGCACAGGCTGTTCCTGATCGGCGTAGCCGTGCGGCACGTTCCTGAGCGTGTTCAGCGCCGGCAGCACGCGGGTCAGGTCGGAATCCGCGACCCGGCTGACATCCAGGTCGCCAAGCTGCTCGTTATAGAGCGCGACCGAGGCGTTCACCTCCTCGATCAGATTGCGGTTGTTGAGGTAGCTCATCGTCCAGGCCGCGCCCATGCCGACGACCGCGAGGATCGCCGCCGCCATCGCCCCGCGATGGATCAGCCGGTTGCGCCTTTCCGCCTTGCGGTTGGCGCTGACCAGGCTCGCCTCCGCGAAGATCACATCCTTCAGCAGCCGGGTCAGGAAATAGCTGCGCCCCGTCCCGCTGAAGGAGGACAGCTTCTGCCGCTGCACGCCGAAGGTGGAGGCCATTGCGCCCATCAGCCGGTCGATCGGCGTGCCTTCCTGGGTGCCGCTGGTGAGATAGATGCCGCGCAGCAGCGGCCGCTCCTCGAACCGGCTGGGCTGGAAGATCTCGGTCAGGAAAGATTGGGCGGCCTCCTTAAGTGACGCCACCTGCGCCGGGAAGCCGAAGATCAGGCTGCGGCGCTGCACGTCGGGTTCCTGATGCACCCGTTCGACCAGCCGGTCGTTCAGCCGTTCGATCAGCGCGTCGAACTCCACTCCGAACGCCGCCACCGCGCCGTCGGGAGAGGTTCCGTCGTCCAGCGGCAGGGTCATGCCCCAGACCTGCTCGCGCTCCTCCCGGCCCAGATCGTCGAAGAACTCCACGAATCCGGCGATCAGATCGGCCTTGGTGAACAGCACGTAGGTCGGGAAGCGTACCCCCAGCTCATCATGCAGTTCCCGGATGCGCTTGCGGATCTCCCGTGCATGGGTCTGACGTTCGGTCTCCGTCTGGACCGCCAGGTCGGACAGGCTGATGGCGATCAGCGCGCCGTTGATCGGCTGGCGGGGGCGGAACTTCTTCAGCAGGCCGAGGAAGCCCGTCCAGGCCGCGCTGTCGACTTCCCGATGGCTGTCCTGGGTGGTGTAGCGGCCGGCCGTGTCCAGCAGCACCGCATCGTCGGTGAACCACCAGTCGCAGTTCCGGGTGCCGCCAACGCCGCGGATAGAATCCCGGCCCAGCTTGTCGGCCAGCGGAAAGCTCAGGCCCGAATTGACCAGCGCCGTCGTCTTGCCGGAGCCGGGGGGGCCGATCAGGATGTACCAGGGAAGCTGATAGAGCGTCTTGCCGCCCTTCGCGCCGCCCAGCTTGGCCTGCTTCAGCAGCCCGACCGCTTCCTGGAGCCGCTCCTTCAGGACGGAGACCTCTTCGGCCGATTCCGCGGCCACGGCGTCGTTGGCCGGCGCGGCGGCGATGCCCTCGGCGATGGCGTCGTTCGCCTTCTTGCGGCGCAGCGCGCCGATCAGGCAGGCGAAAGCCCAGATCACCAGGATGGCGGCGATGGTGACGGCGCGCGCGACGACTGTTTCGAACGGCCGGAAATCGGCGACCGCGATCAGCGGGCCCAGGAACCAGACCAGCAGCGACAGGATGATCGCGCCGATCAGTGTGATGAACCAGCGCGACTTGAGAACGGAGAGGATCTTGCTCACGGGGTCAGCGCCCTTCAATCGGCAGGAGTCGGTTGGCCATCGGTCAGCCCGCCACGGACTTGGTCAGCACGAGTTCGATGCGCCGGTTCTGCGCCCGGCCTTCGGCCGTGTCGTTCGGCGCCACCGGCTCGGAATCCGCCCGCCCCTCGACCGTCACGCGCGTTGGGTCGGAAAGCCCCGCCTGCACAACTCCGGCGACCGACTCCGCCCTGGCGAGCGACAGGTGCCAGTTGGACGGGAAACGGACGGTGTGGATCGGGACATTGTCGCTGTGTCCGGCGATCAGCACGGCCCCCGGCTCGTCCTCGATGGCCGCGGCGACGCGTTGCAGCGTCGGGATGTAGGTTTCCGCCACGTCGCTGCTGCCCGACGGGAACATGCCCTCGTTCAGGATGCGCACGGTGATCGTGTTCTGGTCCTGGAAGACCTCGACCAGCCCTTCCGCGATCTCCGGCGCCAGGAAGGTGGTGATCCGCTCATACTGCTCCGGCGCGACCGGCGGCGGGGGCGGCGGGGGCGGGGCCTCGACCACCCGTTCGATGATGACGGGGCCGGATTGCGCCAGGACGCCCAACTGCCCGTAGATCCGGTCGGACGACAGGTTCAGCGCATAGCTGAAGCTCATGAACATCCCGGTCATCAGCAGGGCGGCGACGGCGGCGATCATCCAGAGCGGGATGAAGGTCGACAGCGGCCGGTGCGCCGCCTCGAGCCCGCGCCAGCGGGGCGACAGGTCGCGCTCAATGTCGCCGCGCTGGTTGCGGATCGACCGGAAGATGCCCTCGCGGACGCGGGTATGCTCCGACGCGCCGCGCTGCATGATCCGCAGGCGGCCCTCGAACCCCAGCGACAGGCAGAGATACATCAGCTCCAATGTGTCGGCGTTGGTGCCGGGATTCTTGTTCATGTGGGCGAGGATGTCGAAGAACCTCTCACCGCCCGACGTCTCGTTGTGGAAGGTGCCTACCATGCTCTTGGCCGCCCAGACGCTGCGGCTGCCCCAGGGGGTGTTCAGCACCACATCGTCGATGGTCGCGCAGATCGCGTAACGTCCGGCGCGCACGGCGTCCTGCGAACAGCCAGCCGCCAGTGCCTGCTTCTCGAACTCCCGGACCTCTCGCGCGACGCGGGCGTGCAGCCCTTCCACGTCGTTCTGCGCCGTCGACCCGCGCAGCCGGTCGGCCAGCGACAGCAGCGGCGTCGCCGCCGCCACCAACGGGTTGATGCCGGTCTTCGGCACATCCACGGTCTGGGAGATCGGGGCCGGGGCGTCCGTCGGGCGCGTCGGGGCCGGCCCCTGCGTGGGCTCCGGCCGGCGTCCGCCCGGATTCGGACGGATGATGGTGCGTTCGGAATCGTTGGTCGGGCTCATCGACGGCTATCCCTTGATCGCCCAGAATTCCATCTCGACCTTCTGGAAGTCGCCCGCGACATGGATCGCGAACCCGCCGGAAGTCTCAAGCTGCTTCCAGTAGGAGCTGGTCTTGTCCAGCTCGAAATAGGTCACGCCGGCATGGTAGGGGATCTGGCGCGGCGCCACCGGCAGCGGCCGGACCGCGATGCCCGGCAGCGCGACGTTCACCAGCTCCCTGATCTGCTCCACCGGCCCGATCTTGACGTGGTTGGGGAAGTTGCGGCGGATCGTCTCCGTCGGGATGTCCGCGCGCACCGCCAGCACGAAGGAAGCGGTGGAGATCAGCGACCGGTCCATGATCGGCGCGACGCTAATGCCGTACTTGCGAAGCTGCAGCGGGATCGGGATCGCCGACTGCTCCAGCACCGCGCTCAGAAGCTGACGCAGCTCGTTCATCACCGGGGTGAAAGTCTTCTGCAGATCGTCATGCTGGTAGGGCGGAAACTCCGGCGGCCGCTTCGTCTTAGACGCGAAGGTCGCCAGTTCGCCCGCCACCTGGACGGCCAGCGAATAGAAGGTCTCCGGATGCACCTCGTCCGAGGTCGCAAGATGCGCGATCAGCGGCTGGTAGCGGTTGACCGCCTGGAGCAACAGGAAGTCCGCGATCTCCGCCGCGCCCTTGGTGCCGGATTCAGAGACGCGGCCGGCCAGGGCTTGTCCGCGATGGTTGATCAGGCCGCGCAGCTCCGCCAGGAAGCCGGTCAGCGCCGGCGAGGCGGCGGAAACCAGGCTGGGCGGGATGTAGCGGTCGTCCAGCACGACCTGCTTGTCGGTCCTGACCTCCACGATGCGCGCCAGCCCCAGGCAGACGAAACCCGCCCGCTCCTCATCCTCGCGCAGGAATTTCAGCCGCAGCTTGCCGACGGTGAGCGTGGCCAGCGCCTCCGACCCGGCCGTGCTGTCGCCGGTCTCGTATTCCTGGATGCTGTAGCGGGCGATGCTCTCCTCATTGTCCTGATGGTCGGCTTCCACGCCGCCCGGATGGCGGACCGGTAGCGTCAGGTAGACGATGGCGTTGCGGCAATCTTCCGGAATGTCGATCGCGTCGGGATGCTCCGCATCCTCCGGGATATTGAACGGCGTCCCGTCCTCCAGCACCCCGCGGCAGGACGCGACCGCGAACTTGCCGATCGACAGCAGTTCCCGGTTGATCTTCAGCTCCGTCAGCCCCCAGGCGTGCGGCCTCGTCCCGGCCACGCGGCCGCGGACCAGCCTTTCGACATAGCGGTCGAACTGCTGGAAATGCTGTGGTCGCAGGAACATCCCCTCCGACCAGACGACCTTGTTATCCCAGGACATGAAGACCCTGCTTGTTGGTGCGTTCTGTTAACCCGGCCGGCCCGCGCTACATCGCGATTCCGGCCGGCGGCGCGGCGGCGTCAGGAACCGGCAGGCGGCGCGACCGGCATCGCGCTCACGCTGACGGCGGTGGCGCCGATCGTCGCCGTGACCGCCGTGGTCTGGTTCGGCGGCACCGCCACGGTGGCGCGCCAGACCGACCCGTCTATGTCGCGATAGGCGGCCATGACGCCCAGGAACTGCGTCCGGGGGTCGATTTCCTTGGTCAGCGACTGTGTTTCCCCCGGCTCCAGCGTCAGGTCGTCGCGGGCGACAAGGTCCGCGCCCAGAACGGCCTGGTCCTGCTCGAAAAGCTGAAAGAAGTCGGCCCCGGCGAATCCGGCGGGGGAGGTCAGTTCATAGACCCGCACCAGCACCGGCGAAGCCCGGCCTCCGGCGTCCGGATTGACATCCGCCGCCGCTTCCACCGTCAATTGCACGATGGTCGGCGGCGGGGGCGGCGGCGTGCTCTGACAAGCCGCCAACACACCCAGCGCGGCGAGCATCATGATCGCGTTGCGGACAAGCACCATTTCCCAAATCCCCCTGACTGCCTGTTCCGGCGATAACCTTATCCCCGGACCCTTAACAACCTTCCCTGCCTTGGCTGGAATGATGCCAGCAACGCATGGAAATTTCATCTTTTCCGCCGTCGGCGGTCACAACTTTCGTGTCTGCTGCTCATACGCCTTGGCGAACTCGCGGCCGAACAGGCCCTGGAAGTCGTCCATCGCCTCGGTCGCGATCTGGCGATAGTGCTTCTCGTAAGCTTCCCAATAGCGGGACTTGCGCGACCCCGGCAGCATCCCGCTGAGGAAGGATGTCTTCTCCAGCTTCTCGGTCAGCGCCTTGGGGTCGAACTGTTTGAGCATCGCCAGGATCGCCGCCTGCACGCCGGCCATCACCGCCATCTCATGCGCCTTCACGTCCGCGAAGCCCTGCCGCGTCGCGTCCAGGGGCGGCAGGAAACCGGGATGCCGCTTGACCAGGAAGGAGACCAGCGCCTCCTCCTCGTTGACGGAGAATTTCAGCGGATTGTTCTCCGCCGCCCGGATCACCGTGCGCTCGACGCGAAGCTCGTTCTTGATCGACGACCGCGCCATGAGGATTTCGCGCAGGCCAGCGACCATCTCCCGATAGGATTGGCCGACCTCCTCCATCAGCTTGGAGGCTTCCTCGCCGGAAAGCTGCGGCGGCTCTATGCCCGCGCCCCGGAAGAAGGCGGCCAGCAGTGCCGCGCCCCCGTCCACTCCGGCGCCCGAAGCCGGCCCCGCCGGCGGGGCCGGAGCTGCCGCGGGAGCGGGTGGCGGCGCGGCGGCCGGCTGCTGCGGCGGCGGAGCAGGCTGTGGAACCGGCTGCGGGACCGGTTGGGGCTGGGCCGCCGACGGTTCGATCGGATCCGGCCCCAGAAGCTCGTCTATGTCCCAATCGTCCGGGATGGCGGGCGGCTCCACATTCGGCGGCCGGAAGAATCCCTGTTCGGAAGGCACATGGTCGGAATCGGAGGGGGCAGACGACCAGCCATCATCCGGAAGCGGACCGCCCGCCGGCCCACCCAGAGGCGGTCCGCCCAGAATGTCGTCGCTCGATCCCCCGCCGGGGGAGGACCCGGGATCGTCCAGAAACGGGAAGTCCGATCCGCTGCCCCGCCCGATATCGGCCAGCGGATCCGGCTGGCCGGGGTCGGACAGAAGGTCGTCGTCGAAAGGCGGCGGTTCGGGCGCGCGCTGCATGGGCGGCGGCGCGAAATTATCCAGATCGGGCAGGTCGGGGGCCAGCGGTTCCTTCCGCGCCGGGGTCGGCGCGTCGGGACGCCAGTCTTCCGCCAGGACGGCGGCGAAGGGGTCATTGTCGAACAGCGCCGTCCGTTCGCCCGCCTGGACTTCCGAAAGCTTCACCCCGATCCGGTATTCGCCCAGCGCGATGTTGTCGCCGTCGCGCAACGATACCTGCCCGCCCCGTCCCAGGGGCGCGCCGGCATCGTTTACGAACACGCCGTTGGTGGAGGTGTCGGTGACGGTCGCCCCAGAGGCGGAGAGGGCGACCGCGCAATGGTTCTTGGACAGGTGCCGGTCCGGATCGGGCAGCACCCAGTCATTGTCGGCGCCGCGGCCGATCGTGATCTGCCCGGATTCGACCGTCCTGGATTGCGGCGTCGTTGCCGGCAGCCCCGTGGGGCTCTCTATGGTCAGGATAAGTTTCATCTATACGGTCGCACCATCATTCCGCGGACTCCGTCGCCAGCTTTCCGCTGCCGCCGCGCGCCAGATCCAGCCCCTGGGCCAGAAGCTCCTTCAGCGCCCGCACCGACGCGTCCGGCGAACGATCGCTGAAGGCGCTGTTGAGGATGGCGCCGAAGACGGTCTGTCCCGTCGCCTTGGCGTCTGGCGCCACCGTTGCGAAGCCCTCCGGCGTGAGGCTGCCGCCCGAACAGAAGGCGGCGATCGCGGCCATGCCGGCGGGCGTGTCGACGCCGGAATCGAGCGCCGCCTCCATCGCCTTCCGGCCATTCTCGTCGCTCGGCTTCATCACCCATTGTTCGGCGGCCTCCAGCGTCACGCGGGCGGGGTTGCTCATCGGCCCGTCGCGCCGGGCGGCGAGGCAGGCCCACCAGGTGGCCTGCCGCTTCGGCAGCGCATGGGACAGGAAGATGATGGCGTCGACATAGTGCTGGCCGGCGATCAGCCGCTCAACGAACAG
Source organism: Inquilinus sp. CAU 1745 (assembly GCF_039839375.1). Classification (NCBI taxonomy): domain Bacteria; kingdom Pseudomonadati; phylum Pseudomonadota; class Alphaproteobacteria; order Rhodospirillales; family Rhodospirillaceae; genus Inquilinus; species Inquilinus sp. CAU 1745. Next base: position 45,948 of record NZ_JBDOQU010000009.1, read on the forward strand.
CGCCGGCGGCATATCGTCGGTAAGCTGGGCGCGACCTTCCTCGGACAGATCCAGCGTCTCGCACAAATCGGCGGCGCGCGGCGCGGCGATCCGGGTGAGGGGCGCGATGTTGTTCGTTTCCGCCATCAGTTGATACTCACGACGCCGCCCTTGAGGACCAGCATGCCGGAACCGTTGACCTGGGTGGTCGCTCCCTTGACGGTCGTCATCGACTGTCCCTCGACCGTCACCATCGGCGCCTTGATGTTGATGCCCGACTGGGTGAGTTCGATGCTGGAGCCTCCGACCTTCAAGGTAATCGACGTATTCGCCTCAATGGTGACGGACTGGCCTGCCTTGAGCGTGCTGGAGCCGGCCGTGACGTTGGTTGTCTGATTTCCTTTCGATATCGTGGTCGTCTGATTGCCGGTGTCCACCTTCGTCGTCTGGTTGCCGGTCTGGACGGTGAGGGTCTCGTCCGTCTTGATCGTGGCGATGCGCGACCCCGTCTTCACGGTCAGCGTATCGTCGCCCTGGTCAAGCGTCGTCGTGCGGCTGTTGTAGATGTCGACCGTCTGGTCGCCCTTGTCCTTCTTTTCGAAGCCGACTTTCAGGGTGTCGTTGTTCTTGACGACGCGATTGAAATCCTTCTCGGCATGGAAGAAGACTTCCTCGGCATCCTTCTTGTCCTCGAACCGCAGTTCGTTGAAGTTGGCGCTCGTCCCCTTCGGCGTCGACCGGCTCTTGAGGCCCGACTGGGTCTTGTTGGCCGGCAGCGCGTATACCGGCATGTTGTCGCCATTATAGACCCGGCCGGTGACGATGGGCCTGTCTGGATCGCCCTCCAGGAATTCGACCATGACCTCATGGCCGATCCGCGGGATCGCCATCCCGCCCCAGGTTGCGCCGGCCCAGATCTGGGCCACGCGCATCCAGCAGGAGCTGTTCTCGTCCGACTTGCCTTCCCGGTCCCACGGGAACTGAACCTTGATCCGGCCATGCTTGTCGGTCCAGATCTCCTCACCCTTGGGGCCGACGACTGTGGCCGTCTGCGGTCCGTTGATCGTGGGTTTCGGTGTCGCGCGGGCGGGCCGGTAGACTGTCTTCGCCGGTATGCAGCTGATCTCCGACGTATAGAGAGGCGCTTCCCCGATCGTGCCTTCGCCGCCGGCTGAACGGTAGTCGTCCGACGTGACGACGAAATCGGCGCCAACGACCAGATATTCCGCGTTCTGGTCGTCGCGGGGGAAGCCCTTCAGCGTGAAAGTGCCGCCGACGCCCACCCCGCGCGCGTTCGTGTGGCCGTCGGTGACCTGGCGCCGCGCCTGGACTTCCTGAAGCCGGATTCCTGTCAGGTCAGAGCCGTCATTGGCTTGATAATAGCCACCTGGATAATCATAGATTTCCGGTTTGGCCGGCTTCTGCTTCGGCGGCTTCTCCGCCTTGGCCAGCAGGTCCCGCTTGGGTGCCTCGAACGCGTAATCCTTCAACGCATAGGCGCCCGTAATCACCGACTGCCTGTCGCCCCAGCGGTCGATATACTCCTTGTCCCGCATCGCGTCCTTGTCCGGCGGGTAATAGGGGATGGTCTCGTATCCCGATGCCGGCTTGTGGGCCGACGGGCCGTCGGCGATCACCAGCGTGTGCTTGCTGGCGGTATGCTCGAAGAAATAATAGAAGCCGTCATTCTCCAGCAGCCGGCTGACGAAATTGAAATCCGTCTCCCTATACTGGACGCAATACTCCCAGGTCGTGGGCTTGCCGGTGATCGCCAGCTTGATGTCGGTGAAGCCGCGATCCTTCAGCACCTTCTGGATAATCTGGATCGTCGTCTGGTTCTGGAAGATGCGGCAGTCGGCCCACCGCGTCATGAACCACAGCCAGGGTCTGATCGTCGCTTCGTAGCGCGCCAGCTTCCCGTCGCCGCCCAGGTAGCGGAATTCGCTGACGATTCCGTTCAGATTGCGCTTCCCGCCGCCGTCGGCCAGATCGAACGCGACGGTCATCGACTGGCCCAGCAGATCCTCCAGCTTCACCGTCGCGCTGTCGCAGACCATCTCGACGCGATATTCGAAAAGCTCGCTCAAGCCCTCACGGGCTTGCATCCGCTGGAACAGCAGGACGTCCTTGCCCAGTGCGGGGGTGGTCACCTCCACCAGACGGTTTGCTTGCGATAATGCCATGGCCTTGGCCTCTCGGTGCCCCTTGTTCCCGCCGCCGCTACTGCAACAGGCGTCCGCCGCCGCGCGCGTTCCCGATGAAGGCGGCTCCCGTGACGTAGTCGGTACCCGTCTTCTCGTCCTTCACCTGGAAGGTTCGCGTGTTTACCCCATTGTAGTGCAGGATCATCACCGCGTCATAAAGGTTGTCGGTCCCCGGCTTGTAGTGACCGCTATTGTTGTCGATGAACTTCAGCCGCCCCTGCTCGATGGCGATCTCCCCCGCGCAGATGACCGGCGCGCCCGACAGTATGGAGGAATGGTTGTACTTGATGCCGATGTCCCCTTCATTGAGGACGTAGAGCCGCTCACTGGTGTCGATCGCGTAGGGGAACCTTCCCAATTCGCCGCGAACGATGCCTGAATCCGCGGGTGTGTCGGATTTGTAGTAATAAAGCTGGCCGTTCTTAAATGTGATCAGGTAGTCCAGCCGCTTTTCCATATTAAGATAGTTGAACTTGCCGGTTCCCAGCGACAGCGGCGAATGCCACATGTCGTGGAGGTGGTCCAACACCTGAGAGAAGGGGGCTGTCTTCAGGATTTTCATCGTCCCTGTCTCAGCCTCGTCCATCCCCTTTCCCTGATTGACCATAAAATCCTGCTGAAGATAGTTATTCATCGCTGAGACGCCGAAATACTTGTCCTGCCCCAACAGGCTGTCCAGGCTCAGATGCATCTTGTCGATGAAGTTCTTCTGCGGAAGAAGTCCTTCGTAGGTGTACCCGGACGACAGGCTGGTCGACGTTTTGTTGGTATGGGACATCAGGTCTTGCTTGTTGCCGTTCGAATAGTGCCGGCCACCGGCCTTGGCCACGATCCCCTGTTTGAAGTCCGGTGAATCGAGGGCCAGCTTGACCTGGTCCATCAACTCCTGGACGGCGTCGCCCCGCCTGCCCTGTGGCTTCGTATGAAAGTACTCCTTGCACATCATATAGATGTACACGAGGCACTTCATCTTCCGGTTCTCGGATTTCGACTTGCCGTACTCCTTCAGCAGCTTGTCGATGTCCTTGATGATCGGATTATGCCGACGATGAAGGAAGATATTGCTCTTCGATTTGAACTTGCTGGCGGACATCATGGCCCGGCACTCCTGGATAGGACGATCGGACTTCCAACCGTCAGTGCAGTTTCTTCACAAGTTTTCCAAGCATTCCCGGTTTCTGAACGATCTTGTTCTGCTTCAGGCCCTGGAGTTCCAGGTGCGAATGTTTGATGACGCTGGTCGCGTCGCTGATCATCGGTGAGATGCTGGTCTTCACCATCCGCTCCACATCGCCCATCCAGCCGGGCGCGCCGATCTGAAGGGTGATCAGGTTGACGATGTCGCTCGTGTTCGAACAGACGATCAGGTAGCAGCCCAGCAACGGGCAATCGTCGAAGATGGTGAGATCCAGCGTCTCCGGATTGGCCAGCCGGCGGTTGCCGGCGCGCATGTCCGTCAACTCCATACCGATCATCACCAGCTTCTGCGTCAGGCTGACCAGCGTCATCGCCACGCTGGCCGCCATGCCGCCATCGCCGGCGAGGGACGCGGTCGACAATCCGAACTTCGTGCCCTGGATCGCGGCCTTGCTGGCATGATCGCCGATGTCTCGCCGGATCATCGTCCGCAGCGCTATGCCGGCGGCGAAGGGATCGCCGGGCAGAAGGTCCTTGATCCGCTGCCCGGTCTTGTAGTGGGCGTGGATCGATTGCGCCGTCTTCGTCAGTTCCCTGATGGTCTTGTAACCGCTGACGACCTGGCCCACGAGCGGCGTGATGTCGGCCGCGATCTCGACGATGCCCAGTTCGGGAAGGGCCTCGGCGACCTCCGCCAGGCTGCTGACGTTCAATGAGGCTTTGAGGAATTCCACGACCGCGGCTTTGTCGGTCGTCAGTGTGGCTGGGACTTCACTCGCGGCCAGATAGGCGGTCTTCGATGCCTCGACGATATTCGGCTTTGCTTCCTTGGGACCCTTCTTGACCGTCGAAACGACCTTCTTCAGCTTCTTCGCCGTGGCGCGAGCCTGCTTGGCCGCTTCCAGCGGCTTGAAGACGATGGTCGTGCCGGTGAACATCATCTTCAGGTTTTCTTCGCGCTGCTTCTGGATCGCCGCCAGCGCGTCGAGGTCTCGCGCCTGAAGATGCGCGCTGTGGGTGAATTTGGTCGGGCTGCCGATGACCGGGCCCCGATGCCCGCCGATCACTATCGTCATTATTCTTGCCCCCTTGCCCCTCTAAAAGCCCCCACCGGCGCCGGCCTCCCCGGCGTCGGTTACGTCTCGCGGATCAGTCGAACGCCCGCTCAGTCGAACGCGTAGACGAACTCGCCGTCCTTGGCGCTCACCTCCACCTTCTCCACCGGCTTGCCCTCCATCATCCGGGAGAGGAACTCCTGGCTGATGGCGGGCAGCATGGTGTTGGTCAGGATCGCGTCGATCATGCGCCCGCCGCTCTCCAGTTCCGTGCAGCGGTCCCCGACCAGCTTCACGACGCTGTCGTCGTAGGTGAACGGAATCTTGTGGTTGCCGGCGATCCGCTTCTGGATGCGGCCCAGCTGAAGCTGGATGATGCTGGCGATCATCTCGTCGGACAGCGGGTAGTAGGGGATCGTCACGATCCGGCCCAGCAGCGCCGCCGGGAACACCTTCAGCAGCGGCTCGCGCAGCGCCTTGGCGATCCCCTCCGGCTCCGGCATGAGGTCGGGGTCCTTGCACATGTTCATGATCAGGTCGCTGCCGACATTGGAGGTCAGCAGGATCAGCGTGTTCTTGAAGTCGATCATGCGACCCTCGCCATCCTCCATCACGCCCTTGTCGAAGACCTGGAAGAAGATCTCGTGGACGTCGGGATGGGCCTTCTCCACCTCGTCCAGCAGGACGACGGAGTAGGGCTTGCGCCGCACCGCCTCGGTCAGCACACCGCCCTCGCCATAGCCGACATAGCCCGGAGGCGCGCCCTTGAGCGTGGAGACGGTATGCGCCTCCTGGAACTCGCTCATATTGATGGTGATGACGTTCTGCTCGCCGCCGTAAAGCGCCTCGGCCAGGGCCAGCGCCGTCTCCGTCTTGCCGACGCCGGACGGGCCGCAGAGCATGAACACGCCGATCGGCTTGTTCGGGTTGTCCAGGGCGGCGCGGGATGTCTGGATGCGACGCGCGATCATCTCCAGCCCGTGGCTCTGGCCGATCACCCGCTTGTTCAGCGAATCCGCCAGCTTCAGCACGGTCTCGATCTCGTTCTTCACCATCCGGCCGACGGGGATGCCGGTCCAGTCCCCGACCACCGACGCCACGGCCTGGGCGTCGACGCTGGGCAGGATCAGCGGGGTCTCTCCCTGCATCGTCGCCAGCTCGGCCTGCAACACCCGCAACTCCGCCAGCAGCGCGTCGCGATCCTCCGCCGCCGCTTCGGCGGGATTGGCCTCCGCCGCCGGTTCGGCGGGCTGGGCGTCGCCTTCCGCCGCAACGGGGGCTTCGGCGGACGCCGCTTCAAGCTCCGCGGTATCGACCTTCTCCTTGCCGCCGCGCAATTTGGCGCGGATATCCAGCACGCGGTCGACAAGCTGCTTTTCTTCCTGCCAGCGGGCTTCCAGCCCGGTCAGGCGCTCGCGCTCGGTTGCAAGCCTCGCCTCGACATCGGTTTCCCGCGCGGTGGTGTCGATGCCGACGGCCTTCTCCTTGCCGATGATCCGAAGCTCCGTCTCCAGCGCGTCGATGCGCTTGCGGCAATCATCGACCTCCGGCGGAACGGCGTGCTGGCTGATCGCGACGCGTGCGCAGGCGGTGTCGATCAGGCTGACTGATTTGTCCGGCAACTGCCGCGCCGGGATGTAGCGATGGGACAGGCGGACCGCCGCCTCGATCGCCTCGTCCAGAAGCTGCACCCGGTGGTGCTGCTCCATGGTGGAGGCGACGCCCCGCATCATCAGGATCGCCTTCTCCTCCGACGGCTCGTCGACCTGGATAGTCTGGAAGCGCCGGGTCAGCGCCGGGTCCTTCTCGAAATATTTCTTGTATTCGGCCCAGGTCGTGGCCGCGATGGTGCGCAGCGTGCCGCGCGCCAGGGCCGGCTTCAGCAGATTGGCGGCGTCGCCGGTGCCGGCCGCCCCGCCGGCGCCGATCAGCGTGTGCGCCTCGTCGATGAACAGGATGATCGGCTTGGGCGAGGAGCGGACCTCCTCGATCACCTGGCGCAGCCGGTTCTCGAACTCGCCCTTCATGCTGGCGCCGGCCTGGAGCAGGCCGACATCCAGCGTCCGCAGGCTGACTTCCTTGAGCTGCGGCGGCACGTCTCCGGCCGCGATGCGCAGGGCGAAGCCTTCGACCACGGCGGTCTTGCCGACGCCGGCCTCGCCGGTGAGGATCGGGTTGTTCTGCCGCCGCCGCATCAGGATATCGACGATCTGGCGAATCTCCTCATCGCGCCCGACGATGGGGTCGATCTCACCCTTCCGCGCCTGTTCGGTGAGGTCGATGGTGAACTGCTTCAGCGCCTCGCCCTTGCCCATGGCGGCCGGCGCGGCGGCACCGCTAGTTTCGCCTGGCGCTGCGCCGCCGCCAACGGTGAAGCCGTCGTGGGCACTCATCGCCTCCTCAGGCGATTTCGCAATAATGTTGGCCAGATTCTTGTCTAAGTCATCTGAGGGAATTTTCTTAAATTCAGACGATATGCTCAACAAGCTATTCAGTAATAGCTTAGTTTTAACTATGCCAACAATTAGATAGCCGGTACGTACTTGGCTTTCCCCAAACATTAGCGTACCGTAGACCCAGCCGCGCTCTACAGCATTCATTACATCGTCCGAAAGATCGACGGGGGACGTTGATCCTCTCGGCAGCCGTTCCAGTGTCTCAGTTAAATCTTTAGCTAGCCGGGATGGGTCCAGCGCGAAATGTCGGATTAGTTGGTGGAGGTCGGAATCCTGAAGTTGGAGAATCTGATGCAGCCAGTGCACCAGTTCAACGCTCCGATTTCCTCGAAGTTTACAAAAAGTAAAAGCACTTTCAATCGACTTGTAGCCGACGGTGTTCAACTTCCCGAATAGTGCGCCCCGACTGATTTCGGCCATCGCCGCCTCCTCGTTTATCTTATGGTGTCGCCATGGCGCCGGCCGCGGCGGGCCGGTTCGCATAGGCCATGGGCTTGAGAGTCAAATCGTGCCGATCGGAATCGGCCTCGCCGTCGATCATCCAGCTATCCCAGCCAAGTCGGGTCCCCGTGCCAAGCTGGCAGGGCCGGACATCCTTCTTGCTGAGGATCATGTTGACGTCCCAGGTCAGCGCGTCGCCGACATAGTTCCTGACGATCGCGATCATCCGCTGCAGGCTCTCGCCGCCGGGCAGCAGGCGCTGATAGTCATCGAAGCTCATCGGCCCCAGCACCAGCCGGAACTTCTGGTGTGCGCCCCAGACCCGCGCGCCGATCGTCGCGCTGTGGCCCAGCACGCCGATGTCGGGAGATTCCCCCAGATGGAAGTGGCTTTCCGCCGGAAGCGCCATCCATTCGCCGACGAATTCCTTGATGCGGACCGGCACCCGGAAGAAGGCGCGCAGCACCGCCTCCAGCCCCTCGGCGTTGCGCGCCTGCGCCACGAAGCGGCCGGCGAAGAACAGCTTCGCCAAGTCCGGCATCGCGTCGCGATCGCGGAACGGCTCCGGCCCGATGCCGAAGAGGGAGCCCAGATAGAAGGCGAAGCGGTCGCTTTCCGGCCGGTCGAAGCTGACCGTCGGCTGGGACGCCGCCCAGGAGCGATAGAACAGCGCCAGCATCCGGTGATGGAAAATGTCCAGGAACCGGACGAAGGTGCCATCCCGGTGGTGCAGCCGTCGGGATTCCGCGTATTCCGTCAGGTGCAGGGGCAGCGCGCCGTTCGGGCCCAGAAGGCCCAGGATGTTCTGGACCAGCCGCCATTTGCCTCCGGCCGGTTCGAACCTCGCGACGGCGGCCGGCGGAAACAGCAGGGACGGGTTGTGCGTCAGCCTCACCGGATCGTCGGCCGCCCGCACGGATTCGCCCATCCGCGGCTTTTCGGGATGAATGCCCTCGATCCGCCTCAGCGCCTGAAAGAAATCATGCGCATAGGGCTCCGCCGCCAGCGTGGCGATGGCGTCATTATCGGAAGAAGGCGTGCTGACGGGCGCCTCCTCTACAGGAGGTGACGGCGCCCGATTCTCACCGGCCATCGCATGACCTCCCCACGGTCGACCGCGCTGACCACGGTTTCCGTGAATGAATTGATGGAAACATAGCGCGCGAAGAAATCGTCCAGGACCGCGCCCAGCAGGAAGACGCCCGTCCCCTCGAACGCCCCCTCATCGCAGGTGACGCCGATCTGGAGACCGCGGCCGAACGCCATCCTGTCCTCGTCGGACACGCGGCGGACGACGGGAGTACTCCGGATCGACTTGATGCCGTCGATCTGCTTGTGCAGGGCGGCTTCGTTATGGCTGTAGAGCCTGAGAAGCTCGCGCAGCGCCGCCGCCCCTTCCTGCGGGTCGCGATCAACCAGCGACAGATAGTTGAGCGACAGATGGTTGACCAGCCGCCATGCCGTCTCACCGCCGGCGTTCGACGGGCGCGGCTTGGTCGGCCCGGCGACGCAGCGGACGGAGACGACGGGCGCGCCGGCTTCCAGCGTGAAGTCCGTGTTGCCCTTGCCCACCGGCATGGTCAACGGCAGGTCGCGGTTGGTGCAGAGCGTCATCACGCCGAGCTGCTTCAGGTTTCCGCGGTAGGGCGCCTCCGCCTGATCGACCAGGCTGACATAGACCTCGTTGCCGACATAGCTGGACCGCGGACCCCGCTTGCGCTGCCGGCTGGACAGCAGCCTCGGCTGGCGGCTGACCGTGAAGTAGGCCCTTTGCTCGGCATAGCGGTTGACGTCGCTGGTCGCGTAGAAGGGCAGGAAGTCGACCTCTGAATCGTTGCTGTCGCCATAGCCCTTGATCTCGCCGACGCTGTGGACCTCGAAATCGAACGGCCGGGTGCGGTCGGGGACGACATGCTGCTCCCATGACCGGTTGTCCAGATGGATGCGATCCGCGCGTTTCGGGAACAGGTTGATCGCCGGCGTGCAATGCAGCGCGAAGCTGCCGGCGTCGAAGCTGTTGTCCAGCGTCGAATCGCTGCGGTTCAGCAGGATGATGATCTCCACCTCCTGCTCCTCGCACCGGCGCAGCGCGCGGTCGAGCTCCGTCAACTCGACGAACAGGAATCGCTCCGGGAAGCTGAAATATTCGTGCAGCAGCCGGTAGCCCTGGAAGGATTGCGGCGTCGCCGGCAGCAGCGCCTGGTTCGTCTCGAACCCCAGCCGCCGGACGGTGCGCGGCTCCAGACGCTCCTGCCACGGGATCGGGCGGCTGGTCGGCCGGACGATGATTCCGGCATTGTTGCCCAGGATCTGTTCATAAAGCCGCGTGGGCAGGTCGCCGCCGCCCAGCAGGTAGATCGGCAGGGCCGATATCGGAAGCTTGCTGAAATTCACGCCCAGCGTGGTGCGCAGCCTGAGGCGGATGGCCGCGCGGACCTTCTTGCCGACCGGCACGTCGATCGCCGTCACCGCGCCGACGGAGGAAAGATACTCTGCCTTCGTCAGCTCGATCGGCCACAGGGTGACGTCGTGCGCCGTGCGGTATTCGCAGGCCGTCGTGTCGTCCTTGCCCAGAAGACTGCGCAGGATCGTGTCGCGGGCCACGGGAAACCCCTCGGCCAGCGCGCCTTCGGTTGGCTCCGGGTTCATTTGCACCACCGCCATGGAAGGCGTCGGCGCAAGGTAGTGCGGATAGACCAGCTCCAGCAGGTGCTGGGTGAATTGCGGGAAGGAGGATTCCAGCTTCAACTGGACGCGGGCGGCCAGGAAGGCGAAGCCCTCCAGCAGCCGCTCCACATAGGGGTCGGCGCATTCGAAGCCGCTGAGGCTCAGCCTTCCGGCGATCTTCGGATATTCTTCGGCAAATTCCCCTCCCATCTCCCGGATGAACTGGAGCTCGCGGTTGTAGTGGCGGAGGATTCGCGGGTCCATCAGCCGTTCCGCCCGGCGGCGAATTCAGACACCTTGACGGTGCCGATCTCCAGATCCAGCTCGGTGCGCAGATACATGTGCAGCGGCACCGGCTGCGCCCACAGGTCGCCCTGGATTTCGAACGTCATGGCGTTGTGGTTCATCTCGGATTCGTTGAACAGCAGCTTGACCGACAGCGTGTCGCGCAGGATGCGCGGCTCGAACTCGATGATCGCCCGCCGGAGAAGCTGCTCCAGCTCGATCAGGTCGACGCCGGAGACGGTGTGCCCCGCCATGTCGGGCAGGCCGTAATTCAGCACGGAACGCTCGACCTCCGGATAATCCTCCAGGTCGTTCACCGCCGTCAGGTTGACGGCGTTCAGCAGCCAGGTCAGGTCCCGAAGCACGACCTCCCGCAGCCGCTGCACGGACAGCACGCGCCGGTCGCGGGATTCCTGCGTCACGCCGGGCTCGTCATCCGCCAGCCGGTCCAGCAGGGAAGGCTGCAATCGCTCCTGTGGGGTCAGGTCAGCCATGGCGCAGGGAGATATCGGCGTCCAGCGGCGGCGGCTCCTCCGACGGCGCGTCGGACTCGTCGTCCTCGCTCTCCAGCACGATGGTCCGCGCCTCCAGCAGGGCAACCTCCTCGGCATCGGTGGTCAGCAGCCGCTGGCCCTGGCCGACGAAACAGTCGGGCGCGGTCTCGATCCATTCGGTCTTGCGCGCAAGCTGGATGGCCGAATCCTCGCTCGCCTCCGATCCGGCGTAGCGCGTCGGGATCAGGCCGACGGTCTGGCCGCCATTGGCGAAGGTGAACTGGACGGGCGTCCACACCATGTCGCGCAGATCGGCCGGCTCCTCGATCTGGATCTCGCGCAGCCGGTGGACGGGAATCCAGTAATAGCGGCCGTTGACGACCGCTTCGACGATCGGGCCCAGGCGGCCGTCCGCGTCGGCGATCCATTCGAAACGGCGATCGTTGAGCGTACCCGAGGTGGTCGGCGCAGCTTCGAGGGCCTCCGCCCTCAAATCCGCCCCGCGCGCGGGGTCGGAGACACCCATGGCTTCCACCATCAGCGCCAGCCATTGTTCGGGCTTGCCGAAGATGATTGGGGACCGCTTGCCGGCGAAGATCTCCGCCCGCAGCATCTCGCAGCGGATGGCCTCCCGGTAGGTCTGGACCATCGGCAGTGTCTCGGCGTCCATGTCGGCCAGGACCTTGAGCTGCGTCAGCGCACGATCCCACTGCCCCAGGACGGACAGAAGCTGGAACAGGAAGACCCGGTGGGAAGCGTTCGAAGGATCCTTACGGATCTGCGTCTGCAGATGCGCCAGCGATCCGGCGAGGTCGTTTTCCTTGAGGCTCTGCTCGGCCAGCATCCCAGTCCCCCGCATTCACATAATGTCGAAAAAGGTGGGGGCGGGGATCGGCGACGGCGGGCCAATGTCCCGTCGTCGTCCACTCCCCGCCATCCCGGAAGGCAACTAGCTCAGAGTTTAGCGTTGCCCGCGATATCCCACTTGTATTCCTTCTTGTCGCCGGCGGAGCCGTCAGTCTTCTGGGACGTGTACTTGTATTCGACCTTGGCGAAGTTCAGCGAAACGTTCTCCGTCAATCGGTCCTCGCCGCCGGAGCCGCCGGTGGAGACCGACGTGACGATCGCGTCGGTCATCTTGATGACCATATATTCCAGCGGCTTATCACCGGCCTTGCGGACGGTCAGCAGCGCCTCCTTCAGGTGCTTGCCCCCGGAGCAGTAGAGCATCAGCAACGGGCTGGCGATGTCGACATACTTGGTGACGCTGATGTCCTGCACGTTCACCTTGCCGGCGCCGCCGCCCGGTCCCGAATGAGTGGTGCCCGACTGGGACATGCCCCAGCTCCAGGCGAGGATGTCCATCGTCCCCTTGTGGTTGGCGTCGGCATCGACGGATTCGCCAGGAATTTCGGCGATCTTGAGGAACATATCAACGGCCATGGCACGGCTCCTTTTTTGTTGCGACCAATCAAACTAACGGTGCTGTCCTGGTACTGTCCCGGCAGGGGGCTTTCGTTGTTCGCCCCCCGTCGGGCCGTTCCAGCCCCTAGCCGGCCTTGGCCGAGGGCAGCTTGGAAACCAGCCGGAGGGATACTGTCAGCCCCTCAAGCTGGTAGTGCGGACGAAGGAAGAATTTCGAGGAGTAATACCCCGGATTCCCTTCGACCTCCTCCACGACGACCTGGGCCGCTGAGAGCGGCTGCTGGGCCTTGGTCGTCTCGGAGGAATTCTTCGGATCGCCGTCGACATAGTTGTTGATCCAGCTTTGCAGCCAGCGCTCCATGTCGTCCCGTTCCTTGAACGAGCCGACCTTGTCCCGGACGATGCATTTCAGGTAGTGGGCGAACCGGCAGGTCGCGAACAGGTAGGGCAGACGGGCGCCCAGATTGGCGTTCGCGGTGGCGTCCGGATCGTCGTATTCCGCCGGCTGGTGCAGCGACTGCGCCCCGATGAATGCCGCGAAGTCGGAGTTCTTCTTGTGGATCAGCGGCAGCATGCCGACCTTCGACAGCTCGGCTTCGCGCCGGTCGCTGATCGCGATCTCCGTCGGGCACTTCATATCGACGCCGCCATCGTCTGTCGGGAAGGTGTGGGTCGGAAGACCCTCCACCGCACCGCCGGATTCGATCCCGCGAATGCGCGAGCACCAGCCATACATCTTGAAGGACTGCGTGATGTTGGTGGCCATCGCGTAGGCGGAGTTGGCCCAGCAATATTTGCTGCTGTCGGCGCCCTCGGTCTCTTCCTCGAAATTGAACTCCTCGACCGGGTCGGTCTTGGCGCCATAGGGCAGGCGAGCCAGGAAGCGCGGCATCGCCAGTCCGATATAGCGGGAATCCTCCGACTGGCGAAGCGACCGCCACGCCGCATGCTCCGGCGTGGAGAAGATCTTCGTCAGGTCGCGCGGGTTGCTCAGCTCCTGCCAGCTATCCATCAGCATCAGCGACGGCGAGACGCCGCCGATGAAGGGCGAATGCATGGCGGCGGAGATGGCCCCGATCTCGGTCAGGAACTCCACGTCCGGCGGGCTGTGATCGAAATGATAGTCGCCGACCAGGCAGCCGAACGGCTCGCCGCCGAACTGGCCGAACTCTTCCTCGTACATCTTCTTGAAGAGCGGGCTCTGGTCCCAGGCCGTGCCCTTGAATTTCTTCAGGGTCTTATGAGCCTCCTTCTTGGAGATGTTCATGACCTTGATCTTGAGCTGCTCGTCCGTCTCGGTGTTGTTGACGAGATGGTGCAGCCCGCGCCATGCCCCTTCCAGCTTCTGGAAGTCCTCATGGTGCATGATCTTGTTGATCTGGTCCGACAGCTTCTTGTCGATCTCCGCGATGATCGCCTCGATCGAATGGACCACGTCGCCGGAGATGACGGCCGTGTCCTTCAGCGCCAGCTCGGCCAGCGTGTGGACCGCGCGTTCGACATCTTCCTTCGCCCGGTCCGATTTGGGCCGGAATTCCTTGGTCAGAAGCTGGGAGAAATCGCCGGCTTCGACGGTCGTCGTCTGGCCTTCCGGGGCCTGTGTCTCAAGGTCGGTCATGGTCTTATGCCTCCGCCGGCTTGTCGGCTTCGTCGTCGGACGGCTTCGGGGCCGAGGCCAGCGCCTGCAAGAGCGCGGGGTCCTGCAGCACCTTGCCGATCAGGTCTTCCGCCCCGGCCTTGCCGTCCATGTAGGTGATCAGGTTGGAGAGCTGCTGGCGCGCCTGGAGAAGCTGGTTCAGCGAATCGACCTTCCGCGCGATGGCGGCGGGCGAGAAGTCGTCCATGCTCTCGAAGGTGATGTCGACGCTCATCTCGCCTTCGCCGGTCAGCGTGTTGGGCACGCGGAACGCCGCCCGCGGCTTCATCGCCTTCAGCCGGTCGTCGAAATTGTCGACGTCGATCTCCAGGAACTTGCGGTCCGACACGCCCGGCAGCGGCTCCGCCGGATTGCCGGACAGGTCCGACATGACGCCCATGACGAAGGGCAACTGGACCTTCTTCGACGCGCCGTACAGCTCGACATCGTATTCGATCTGCACCCGTGGCGCCCGGTTGCGCGCGATGAATTTCTGGGAACTTGCTTTTGCCATGACCCGCTACCTCCTTAAAATGACTGTCGCGCCGGCCCTCGGCCGGCCGTTCAACGCGCTGTCCTCGCTAATATTCTTGTTCTTCCTTGATACCCCCGACGATTTTCGCCTGCCCGACTCCTTCGGGGGCAAGGTCGTCCAGGATCTCCATGAAGCTCATGGTCACCAGCCGCTTGGCTCGCGTCAGCAGCATGGGAATAGGGCTCGAAGGCTCGTGGCGTTCGTAGTACTGGCACAGCCGGTCGAGCGTCCTGATTACATCCTCCCGGGAGGATATCTCCCCCGGCGCCGCGCGCGGTCCGGCCGCCGCCTGTCCGCCGGCCGCCGGCGCGCCCTCGGCATCCTCCGCGGCCTCATCCCCGCCGCCGACGGTGACGCCGCGCTGGGCCAGCCTCTCGTTCAACTCCGACCGCGCCTCGCGCAGCACCTCGACCACTCCGCCCATGCTGGCCGCATTGGCCGCGCCGACCTGTGCGGTGACCGTGGTCTCGATCTCGCCGATCGTCTCGATCGCCCGGTCGATCGCCGCGCCCGTCGCCTCCAGCTCCTCCAGCGGAACGTCCATGAAGGCGGCGTTGATCGCGCCGGAATCGGGAGGGGGCGTATCGCTGTTGGCGGGAGCGGGGATTTCTCCTGAGGCGATCGCTAGATCACGAAGGCCGAACCGGCCCATCATCCGCGAACTCACCAGCGGCGCGGCGCGCAGCGGGCGCAGCACGCCGTCGGCGTCGCACAGCGACACAAGGACGTTGACCCGCATGGTCGGGTCGTTGTCGTCGTCGGGGTCGAGCAGGGGATGGACGCCTTCCCAGCGGTCCCGGATCAGCCGGTGGGTGACATCCAGACCGTCGGCGAAGCCCTCGAACCCGTCGGTGCGGATCAGCGCCTTGACCAGATAGGCGGCGACGCGGAGGTCCTTGGTGCGGGAGAACAGGCTGACCGCGCTGTCCCGCACCTCCCGCCAGTCCGGCTCCTCCGCCGGAATGATGGTGTCGCCGAACTGCTGTTCGGGCTTGACCTGCGCAAGCCGGTCGAGAGCGCCGAATTCGCCGTCATATTCAAGATCGTCGCCGCAGGGATTGTCGTCGCTGACATCCCCTACCAACGCTTCTATGTCGACTGAACTCATGGTTCGTCGCGCCACCCGTCAGAATTCAATTCAAGGAGGCTGCGGGAAGGCGCGACGTATGGGCCGCGATCCTGCTCCCGACATAGAAAATGTTTCTTGGGCGAAACACCTGCCCCCTTAACCCCGGAAATATCCTATCTCAATCCGGGGAACCCTTGTCAATAAACTAATGAGTTGGATCAACTGGAATTTTCGATGTTGTTAGACTTTTTATATAACCCGCAGGCGGGTCAGAACCGACTTCAAAATGAAACAAAACAATCCACTGTATCCGATGAAGGTTTAATTTCTATTAACTCATGGTTTCTAAATTAAGACTCGTATTATTTAAGTATTTCCTAATCGGCGGGCACGGAAGTGATGAAGACATATTGGCTGACCGGTTCTTGCCCATGATTCGCAGCGTCTGACGATTCCAGCGCCTGGGCCAGGGCGGGCAGATAATCGGCGGCCGATTCCACCTCCGCCCTCGGCGTGACGAACAGCGGCGTGGGCGAGCTGATCGCGATCAGCATGTCATCGCCGAAGGGCGGACCGATCAGATATTCCCGCTCCGCGCCCAGCGCCACCCGCTCGCCGGATGAAACGGCGTTGTCGGGCAGAAGCGGCATCGGGAACAGATGGACGACGTTGCCTTCCTTGTCGATGAAGCTGACCGACAGGTAGCCGTCGAACAGGCTGGCGTTGGATACGTCGATGAACATTCGCTCGCCGTCGCGATAGGTCAGCGACTGGCTGTTTGGCGTGATGGACAGGCCGAAGGTCCCGTCGCGGTCGATGCGGGTGTGGGCGTCCAGGACGTTCAGCACCGCGCAATGGGGCCAGGGCCTGACGGCGGGCGTCACGCTGGCCCCGGTCGCGCCGGGAATGCCGGCGATGGCGCTGGAAAGCCGCGCCTTGGCGTCGGCGGACCCTACATAGCCCGACACGCTGATCCGTCCGGCGGCCGAAACGACGGCGTCCAGGCCGGCGCAGTCGAAGCCGGCGAAAACCCGCTCCGCCGCCTGCTGGATCGCTCCCGGATCGACCGGCGTCGGCAGGGCGGCGACCTGCGGCTCCTCAGGTTGGGGCTCCGCAATCGGGGGCTCCGCAATTCGGGGCTCCGGCGTCGCGGCCTCCGATATCACGGGCTCCGGCTCCGGCGCGGGTCCCGGCTCAGGCTCCGGCTGGGCCTCGACGACCGGAACGGGTTCGGGCTCCGGCGGTGCGGCGGTCTCCGGCTCGGGTGTCGCCGCGACCGGCGCTGTCGGCTCCGGCTCTGGTTCTGGCTCTGGGGCGACGTCGGGGCGCGCGGCCGGTTCGTCATCCGGCAGCAGCGTGGAGGTTTCCTCCAGCAGTGCCGCAATGTCGCTGGAAGGCTCCGCCGAAGCCGGCTCCGACTCCGGTTCCGGCGCGGCGGGCGTCGCCGTGGTTGGTGGCGTATCGACCGGCGCGTCCGTAACAGGCTCTTCCGGCGGCTCCACGACGGGCTCGACCGGTCCGGCGACCGGTTCCGTCGTCTCCGGCGTCGCCGTCGCGATCGTTTCCGGTCCGGCATGGCGCAGGAAGTACCAGCCCGCGCCGCCGGCGGCAGCCAGCAGGGCGACCGCCGCGACGCCGATCATCGCCGCGCTCGACCCTTTCTTCTCCGCCCTGCCAGCCGGTCGGGACGCCGCGGAAGGCGCGCCCGTGGCCGCCGGACGCTGGTCCTCCTGCCAATCGATCAGATCGTACATCGAGGAGGGGCGGTCGGCCGGATCGGGCTGCAGCATCGCCGTCAGGCCGGGGATCAGCGTCGGCGGGACGCGGGAGAGGTCGGGCACGGCCCGCCGCGCCTCGACCACCGTGATCGGCGACTGGCCCATGTCCAGCGGTTCCCCGATCGCCGCCGCGACCAGGACCAGCCCCAGGCTGTAGATGTCCGACGCCGCGCCGACCTTGCCGCCGTACATGCCCAGCTGTTCGGGCGACACGTAGGAATACTTGCCCGCGAAATCGTCGCCGATGATGGTCGCGGCCGTCGGGTCCGTCAGCTTGGCGATGCCGAAATCGATGATCTTGGCGTTTTCCAGCTTGCCTTCCGGCAGGATGATGTTGTCCGGCGAGATATCGCGGTGAACGATGCCCTTGACGTGCGCCGCGCCCAGCCCCCCGGCCAGCCGGTCGCGCAGCCGGATGATGTCGCCGGGCGGCAGCGCGCCGTCGCGGATCGTCTCCGCCAGCGACGGGCCGACGACATATTCCATCACCAGATAGAGCCGGCCGTCCTCGTCCCGGAACACGCCGTCATAGGCGACGACCGCGTCGTTCCGCACGCTGCGCAGCGATCCCGCTTCACGGCGGAACATGTCCAGGATCTTCGGGTCGCTGGCCAGCTCCGGCAGGATGACCTTGATCGCGTGCTGGGTTCCCATGTCGGCGTGGGTGGCGCGATAGACCTCTCCCATCCCGCCACGGGCCAGAAGTTCCTCCACCCTGTAGGTGTGGTTGAGGACGCGTCCGGCCGGAATGGTGCTCTGCCGGCCGCCTTCATCCTGCTTGGGGCTGGGAATGGGCGGACGGTTGGAGAATCCCGGCGCCGACGCCAGCCGCGTCGCCTCGTCGTTGCCGCCGTTCCTGTCCTGATCGCCGGTCATCCCACCATACCAAGCTGACTCACCCTGCCCGGGCAAACCCTACACCGCCCGCCCCCATGCGGAAAATGAATCTTTCCCGTATGACGATGATAATGGGCGATCGTTATCAATGATTTGCCGCTGTTGGAGTTGAGACGTATAGTTGCCGACAGTTTCGCGTCCGACGACCTTGAAGGTCGCCGGCGCATTGTGCTTTCCAGGAGGGTGGGATGAAGATGTTTGAATATGCCGGCCCTGTCGCTCTCGCGATGACGGCGGCGCTCGCCATCGTCTCGTCGGCCAGCGCGCAGACCCAGTTCGGCGCGTCCGACGATCCGAGCTATTGCGAGGTGTGGAGCGCGCTCAGCAACGAACCCAACGATCGCTGCCCCGACGCCGGCTCCGCCGCCGCGCAGAGCGGAGAGGGCGGCTTGAGCCTCAGCGGCACCACCCAGGGCCTGTCGATCCGCCAGGCGCCGGCCGACGCCGCGGCCCCGGCCCCCAGCCCGGCGACCCCCGCCGCGGCGGCGACCACGGCGCCGGCCGAACCCGCCGCTCCGGCCGCGCCCGTCGTTCCGGCCGCGACGCCGGCCACGGCCCCGTCGGCGCCTGTCGTCCGGGCGGCCTCCTTCGGCAGCATCCAGTTCGAGCTGAATTCCGCGCAGCTCACGCCCCGCGCGATGGAGACGCTCGACACCATCGCCGATGTGCTGGCCGATCCGGGACTCGCCGGCAACAGCTTCGTCATCGAAGGGCACACCGACGCCTCGGGCAGCGCGACCTACAATCAGTCCCTCTCCGAACAGCGGGCCCGCGCGGTCGTCGACTATCTGACCTCCCAGGCCGGGATAGACGACAGTCGCCTGCAGCCGGAAGGAAAGGGAGAGACGCAGCCTCTCCCCGGCCTCGCCCCCACCGCCGGCGACAACCGCCGCGTCGTCGTCCTGAACACCGGCACCTGAGGCTCCTGCGGGGAGGGGAAGACCTCCCCTTCACTTCACCCTGAGCCTGTCGAAGGGTGTGGGCACATATGGTTCGACAAGCTCACCATGAGGGGAAGGACGCGCCCCATCCTTGCTGGTCATTCCGGACTTGATCCGGAATCCATAGGCCGGCGACGCCGCGCGGACGGTGAAGGACCGGGAGGGATTCCGCCTGTCACCGACGCCGTATGGATGCTGGATCGTGGTCCAGCATGACGAGGTTTGGGAGGAGGAAGGGCGCGTCAGATCTGGCGCGCCCCGTCCCCGATCAGCGTGAAGCTCGCCCACAGATAGGGGTGGGAGGCGGCGGGCGTCCGGGCGAAGCCCAACTGGGCCTCCCGCAGCGACGCCGCCAGCGTCCGGTTCGTTCCCGCCGCAGTCTCGAAGGTCTGGGTGATCAGCGCCACCGTGGCTTCGGTGCTGACCTGCCAGTTCGATACCAGAAGCGACCGCGCGCCGGCATAGAGGAAGGCGCGGGCGAGGCCGGTAAGGCTCTCGCCACGCTGCTTGTCGCTCTCGCCCTGGTCGGCAACCAGCCTCGGCCCCTGCGCCGCGATCAGGCTGTCCGTGCGGTTCTGCGCGCCCAGCGGGCCGCCGGTGTTGCAGGCGCTTAAGACCACCACCTCGGCATCCAGGTTGAGATTGAAGATCTCTGTATAGGTCAGCAGGCCATTGTCCCAGGTTTCCCCCGACGCGCCGTAGGAGGTCAGCAGCGAGGGTTCCGACAGGCAGTCCAGCTCTCCCGGCAGCAAACCGTGCGTGGCGAAGGCCAGCACCCGGTACTGGTCCAGCGGCAGGCTTCGGATCGTCGGCTCGGTGAACTGCTGCCCTAGTATGACGTCCGACGGGTCGGCGCCGAAGCTGGCGGCCATGGCGCGAAGCTGGGCTGCCGTTTCGTCCAGCCGTGGGGCATTGGCGACCGCCTCCGCCCCTTCCCGGCAGGCTTCGGGCAGGTTCAGGCTCTCCAGGATGATGTCCGCCGACGGCACCGGATCGAAAGCGCCGAAGCCGATGAAGGGCTGGGGCGCCTGCGACCGGCCGGCCTTCTCCCGCAGATCGACGAAGGATCGGACGGACGGCACGTTGCTGACCGCCATCTCCCCGATCAGCCAGTCGACGCCGCTATAGTCGGCATTGACGATCTGCGGCGGCGGCGAGGCCACCAGCACCGACAGGGGCAGCGACGACAGCGCCTTGGAGGTCACGGCCAGCAGATGGTCGACGGAGGACAGCCGGTCGGCGAACGGCCCCAGAAGCTGCTGATAGAGAAGGTGGGACGCCGTCACATCGAACCCGCCGACAGAAAGGCCGGACGGGCCGCCGGTGACGACGAAGGCCTGGCGCAGCCGGTCGACCAGCACCTGCAATTGCGGCTCGGTCAGCGGCACGCGGGACGCCAGCACCCCTTCCGGCGTCGCCAGGAAGACGTAGCTGCCATCCGCGCCGACCAGGAACTGGGCCAGCGCCTCCTCCGGCCGCAGCAGCGGCTGAAGCTGGTCGAACCGGCTGCTGGTGTCGCGCAGGATGTTCAGGTTGGGAGCTGCCGCCTGGACCTGCGGCTCCAGCACCAGGATGCGCTGCTCCTGCGCCTCGATCCGGGCGCGGAGATCGTCCAGATATCCCTCATCCTCCGGCAGCAGGGCCTGTGAGGAGGCGCGGCTGAAATTGAACAGCAGCGTGTCGCGCTGCCGCTTGGCGTCCTGCAGTTCGCGGATCAGTGCGCCGACATCGTCGTCGGATGCCGAGAGACGAACCGCAGCGTCGGCGATGTTCTGCTCCGTCACCGGGCTGCGGACGAGCTGGGCCGCGTCGAACATCTCGACATAGAGCGCCGGTTGTGCGGAAGGGTCGGCCTCCGCCGCTGCCCACAGCAGGTCCAGATAAGGGCCGATCTGCTCCAGCCGCGCGCTCTCGCCGCCTTCGCGCATGATCGTGACCGCGGAACGGTAGGACGCCACCGCCTCGTCCGCCCGGCCGCTCTGGCGGTAGAGTTCCGCGAGGTAGAGGTAGGTCAGCGCGACCGGCCGTTCCTCCGGGAACAGCCTCTGCCGGGCGTCGAGCGCCCGTCGAAGGTCGCTCTCCGCCGCGCCATAGGCGCCGCGCGCGGTCTGGATCTGGCCGCGCAGCTCCAGAAGCTGGGGCAGCCACCAGCCGGATCGCTCGCCCATCGTCTCGATGGTGCCGATCGCCTGGTTGATGATCTCCAGCGCCTGGTCCAGATCGCCCTGGCGGTACAGCAGCGCGGCCTCGATATACTGGCTCTGCGCGATCTCGACCGGCGCGGTGTCCAGCGGCGTCGCCAGCACGCCGCTGTCGGCCAGCGACTGGCCGATGCCGCCTTGGCCGAACGCGGCCGTCTGCTGAAAGCCGGCGATCTGGCCGCTGGCCATCGCCAGTTCCCGCCGGCGCTCCGTCGCCTGCCGGGCCAGCCTCACCGCCTCGTCATATTTCTGCTGGTTGGCCGCGTGCAGCGACAGGTAGCTGGTGTAGCGCGCCTTGAGGCCGGGGTCGAACGCGCCCTGGATCAACTGGCCCGCCCGGTCGAACAGCGGCTCGGCGACGGTGAAGCGCTCCTGGTTGCTGATCTGCAGCGCAAGATGCATCAGCGGATCGCCAAGCTCCGGACTGTCGGATCCCAATATGCGCTGGTGGATCTCCACCGCCTCGCGGTAGCGCCGCTCCGATTCCGCGAAATTCTTGACGCTGTTGTAATAGCGGCCGACGGACATCAGCCGCTGGTAATCGTCAAGGTCGCCCGCGCCGAACAGATGATCGCCCATCTGGGCTTCCAGCCGTCGGACTGCGGCGGAACTTCCCGAAGGCTCGGCCGCCGCCAGCCCCTCGGGCGCGGCCGTGCCGGACAGGACGGCGACCGCCGTCTCCAGCGTCGGCTGGGCGGCCGGGATGCCCTCTGCCAGATAGACGTCGTCCTCGATGCTGGTGGCGAAGGCGACATAAGGCCAGCCGCCATTCTTCAGCCGGCAGTCCAGCAGGATCGCCTCATGGCCGCCGGCAATGGCCGAGGTTCCGGCCTCCGCGCAGGTCGCCGTCCGTTCCAGCCGGTCGCGCCAGTCGCCGGCGGAAAGAAAGCTACGCGCCCGTTCCGTGCCGCCGCCGATATCGGCGATGCGCAGCACCTGTCCGCTGGGCCGTTCCCAGTCGCCGCAGAACACGTTGAAGGGCGCGCCCAGCGCCGCCACACGGTCGTCGGGCCGCAGCCGGCACGATTCGCCGATCAGGTTCGCGCCAAGCTGGGTTTCGCCCGCATTGCCGACGAGGCCGGTTCCCGGCCCTCCTGTCTGGCACCCCACCGCGAGCGCCGCCAGGGCGCAGACCGTCGCGACACGTCTGGCGATCACTCTCATATCCCCCATCTCCCGCAATCCGCTGATGACCATCGGTCGCTGCCCCTGCGGGACATAATACTTCAAATGGGCAGGAACGGGAGTGCCTTCCTTTCTTGAATTTCCATCTTTCCGCTCTGCTAGACTGCCGCCGCGAACGGTGATTCTCGGGGGCAGGCGGCATTGGGCAGGGTATCGGCACTTCAGGAGGAGGCGCGGGCGTTCTATGGCGACGGCCGGCTGGAGGAGGCCGCCGACCGGCTGAGGGAGGCTCTCCGGCTTGACCCCGACGATCCCGAGTCGCGCCACCTCCTCGGCGTCGTCGTCGCCCGGCTGGGCGACCTTGAGGGCGGCGGCCAACTGATCGAAGCAGCGATCGCCCTGGCGCCGGCGGAATCCTCCTATCACGTCAATCTCGGCAATGTCCGGCAGGCCTCGGGCGATCTGGAAGGCGGGGCCGCGTGTTTCCGGCGCGCGGTCGACCTCGCGCCCTGGAACGCCTTGGCCCGGTTCAACCTGGCGCGCCTGCTGGACGATCTGGGCGATGCGGAAGGCGCAGCGGCGGAATATCGCCAGGCTATCGAGACCGCGCCTTGCTTCGCCGATGCGCACAACAACCTTGCCACCGTCCTGGAGACGATGGGCCGGCGGGAGGAGGCGATCGAATCCTATCGCCGCGCCGTGGAGCTGGAGCCGGACAGCGCGCTCTTCGCGGACAATCTGGGCAAGGCGCTTCAGAAGGCGGGCCGGCAGGGGGAGGCCGAACGATGGCACCGCACGGCTATCGGCCTCGCCCCCGGCAACGCGTCCTCCCACCGCTATCTGGGCGACGCGCTCCTGGATATGAAGCGGCCTGACGAGGCGGAGGAATGCTACCGGACGGCACTTGCCCTCGATCCCGGCCTTCCCGACGTGCATAACAATATGGGTCATATCCTGGAGCAGCGGCATCGCTACGAGGAGGCGGAGGCCTCCTATCGCGCTTGCGTCGGGCTGGAGCCGGGGCACAAGGCCGCGCTGACCAATCTGGGCCAGATCCTGTTCCGGCTGGGCCGGATGGAGGAGGCGCGCCAGACGTTCCGCCTCCTGCTGGCCAGCCACCCCGACAGTCCCGTCGCGCGCCACATGGTCGCCGCGACAACGGGGGAGGGGGTGGAGGACCGCGCGCCGGACGATTACGTCCAGCAGGTATTTGACGGCTTCGCCGCCGTCTTCGACGAAAAGTTGGCAGAGCTGGACTATCGCGCGCCGTCGCTGATCGCGAAGCTTTTGGCCGACAGCCTTGGCGCGCCGGAGGGCACGCTCGCGATCGCCGATCTCGGCTGCGGCACGGGCTTGTGCGGACCCTTCCTGCGGCCCTATGCGCGAATCCTGGCAGGGGTGGATTTGTCGCCCCGGATGCTGGACAAGGCGCGCGAGCGGGAAGTTTACGACGATTTGCTGGCGCGTGAGCTGACCTCCTTCCTGGAGGAGGAGCCGGCGCGTTTCGATCTGCTGATCGCCGCCGATACGCTGGTCTATTTCGGCGCGCTGGGGCCGGTGCTGGGCGCGGCCGCGCGGTCGCTGAAGAAGGGAGGAAGATTCGTGTTCACCCTGGAGGAATGGGCCGAGGAAGACGCCGAAGGTTTCGTCCTCACCCCCAGCGGCCGCTACGCCCATCCGATCGACGATGTGGTCCGGCTGCTGGCCGGCGCGGGCTTCGCGGACCGGCGAATCGCCCATGTCCATCTGAGGGTCGAGCGCGGCGTCCCGGTCGCCGGGCTGCTGGTGGATGCCGGCCTGTGATCCCGGAAGATCGCCCCGATCGAATAGAAGAGGCCAAGGCGTTGGAGGCCGAGGGCCGGACGGAGGAGGCGGCCGCGCTCTATCGGGACATCCTTGAACAGGATCCGGAGAATGTCCGGGCGCTCAACAATCTCGGCACGATCTGGGAGAATGACGGCTGGCTCGATTCCGCCCTCGGCCTGCTCGACCGGGCCATCTCGACCGCTCCTGAGATCCCGGTCCTCCACTACAACAGGGGCCACATCCTTCAGGGGCTGGACCGGACGGAAGAGGCCATCGACGCCTATCGGCAGGCGCTCGCCCTGGCGCCGGGCATGACCGCCGCGGCGCGCAATCTGAGTCAGCTCCTTTATGGCGAGGACAGGCTGGAGGAGGCGGCCGAAGTGCTGCGCCACTGGCTGACGGTCGAACCGGAAAGCGCGATCGCCCGTCACGCCCTGGCGGCCGTCACCGGGGAAGGCGCGCCGGATCGCGCGGCCGACGATTATGTGACCGGCATCTTCGATTCCTTCTCGACCAGCTATGACGAGAAGATGGCCCGGCTGGACTACGCGGTGCCGGGGCTGCTCATCTCCCGCCTCGCGCATTTGAGGGGCGAGCCCGCCGGATCGCTTGCCATCCTCGACGCCGGTTGCGGCACCGGCCTCTGCGCCGAAACCCTCAGGCCCTACGCCCGCACCCTCCAGGGCGTCGACCTGTCGGCTGGGATGCTCGCCAGGGCGCGGGATCGTGGGCTTTATGACGAGTTGACGGAGGAGGAGCTGACCGCCGCACTGCTGTCGCGGCCGGGGGCGTTCGATATCGTCGTCTCCGCCGACACGCTGATCTATTTCGGCGATCTCCGCCCCGCCCTCGCCGCCATCGCCGTCGGCCTCCGCCCCTCGGGCCACGCGCTCTTCTCGGTGGAGCGCCTGGATGAAGATGATGGCTTCCGCCTCGGCCCCAGCGGCCGCTATCTCCACAGCCGCCGCCACATAGAAGAAGCCCTCGCCGCCACCGGCCTCACCGCGATCAAGATCGAGGAGCTGACCCTGCGGCGTGAGGCGGGGAAGGATGTGGCGGGATATCTGGTGATCGCCGAACGGTAGCCCCTCACCCTCCCGCTTCGCGGGATCGACGTATACGTCGATCCCTCTCCCCGGTGGGGCGAGGGTGAAGTTGGTAGCCCTCGCCCCTCCGGGGAGAGGGTTGGGTGAGGGGACCTTGTTATTCCTTCTCCGCCACCACCAGATACCCCGCCACCGGCTCCTTCCCCTCCAGCCGCAGCGTCACCTCCTCCAGCGACAGCACGGTCAGCCCGCTCTCCTCGGCCGTCCGCGCCATATAGGACCGCTTATGGCTGTAGCGGCCATGGGCGTTGAGGTGGAAGCCGGGACCGTCCGCCTCCTCCGCCAGTGCCTCGACGGTAAAGATGATGCGTCCGTCGGGGGCGAGGCGGCCGGACATTCCCCTGAGGATATTTTCCAGCACGCCGAAATAAACCAGCGTGTCGCCGCATACGATCAGCTCGACCTCTTCGCCGGGCGCATCGAAATAGGCGCCCAACTCCGCCTCCGCCAACTCGTCGTATAGCTCGCGCCTGGCCGCTTCCTTCAGCATGTTCGGCGAAAGATCGACGCCGATCATGCGTCGGGCGAACGGCTTCAGCGCCAGCCCGCAGAGCCCGGTGCCGCAACCCGCGTCGATGATCGACAGCTTTTCCCCCCGTGAGCGCAGCCAGGGCAGGGCGGCGTCGGCGATCAGCTCCGGCACGCGATAGCTCAACCGCCCCAGAAGCTGGTCGTCGAAACTAACGGCGAAACGATCGAACAGAATCCGCACGAATCCATCCGATGCCCGTTCCGGCGTCTCATCGCCGGAGCAGGCGGCGCGCATGTGAAGCGCCGTCGGATGGCCGGGGGAATGCGCAAGCCAGCGGTCGAAGACCCTCACGGCCTCCTCCCATCGCCCGATCGTATGGTAGTGCCGGCCCAGCAATTCGTGGGCGGGGTCGTAGGCCGGGTCGAAGGACAGCGCCTTCTCCAACTCCGCCACCGCCTCCTCAGGCCGCCCCGCCTGTCGAAGGGTCGCGCCCAGAATATAGCAGCCTTCCACGGAGTCCGGCTGCAGCGCCAGCGCCCGGCGGCACGTTTCCTCCGCCCGGTCCAGGCTACCCTGGGAACGGTAGAGCGTGCCCAGACTGATCAGCGCCTCCGGCTGGTCGGGCTCAAGGGCCAGCGCGCGCTCATAGCAGGCGATGGCTTCGTCCGGCTTCTTCAGCAGCTTCAGGATATTGCCGAAATTGACATAGTAGCTCGGCACGTTCGGGTCGACGGCGATGGCGCGGCCGATCAACTCCATCGCTCCCCACAGATCCTGGTCGCGGACGGCGATTACCCCCAGGAAGTGGAGCGCGTCGGGCTGGTCGGGCTGCCTGGCCAACACCTCGCGATAGAGGAGCCTCGCCTCTTCTAACTGACCAGCCCGATGGCGTTCGACCGCTTGCTGGAGAATGTCCTGGACGGTCTGTTCCATGAAAAATCCCGATCGTTCTGATGTCGAAAGGGAGCATAGCGCCTGCCGCCTTGCCGAAACACCCTCAGGACAGGCGGGAGCAGCGGCGAAGGAACGCTTCCCGGTCCGCTTCCTTGGGAATCTGGGAGGCAAGGGCGCGCAGCATGTCGGACAGGGAGCGCGACTGGCTCGCGGCGCGGCGGACCATCACGCGAGCGATCGGACCCAGATGGAAGGCCAGCTCGGTCTCCACCGCGTTCAGCGCCGCCTCGTCGGGCGCGAAGGTCGTTCCTACAGCCGTCATGCCGGAAGGCGACGGCGACGCGCCGCCCGATCCGAGACCGAGGCTGGAAGGGCGGAGCGAGGATGTCGGCCGGCCTGTCGTCCGCGCTCCGGCGGTCGTCTCCCGGCCAAGCTGGAGGGCGCGCAGGAACTTCATCCTGTCATTCTCGTTGGGCAGGCGCGGCGCCAGCGCCTGGGCCAGATCCTCCACCGAATGATGGTCATGCGCGGCCTGGCGCACCAGCACGCGGGCGATAGGCCCGATGGTGGGCGACAGCATATCCTCGACGCGGCGCAGGAAGTCCTGGTCCCAGCCCTCCCGCAGATCCTCGCGCTGCCGCAGCGGCCGCATCTGGGTCGGCATCAGCACCGTCTGGTCCGGCACGATCTGGCCGCCGACGGGGGCGTCGCCGAAGGCTCCCTCAAGCGCATCGGCGAAAATCTGCGCGTTCTGGAACCGGTCCTCCGGCTGCTTGGCGAGCGCCCGCGCGACGATGGTCTCCAGCGAAGCCGGCAGGTTCGACCGAAGCTCCCTTATGTCGCGCGGCTTGTGGTTCAGCAGCCGGTAGAGGATTTCCGTCGCGGAGTTGCCTGGGAAAGGCCGCTCCCCGGTCAGCATCTCGTAGAGCAGCACGCCGCAGGAGAAGAGGTCCGACCGGTGGTCGACCTCCTGGCCCATGCATTGTTCGGGCGACATGTAGCTGGGCGTGCCCAGCACGGTGCCAAGCTGCGTGGCGTTGACGGTCCCGATCCGGGCGACGCCGAAATCGGCGACCTTCACATGGCCGCCTTCCAGCAGGATCACGTTCGCCGGCTTGATGTCGCGATGCACGATCTGCCGCTGATGGGCATAGCCCAGCGCGCTCAGGACCTGGAGGACGATCAGCATCACCTCGCGCGGATCGAACACCGTCCGCTGGCCGAT
Organism: Inquilinus sp. CAU 1745; assembly: GCF_039839375.1. Taxonomy (NCBI): domain Bacteria; kingdom Pseudomonadati; phylum Pseudomonadota; class Alphaproteobacteria; order Rhodospirillales; family Rhodospirillaceae; genus Inquilinus; species Inquilinus sp. CAU 1745. The sequence goes on from NZ_JBDOQU010000009.1 coordinate 73,776, forward strand.
CAGGTCCGCCAACTCCCGCCCCTCGACATACTCCATCGCGATGAAGGGACGTTCGGAATCGTCGAAGAAATCGTAGACGCCGACGATGTTGGGATGGCTGCACCGTCCGGCCGCCTGCGCCTCCCGGCGGAACCGGCCCAGGAATTCCTCCCGGTCCTGATGGTCCAGAAGGTCGGCGCGGACCACCTTGATCGCGACCGGCCGGTCGATGACCGGGTCGTGTGCCCTGTAGACGACGCCCATCGCGCCGCCGCCCAGCCTGTCCTGGATTTGATAGCGGCCGAGCGTCGTCGGATCGGTGAAGTTACTGGCGTTCAACGGATTTTCCCAAAACGGCTTAATGTCCCAGCATCTGCAGGGCGTTCTCCAGACTGCGCCTCATCCGGGCGAAGGATTGGGACAGGGAGGATATCTCGTCCGATCCCTTGCGCTCATATTCCTCCACGTCCAGCCGCCCCAGGCTGACCGCTTCGGCGACGGCCGACATTCTGACCACGGGACGGATGACCACATAGTGCAGCAGCAGGTTCAGGATGACGACAACCGCGATGAAGACAACCGCCAGGACGCCCATGATGATGAAAAAGCCGCGCCGCGCATGCTCCAGCGGCGCCGACATCGGCACCGTCACCACCTGCGCGCCCACCACCTCGTCCAGCTTCCAGCCGAAGCCGTTGGCCGTGCCGTACATGTCTATCATGGAGGGGGGCGCCGCCGCCGGAACGCTGTGACAGGTCAGGCACGAGGGATCGCCGACGCGAATCGGCTGGGCCATGTTCAGCACCAGGCCCGTCGGCGTCATCCGCTGGGACACGATCTCCGTCCGCTCGGGGTCGTTCCTGAATTCGTGGATCAGGTCGGCCTCCCAGTCCGACGCCCGGTCGATCGGATTGGTCGGGTTGAGGGCGGCTTCCTTGTAGGTGAAGGCCGGGAAATCCTCATGCAGCGCCCGGAGGTTGGTCTGGGCGGCGTAGGACGGCACGGAATGCGGCAGGAACTCATGCTCCAGCCGGTCGGCGATCAGCGGCCTGATCTCCTCGGTGGTGTATTTCCTCACCGCCTGCGCGCTCGCCATCATGATCTCGGCCTGCCGCACGACCTCCCGGCGGGCGTCCTCGCGCACAAGCTGCCAGGTCAGCCCTCCGGCCAGCGCGTAGCCGATCCCGAAGGCGACGATCATCACCAGGTTGAATTTCGCCCGTAGCCCCATGAATCCCCCATCGCGCGGACGCGGAGTCGTCCCGGGGCCCGACTATGACGTGATTCGATGAAGCGAGGCTTAATGAAGGGGCGTTTTTTCCAGGGGCAGGGCCAACATGGTTCGACAGGCTCACCATGAGGTTGTTTATCTTGGTTGGTCATTCCCGACCTGATCGGGAATCCATAGGCCCTTGCCGCGTCGCCGATGGTGCAAGCATTGTAGCCGTCCGGCCACCATCGACACCGCATGGATTCCGGATCAAGTCCGGAATGACCAATAAAAACAGAGTCATGCCTGGATTGCGCGCGACCCCTCAGATCGCGCAATCGGTTTCCGGCGTCCGGCCGGCGATGGTCAGGCCTCGGGTGGCGATGCAGGGTTCCGGCGGCGTGAGGGCGAGCGTCAGGGTCGAGAGGATGTCCACTGGCGTCCCTTCGGCCTGCCCGCCGGCGTCCGCCAGGAAGGCGCGGGCGGCCTGTTCGGTGTTCGGACCCCAGTCGCCGTCGGGTTCTCCGACCTCATAGTCCAGCGCGGCCAGCCGTTCCTGCAGCGCCCGCACCGTCGCCGCACGGGGCAGTCCTTCGAACCCCCGTTCGGCATAGGCGGCGGCGTCGGTGCCGGGAAAACCGGCGGCGCGGGCGTAGAATTCCGCCGCCTTCACGGGGTCGGCCGCCACGCCGCGCCCGTTCTCATGGGCCCAGCCCAGATTGGCGTAACCCCAGGGGTTGCCCAACCGCGCGGCCTCGCCGAACCAGAAGGCCGCCTCCGCCTCGTCCGGCTCCAGCCCGTGGTCCCCCAGATACATGAGTGCGAGGTTGATCGGCGCCTGCGGCTGGCCACCCCGCGCCGCGCGCTCGTACCAGTGCCGAGCCGCCTCAGGATCCTGCTGCACGAAATAGCCGTTGTCGTACATCAGCCCCATATTGTTGAACCCGTAGATATCGCCGGCATTGGCCGAGGCGTCGAACAGCCGGTAGGCCTTCTCATGGTCGACCGGCACGCCGTTCCCCTCCAGATACATCGTCCCCAGATGGTTGTAGGAGAAGGTGTGCCCGCCCCGCGCGGCCTTGAGGAACCAGTTCAGAGCCGCCTCCATGTCCGGTTCCCCCAGCACTCCGTTCTGGAAGATACGTCCCATGCTGTTGGCGGCGTAGAGGTCGCCCTTTTCCGCGCCCTCGCGATAGAAGCCGACCGCCGCATCGATATCGCGCTCCACACCAAGGCCGAATTCATAGGCCGCGCCCAGCGCGTAGAGCGCGGTGACGTGTCCTTCCTCCGCCGCCTGGATATAAAGGTCCAGGGCTTCCCCATGCCGTTCGGCGGCCGTTAGGGCGCGGGCGAGCTGGAACTTGAAGCGCGGCTCCTCGGGGAATTCCGCCACCGCGGCCTCGCAGGCGGGGACGGCCAGCGCCGGCACGATCTCGTTCGGATAGTTGCCGATCACCACGCCCTGCGGATCGAACCGCGCGCCGGCCAGTAGGTCGCAATCATGGGGACGGACCCTCGCCTCCACCGTGTAGCTGATCGTCTCCGGCTCGGCCGCCTGGACGAGAAGGCCGCGCCCTGTCTCCACCGCTCCCAGCGTGAACCGGTCGCGCGCCTCCAGCACGCCCTGAGCGGGCCGGTAGGCCAGCGCGGTGATCGTGACGGGTTCGCCCAGCGCGTCGGGCGTCAGCGCGGTTTCGGTGCCATCCATGTTCGTCACCGTCAGCACGCCATTCTGCGGCAGGGAGGTGAAGGTCACGGTCGTCGGCCGCTGCCGCAGGGAGAAGGTGGTCATCCCGGTCCCCAGGAACACGTCCAGCGCCGCTTCCTGCGTCACCGGGTTGCGCGGCGGCGCGGGATCGTCGATCGCGGCGTCCTGCGTCGCCTGGGCGGTGTCGGTCAGGGTGGCGATGCGAAGGCGCGCATCCTCCACAAAATCCCCTTCCGGATAGAGCGCGAGGAACCGCTCCAGAAGCGCTGGATCGCCGGTGCGGGAAACCAGCGTCCAAAGCTTATATTCGTCTTCCGGCCTCGCCTCGCCTTCAGCGATCACGAGCCCGCGGGTTGTCCGCGCCATTTCCTCCACGGCCGCCCGGTGCGCGCCCTGAGGGTGGATCTTGAGATAGGCTTCGGCTCCCAGCGGCCGGCGCTCCTCGTCCAGCGCCGCCAGCAGCAACCAGTCCAACTCCTCCTGCCCCGGCGCGGGCGGCGTGGTGGCGATCTGGATGCGGTCGCGGCGTTCCTCCACCGTCTCGGCCGGCGCGGCCGGATCCTCCGCCTCCGCCACCACCGGCTCCTCAATCGGGTTGAGGTAGAGCGGCGACACCAGCGCCTCCTCCACCCACGGGATCTGCGCGCCGGCCGTCATCTCCATCACCCGCCGGCGCACGTCGCGGAACATCAGGCCGATCTCCAGCCCCGGCTGCTCCAGCGACTGCACCAGCGCGGCGGCGAACGGGCTGTTGGCGCCGGACCCGTCATAGGCGATCTGGCCGGGCGCGGTGGCGTAGGCGATCAGCAGCCCGCTCACCCCATCCAGCCGGGCGAGGCCGCTGGTCAGCGCCGTGCCGCCGGCATAGCCGGCGGGCGCGATCTCCGGCGGCAGAGGATTGTCGCGGCAGGCGTCCAGGATGATCACGCCGACCGTGGGATCGGACGCCTGGACGGCCTGGACCACGCGCGATACATCGATCGCCGTCGATTCCGGGTCGCCCATCGCGGCCAGTGCTGAATCCGTGGTCAGCAGGTAGTTCACGCCCTCGAACTGGACGCCATGGCCGGCGAAGTAGACCAGCGATATCTCGGCGTCCCGCGCCCGTTCGCTGTGGGCGGCCAGCGCCTGCTCCATCGTCGCCTTGTCCGCGTCGATCAGGATCTCCACGTGGAAATCGAGATCCCGTAGCGCGTCGCCGGTCAGCCGTGCGTCGCTGGACGGGTTGCGGAGCGGCCTCAGCGTCTCATAGGCGCTGTTTCCGATGATCAGCGCATGACGTTCGCCCGCCGCCGCGCCGGCCGAACCGGGGCAGAGCAGCACCAGCAGGAGAAGGGCCAGAGCGGCCGTGAAATATCGAACAACGCCGTGGGGAATTTTCTCGACCATCAGCACCATGACCGGCGGTCAGTTCCAGCCGCCGCCTCCGCCACCCCCAGAACCTCCGCCGCCGCCTTCGTTTCCGCCGCGATCGTTCACGGCGGCGCGGGTAGCGGTTGGCCTGGAAGGCGGGGTTGGGGCGGCACTGGGCGCAACCACCGGCGCGGCGACGGACCGGGCCGCCGGATCGCCGCCGAGGGTGGCCATCAACTCGTCGAAATCCATCTCCTGCCACAGATCAGGTCGCGGCTGGCTGCCCATCGACTGGATCAGGGGGGACGGGTTGCGGTCGGTGATATAGCCGGCGATCGACCAGGTCGTTGGCTGGGTCGCCGACTCGTTGTTCGGGCTGACCGCCACAAGCTGATCGATCGACTGGCTCAGCGCGGGCGTCGCCGTCGCACAGATAAGGGCAAGGGCCGCGCCGTAGGTTCGCATCATTGCCGCCTCCATCGCCGGATCAGGGGCCGGCGCATTGTTCGAGCGACTGCTCGATCTCCCGCTCCAGGATGGCCAGTTCGGCGTCGGAGGCCTGGCAGCTTCCGACCGAATGGATCATCTCCAGCGTCGCCATGTCGAAGGCCGTGGTCACGGGCTGGGATGCCTCGGCGGCCCCCGCCGGCTTCAGCCCGTCGAGCGCCATGAAGCGCAGAACGGCGAAGCTGCTGTCGCCGCCCAGCAGATTGCAGCGCACCGCGACGCCCAGGCTGCGCCCGCACTGCGCCGCCTGGTCCATGACGTTCGCCGATGGCTGACTCACGGCCGCGCTCTGCGTCGGCTCGGGGCTGAAGATCGACATGATATCGTCGCCCGAGGACGACTGGCATGAAGCCAGCGCCATGGCGGCAAGGAAGATCGACGCAACGACATTGACGGGACATGAACGCATCGCTCAACACCCCGGATCGATAATTTCGTTGCCGATATTAGCGCGATCTACATAAGGAAACTACCGCAAATGTGATGCGTCAGGCGCGGGGCGGCGGCTTCGGCGGGCGGCGGCGCAGGCGGACGATCGTTTCGTCCAGGGCGGAAAGGAAGCGCGAGCGGTCGCGCTGACCCATCGGCTTCGGCCCGCCGACGATGTCGCCGCCGGCTCGAAGGTCGGCCATGATCGCCCGGTCCGCCAGCGCCGTGCCGATCGAGGCGGCGGTGAAGGGGCGGCCGGTGGGGCCGATCACCGAAGCGCCGGCTTTCAGACACCGGTCGGCCAGCGGGATGTCCGCCGTCACCACGATGCCGGACGGCCCCGCCCGCTCCGCGATCCAATCGTCGGCGGCGTCGAATCCGTCGCCCACGATCACCCGCTCGATCAGCGGGTTCGTCGGGATCATCATGAAGGAATTGGCGACGACGAAGACCTTGATCCCGTAGCGGGCGGCGACCTTGTAGATCTCCGCCTTCACCGGGCAGGCGTCGGCGTCAATGAAGATCTCGAGGGAGGAGGGTGCCGTCACGATGCCATCTCGGCGGTGGCGGGCGTCTCTTCGGCATTCGGGTCGCCCGGCGTCGTCTCCCAGCCCAGCGTCGGCAGGATGGCGATCCGCTTGCCGTAGGCGTCGTCGCGGCAGACGACCAGCCCGTACTGCTCCAGATGGTTGAGCAGGCTGCGCCCCCGGCGAGGGGAGCGGCTGCCCCGCGCCCAGGCCAGCGCATGGTCGGACGGGCAGGGAGCGCCATCCATTCCGGCGCGGGCCAGAAGCAGGAAGATGCCCTGAAGATCCTCCGGCAGGCCGGCGGCGGCTTCCACCGCCCGCTCCCATTCCGGGCTGTCGGCGGCTTCGGGATCGACGCCAGCCCGCGCCTGGTCCAGCCGGCGGCGGAAGGCGGGCAGGTCGGGCAGCTTTCCCGTCACCCGCAGCACGCGGCAGCGCACCAGGAAATCCTGATAAAGAACCGGGACGGACCGGAAGGCGGCGTCCGGTTCCACCAGTATGTCGCGCAGGATGGCGACGAAGGTCGAGGCTGCCTCCGGCCCGGCCTCCTCCTCCCCGGCGGCCGGGGAGGGCGTCAGGACGGGCCGCGAACGGCTCAGCTTCGCCAGCAGGTCGGCCGTGGCGATCTGGGACGGCTTCATGGCGGGCGGCCGGATCACCGGCTTCGTCTCCTCGAACTTGCCGGGCGTCAGGATCAGGTCGCGCGCATCCTCCGTCGATGTCGTCGGCAGCGGCATCAGCTTCGGGCTGCCGGCGCGCGCGGCGGTCTCCACCTCGCCGATTGTGATCTTCAGCGGCCGGCGCGCCATGGCCGGGCCCAGGGCGATGAAATGCCCGCGCTCCAGGTCGCGGAACATCTCCGCCTGCCGGCGCTCCATGCCCAGAAGATCCGACGCCCGGGCCATGTCGATGTCCAGGAAGGTCCGGCCCATCAGGAAGTTCGACGCCTCGGCCGCCACGTTCTTCGCCAGCTTCGCCAGCCGCTGGGTCGCGATCACGCCGGCCAGCCCGCGCTTCCGGCCCCGGCACATCAGATTGGTCATCGCGCCCAGCGACGCCTTGCGCGCCTCGTCCGCCACGTCGCCGGCGGCGGCGGGGGCGAAAAGCTGCGCCTCGTCCACCACGACCAGCATCGGGTACCAATAGTCCCGGTCGACGTCGAACAACCCGCCCAGGAAGGCGGCCGCATGGCGCATCTGGCGCTCGGTCTCCAGATTCTCCAGGTTCAGGACGACGGAGATGCGATGCTGCCGCACCCGCGCGGCGATCTGCTGCAACGCCGCCTCGGTATGTTCCGCGGCGTCCACGACGACATGGTCGAACCGGTCGCCCAGCGTGACGAAATCGCCCTCCGGATCGACGATGACCTGCTGCACCCAGGAGGCGCTCTGCTCGATCAGCCGGCGCAGAAGGTGGGACTTGCCGGACCCGGAATTGCCCTGGACCAGAAGCCGGGTCGCCAGCAATTCCTCAAGATCCAGCGTCGCCGGCGCGCCCGCGCCCGTCACGCCCATATCGATGCTGACCTTCGTCGCCCCTGACATCAATGCTCCCGGCCGGTCTTGCCCGGCCCCGTTCCATCCTCGCGAGCGCTCCCCTATACCCGATATCGTGACGCGCGCCGATCCCCCACCTTGCTTGACGGGACTTGCCGTCCTCCTTAACCCTACCGGCCGGGGAGGCGCCGGGGGAGGGCGACAAGGAATGAAAAGCCGTTGAGCGCCGGTCATCTGCTGGTCGTCGACGACGACCAGGCGATCCTCGACCTGCTGACCGATTTCCTGTCGGAACATGGCTTCACCGTCGCCACGGCGACGGACGGGCGAACCATGGGCCAGGCATTCGACGCCCGGTCCTTCGACCTCGTCATCCTGGACGTGAAGCTGCCGGGGGAGGACGGGCTGTCGCTCGCCGCCCGGCTGCGCGCCACGGCCGACATCCCGATCGTCATGCTGACCGGCCAGGGCGGCGACATCGACCGCATCGTCGGGCTGGAGCTGGGGGCCGACGACTATGTCGTGAAGCCCTTCAATCCGCGCGAGCTGCTGGCCCGCATCAAGGCGGTGCTGCGCCGGTCGCGCGGAACCGACGCGCCGCGCGGGGAAGGCGAACGGCCCGACCGCCGTCGGTTCAGGGGCTGGGAGGTGGATCTGTCGACGCGCGTGCTGACTGGGCCGGACGGAAGGCCGGTGTCGCTGACGCAAGGGGAGTTCAACCTGCTTGAGGCGCTGGTGCGCGCGCCGAACCGGATCCTCAGCCGCGACCAGCTCCTGGCAATGACCCGGCTGACCGACAGCGACGTATTCGACCGCACGATCGACGTGCTGATCCTGCGTCTGCGCCGGAAGATCGAGCCGAACCCCAAGACTCCCAGCCTGATCCGGACCGAACGCGGCCTCGGCTACGTCTTCGCCGCCGATGTCGAGACGGTCTGACCCGGCCGGTCCAGCACCGTCCGGACGTTGCGGGCCAGCGTCCACCGGTCATAGGGTTTCTCGATCAGGTCCAGATGGCGGTTCAGCCGCCCCTCGTCGACCAGGGCGTCGCGGGTGAAGCCCGAACAATAGAGCGCCGGCAGCCCCGGCCGGAGCCCCGTCGCCTCGCGCACCAGGTCGGGGCCGGTCATGCCGCCGGGCAGCACGACGTCGGTGAAGATGAGGTCGATGGGTGCCTCCTCGCCCAGCAGCGCCAGCGCCGCCGGCCCGTCTTCGGCCTGCCGGGTCCGGTAGCCCAGCCCCTCCAGCATCTCCACCGCCACGTCCCGGACGGCGCGATCGTCCTCCACCACCAGCACCGTCTCGTCGCGCCCGAGCAGATCGGCCAGCAGCTCAGGTGCGGCCAGCTCGGAGCGCGCTTCCCGCGCCCCGCTGCGCGGCAGGTGGATGATGACGGCCGTGCCGCAGCCCAGCCGGCTCTCGATGCCGACATGGCCGCCCGACTGGTTGACGAAGCCATGGACCATGCTGAGCCCCAGCCCGCTGCCGCGTCCGACGTCCTTGGTGGTGAAGAAGGGCTCGAAGACGCGCGCCAGCACGTCGGGCGGCATGCCATGGCCGGTGTCGGCGACGCGCAGCCGGACGGCGTCGCCCGCCGTCATGCCGAACGATGTGGCGGACTCGCGGTCCAGCGTGCGGTTCCCGGTCTCGATCCTCAATGTCCCGCCCTCGGCCATCGCATCCCGGCCGTTGATCGCGAGGTTGAGGAGCGCGTTCTCCAACTGTCCGGGATCGATCACCGTGGTCCACAGGCCGGGGGCGAGGTCCGCTTCGATCGCAATGGTCTCCCCCAAACTGTAACCCAGAAGATCCAGCATCCCCTCGACCAGCGCGTTCAGGTCGGTCGGCTGGGGCTGCAATGTCTGCCGGCGGGAGAAGGCCAGAAGCCTCTGCGTCAGCAGCGCCCCCCGGTCCGCGGCGTCCAACGCCCGGCGCGCTCGCCGCTGGAGGATCGGCCGGTCCTCCAGCCCGTCCTCCAGCAGGTGCAGGTTGCCCACGATGGCGGCCAGCAGATTGTTGAAATCATGCGCCACGCCGCCGGTGAGCTGGCCCACGATCTCCATCTTCTGGGCCTGCCGCAACTGCTCCTCGGTCGCCTTGCGCTCCGTCAGGTCGGTATGGATGGTGACGAAGCCTCCCGCCGGCATGGGGTTGGACCGCCGCTCCACCGTCCGCCCGTCGGGCAGCGTCTCCTCCCGCCGTACGCCATCGCGCACCCTGTCGCCGGCCATCTCGCCCGCCGCCGCCTCCGACAGGCCGTAGATGGTGAGATATTGCGGATTCCAGGCCACTGCCCTGCCGTCGGCGTCGAACACGGCAAGGCCGTCATTCATGCTGTCGAAGGTGGCTTCCAGCAGCTTCGTTTTCTCGCTCAGTTCCCGCGCCAGCCGGTCGCGCTCGAAGGCGTTGTCCTTGAAGATGTTGAACGCCCGCGCCAGCGCCCCGATCTCGTCCGGCCGGTCGGTCGCCGGCACCTCCACCGCCCGGTTGCCGCCGGCCAGCCGCATCATGGAATCCGTGACGGCGGCAAGGTTGCCGCCCAGATCGCGCACCACGTACCAGGCGGCGAGCGACGCGGCCAGGACGCAGATCGCGCCCAGCGCCAGGATGCTGGTCTTGCCCGCCGTCACCGCCGCATTCGTATCCTGGGACCGGCGCGCCGCGCCCGCCTCCACCATATCGACCAGCGCCGCCACCCGCTCGCTCAACTGCGCGGACAGCGCGCGGGTCAGCGCCAGCAGGTAGGAGGTCCCGAGTTCTCCGTCCAACTGCTCATGCCGGATGGCGAATACGCTTGAGGATCCCAGCCCATAGGCTGTCATCCGGCCCATTGCCTGGCGGAGATCCCGCGTCAGGGCAGGATCGCCGACCGCGCCCAGATGGTCTTCCGCCATCGCCACGCCTTGGTCGAACTCGCTTTTGAGGATCTGAAGGCTGGAAACGCTGGAGGCCGTGGTGGCGGCGGTCATCACGTCGGATAGATGCCGCGCCTCGCCCTCGATGGCGGTCAGCGCCCTCAGCGTGCGGGAATCCCCATCCAGCCTGTTGGCGCGGGCGAGGATTGCCGTCGCCTCCCGCCGGGCGGTGGCGAGACCGAACAGGGCCTGCTGAATGTCGGCGCGCAGATGCAAATTGCGCCGGGTCGTCTCTATCAGGTCTGTCAGCGCCGCTTCCATCCGAAGCACCAGGGCCTCGATGGTGGTCCGGCTGCCCTCGGCGCGCGGCAGTTCGGTTCGCACCAGGGTCAGGATCTCGTCCAGCTCCCGCCGCAGCCGCTCCCGCTCGTCGTCAAGCTGGAAGGGCGTCGCGACGCTGGCGATGAAGGGCGCCAGCGCCGCCAGCCCCGCCGCTCGCTCCGCCACCGCCATGGATTGCGATATCTCCGGCAGGCTCTCCCGCCTCAGCGCGTTCAGCGACTGCTCGGTATTGCTGAACCCCACCCAGCCGACCACGCCGACCGCGATGGTCAGCGCGACCATGGTCGAGAACGCCAGCAGAAGCCGCGTCTGGGCGCGTGGACGCCATCTCAGCCCAAGGATGCTCATCGTCGCCTTATTGTAGCGGCTCCTGGCGCGGACGGGGAATCCCGGCGCATGGCGGAGAGGTGATCAAGCTTCCGGACCCAGGGCAACATATTCGGCCGCGAGGAAATCCAGGAGAGCGCGCACCGAAGGCAGCAGGCCCCTGCGGGAAGGGAACATCGCATGGATGATCCCGGTTCTGGGAGCCCATTCCGGCAGGCAGTCCACCAGCGTCCCCGCCCGCAAATCCTCGGCCACCACCATGGTCGGCAGTTGCACGATCCCGACGCCGCTCAATGCGGCGAGCCGTAGGGCGACCATGTCCTCCGTCACGAAACGGGGCGCGTGGCGAATTTGCGCCGTGGCGCCGTCCGGCCCCTCCAGGCACCAGTCATAGTCCTGATGAGGCGGCCCCCAGGCCAGGCTCGGCAGCGCGCCCAGATCAGCCGGGACGGCCGGCGTCGGCAGGCGCCGCATGAGCCCCGGATCGGCCACCAGCCGTTGCGGGCTCTGCGCCAGGACCTTCATCACAAGGTCGCTTTCCTCCAGCGGTGGGAAGCGCACCCGGATGGCTATGTCGAACCCTTCGCGGATCAGGTCGACCCGCCGGTTGGTGCTGACAAGATGCACGTCCACTTTGGGGCAGGCTGCCATGAAGCGGGCGATCATGGCGCCGACCTGGAAATACAGCACGGAGGGCGGACAGCTGATCCTGACCGTCCCCCGCGGTTCGGCCCGCCTTCTGTCGACCGCTTCCAGCGCCGCCTCGGCTTCGACCAGCATCGCGACGCAATGCTGATGGAATTCCTGGCCGATCTCGGTGACGACGAAGCGGCGGGTCGAACGGTGGATCAGACGGACGCCCAGCCGCTCTTCAAGAAGCCCGATGCGCCGGCTGAGCCGGGATCGCGGTACGCCGAGCTTGCGGGCGGCGGCGGCGAAGCCTCCCTCATCCACCACGGCGGCGAAGAAGCGAAGGTCGTTGAGATCCTGCATGGCGTCATTGTCCTATATTCAGGACATTGAAGCGCAGAATCGGCCTCTACCGCCAGACCTGGTTCGGTTCCAGATTCCTCTCGAGCAAGGCGTCCATCACGACGCCGCGAGAGGAGAAGCGATATGAGAAAGATCCTCGGAGTCTATGGCGGCCCGCAGCCGCATTGGGTCGGCGACGGGTTTCCCGTGCGCTCGCTGTTTTCCCACGCCAGCCATGGCGACCATGTGAGCCCCTTCCTGCTGCTGGACTATGCCGGCCCCGCCGAATTCGCGCCGGCGGACAGGCCGCGCGGCGTCGGCGTCCATCCGCATCGCGGGTTCGAGACCGTCACCATCGTCTATGAGGGCGAGGTCGAGCACAGGGATTCGACGGGCAAGGGCGGCGTCATCGGACCTGGTGACGTTCAATGGATGACGGCGGCCGGGGGTATCCTGCATGAGGAATTCCACTCCCCGGCGTTCACCCGCAAGGGCGGAACCCTCCAGATGGTCCAGCTCTGGGTCAACCTCCCGGCGAAGGACAAGAACGCCGAACCCGGCTACCAGAGCCTGCTGGACCGCGACATCCCCAGCGTCAACCTGCCCGACGAGGCCGGGACGTTGCGGGTCATCGCCGGCGATTATGAGGGGCATCGCGGCCCGGCCCGCACCTTCACGCCCATCGATCTGTGGGACGTACGGTTGCGGCGGGACGGTGTTGCTTCCCTGTCCCTGCCGGAAGGGCGCACCGCGATCGTCGTCGTGCTGAAGGGCACGGTGCAGGTGAATGGCGACGCCATCGCCCGCGAGGCCCAGTTCGTCCTGCTGGACAGGACAGGCGGCGAGATTTCGCTGGAGGCGAACGGCGATGCGTCGCTGCTTGTCCTCGGCGGCGAACCCATCGACGAGCCGGTCGTCATGCACGGCCCGTTCGTCATGAATACGGCCGACGAGATCAGGCAGGCGGTAAGCGATTTTCAGGACGGCCGCTTCGGCAAGATTCCGGCCTGAAACGCTTAAGGAACCAGGTGGCCCCGGTATCCGCACGGGGTCGCCCGCCAACGGCGAAAGCTGACATTCGCGGACAGCCCAATGGAAGGAGCACGACCATGACCAGACCCTATGTCCGTCTCGACAAGGATCAGGCCGCCGTCTTGATGGTGGACCATCAAGCGGGCCTGCTTTCACTCGTCAGGGATATCGATCCCGACAAGTTCAAGAACAACGTGCTGGCCCTCGCCGATCTCGCAAAATACTTCAAACTGCCGACGATCCTGACCACCAGCTTCGAGGACGGCCCGAACGGACCGCTGGTGCCTGAACTGAAGCAGACATTCCCCGACGCACCCTTCATTCCGCGACCGGGGCAGATCAATGCCTGGGACAATGAAGATTTCGTCGCCGCCGTCAAGGCAACGGGGAAGAGGCAACTCATCATCGCGGGGGTGGTGACGGAGGTCTGCGTCGCCTTCCCGGCGCTGTCCGCGATCGAGGAGGGTTTCGACGTCTTCGTGGTCACCGACGCCTCGGGCACGTTCAACGAGATCACGCGGCATTCGGCCTGGAGCCGGATGGCGGAGGCGGGCGCTCAACTCATGACATGGTTCGGCCTCGCCTGCGAACTGCACCGCGACTGGCGCAACGACATCGAAGGGCTGGGAACCTTGTTCTCCAACCATATCCCCGACTACCGCAACCTCATCGGCAGCTACAACACCGTCAAGGCGGCCCGGTAGATCGAAAGGAGCGACGGCGATGACGAAGCTCATCGGACTTTCGGGCAGCCTGCGTGACGGTTCGTACAACACGGCTCTGCTTCGCGCGGCGGCGGGTCTCGTGCCCGACGGGGTCGAACTTGCCGTCGCGACGATCCGGGGCATCCCGCTCTATGACGCGGATCTGGAAGCGGCGGAAGGCATTCCGCGGATTGTCGCGGACCTGAAGGACGCCATTGCCGCCGCTGACGGGCTGCTGCTCGCCACGCCGGAATACAACAATTCGATTCCCGGCGTGTTCAAGAACGCGATCGACTGGCTGTCGCGCCCGACGGAGGACATAGGACGGGTCTTCGCCGGCAAGCCGGTCGCCGTGATCGGGGCGTCGCCGGGCGGTTTCGGAACTGTCCTGAGCCAGAACGGATGGCTTCCCGTCCTGCGCTACCTCGGGACCAGGCCATGGTTCGGGGGGCGGCTGCTGGTATCCCGCGCGAACGGCGTCTTCGATGCCGGCGGCGTTCTCACCGATGACGCAGTCACCGACCAACTGCGCCGGTTCCTCCAGGGATTCGCCGCTTTCGCCGCCACTGAAGAATGAAGAAGCCCCGGCCGATCATGTCGGCCGGGGCCTTTCGCGCCGCGCTATTCCTCGCTGGTCCAGCCGGCGTATTCGTCCAGATTGTCCTTCGTGACCAGGGTCACGGGGATCAGGATCGGATCTTCCGTCGGCGGGTTGCCCTGCATGATGTCGTAGCCGACCTCGACCGCCCGCTGCGCCATCACCAGCGGGTCCTGCGCGGCGGTGGCGGCGAACAGCGTGTCCTCCATCGCAAGCTGGGCCTCGGCGTCCGGGGCGCCGTCGACGCCGACAATGAAGAACTCATCCCGCTGCGCCTGCTTGGCGGCCAGGTCCGCACCGATGGCCGTTGGATCATTGATCGCGAACACGGCGTCAATGTCCGGGAAAGCGGTCAGGAGCGAGGTCATCGCCTCAAGACCGCCTTCACGGCTGCCGCCGGCGTTCTGGTTGTCGGACAGGATCTCGATCTCCTCATATTCGGCCAGCACGTTGTGGCAGCCCTCGACCCGGTCCGCGACGGCGGAGACGGGCGGGCCGTTGATGATGACGACATTGCCCGCGCCGCCCAGCCGCTCGGCCAGGTATTCGCAGCCGACCTCGCCCGCCTGGACGTTGTTGGAGGTCACGGTGGCGTCCGCGCCCTCGGCGTTCACGTCGACCGCGACCACCACGATCCCGGCTTCCTTGGCGCGCTGCACGGCCGGAAAGATGCCCCGGCTGTCGGCCGCGTTCAGCACGATCATATCGACGCCCGCCGCGATGAAATCGTCGATCTGGCCGACCTGGCGGTTCAGATCGTAGCCGCTGGAGACGACCGTCACTTCAGCGTCGGGATTGATCTCCTTGGCCGCCAGCTCCGCGCCGCGACCGATCTGGACGAAGAACGGATTGCCCAGATCGCCGACCGTCACGCCGACGGAATTCAATTCCTGCGACCAGGCTGCCGGGGCCGTGCCCATCATGGTCAGGGCGACGAGGCTGAAACCGATGCTCTTTCTCACGTCTTCGATCCTCCCTTTGGGGTTGGTCCTTCGCGGACCGTTCCGCGAAGTCCTGTTGCGGGGCGCGGCGGCCCCGGTTCCGCTACGCCCGGCCGCTCGCCCGGACGCGGTATTTGTCGATGATGACGGCGATGATGATGACCAGCCCCTTCACGACCAGCTGCCAGAAGAAGGAGACGTTCATCAGCGTCAGCCCGTTATTCAGCATGGCGATGATCAGCGCCCCGAACAGGGTGCCGATCACGGTGCCGATGCCGCCGACGAAGCTGGTGCCGCCCAGGATGACGGCGGCGATCGCGTCCAACTCGTAGCCGACGCCCAGATTGCCGTTGGCGCTGTAGAGCCGGCTGGCGCTCATCACCCCGCCCAGCCCGGAGAACAGGCCGGAGATGGCGTAGACGAACATCAGCACCAGCCCGACCTTGATGCCGGTCAGCCGCGCCGCCTGCGCGTTGCCGCCGACGGCGTAGACATGAACGCCCAGCACCGTTCGGCGCAGGATGAACCAGCTCAGCGCCACGACGCCCAGCGCGATCACCACCAGCCACGGCGCCGGCCCCAGATAGGCGTTGCCGATCCATTCGAAGCTGATCTCGCTGTTGATGACCGTGGTGCCGCCGGCCAGCAGATAGGCGACGCCGCGTAGCGCGGTGAACGATCCCAACGTCACGATGAAGGGCGGCAGGCCGACATAGGCGACCAGCGCGCCGTTGGCCGCCCCCATGGCGAGACCGGTCAGGAGCGCCACCGGGATCGCCGCCCACGACCATTCCGGCGCCAGCGAGGTGATGATGGCGACGACGGCCGTCGATCCCAGGATCGCGCCGACCGAAAGGTCGATGCCGCCGGTCAGGATGACGAAGGTCATGCCGGCGGCCAGCACGATGTTGATCGAGGCCTGCCGTGCGATGTTCAGCAAATTGCCTTCGGTCATGAAGTTGGGCGCCAGGAACGAGAACACGATCGCGATCGCGATCATCACCGGCAGGATGCCCAGCGACTGCACGGCGTCCCGCGCCAGCGCGGCCCTGAAGCTCTTCTTGTGGGAGGCTTCGCTGGTTGTCGTCATTGTCCTTGACCCTGAGTCAGTTCGCCCTGCGTCAGTTCGGAAGTGCCGGTGGCGTGCGCCATGACCGCCTCCTGGGTGATCTCCGCGCCCGTCTCGCCGCCCAGCTCACCGACGATCGCGCCTTCGCGCAGCACCAGGACGCGGTCGCTCATGCCGATGATCTCCGGCAACTCGCTCGATATGAAAATGACGGCCACGCCCTTGGCCGTCAGCTCGTTGACGATCCGGTAGATCTCCGCCTTCGCGCCGACATCGACGCCGCGCGTCGGCTCGTCCAGGATCAGCACCTTTGGGTGGATCGCCAGCCAGCGGGCAACCAGAAGCTTCTGCTGGTTGCCGCCGGACAGGCCGCCCGACCGCACGTCGCCATGATTGACGCGGATGCTCAGATCGCCGATCGCCGATTGCGTCAGGCTTTCCGCCTTGCCGCGGTTGTAGATTCCGCCCGGATGGGCGTCCCGGCCCAGCACGCTGATCGCGATATTCTCGCGAACCACCATGTCGAGGAACAGGCCCTGCTCCTTGCGGTTCTCCGGCAGGTAGCCGATCCCGGCCTTGATCGCGTCGCTCGGCTCCCGCACCGAAAGCGTCTCGCCCTCCAGCTGGACCGTGCCGGCGGTCGGCCGGTCCGCGCCGAAGATCAGGCGCGCCAGCTCCGTCCGCCCGGCCCCGACGAGGCCGCTCAATCCCAGCACCTCGCCCGCCTTCACATGGAAGGTCGCCGGCTTCACCTTGTCGCCGTCGGTCAACCCCTCGACCTCCAGCACGGTGTGGCCGATCTCGGTATGGCCCTCCTTGCGGAAGAAATCCTTCAGCGTCCGGCCGACCATCATCTGCACCAGCTTCGGCGCGGATAGCTCGTCCCGGTCCAGGCTGCCGATATACTGGCCGTCGCGCAGCACGCTCACCCGGTCGGCCAGCTCGTAGACCTCCGCCATGCGGTGGCTGATATAGATGATGGCGATGCCGGTTTCCCGCAGCCGGCGTATCAGGTCGAACAGCCGGTCGGTTTCCCGCGCCGACAGGGCCGTCGTCGGCTCGTCCATCACCAGCACGCGGCTCTGCCGGTGCAGCGCGCGGGCGATCTCCACCTGCTGCTGTTCGGCGATGGAGAGGGAACCGACGATCGTTCCGGCGGAGAAGGGGGCACCCAGGCTGTCCAGAACCTCCTGCGCCTCGGCCCGCATCTCGGCCCGCCGGACGAATCCGAAACCGTTCCGCCGTTCGTCGCCCAGGAAGATGTTCTCCGCCACCGTCAGGTTGGGCGCCAGGCTCAGCTCCTGATAGATCAAGGCGATGCCGGCCTCGCGCGCGGCCTGCGGGCCGGTGATGGAGACGCTCTTCCCCTCGATCGCGATCCGTCCCTCGTCGGCGGCGTAGGCCCCGGCCAGGATCTTCATCAACGTGGATTTGCCGGCGCCGTTCTCGCCCATCAGCGCGTGGATTTCCCCCGGCCACGCGGTCAGGCTGACATCCTTCAACGCCTGGACGCCCGGAAACCCCTTCGATATGCCGCGCATCTCAAGCGCGGGCGCTGGCCCAGCGGTCAACGGCTCCTCCCCTTGCTGTCCGGCGGCGATCGCATTTCAGAAGGCGACTCTTGTCCCACCGACGCGGGCACATCAGGACATCAGCCGTGTTAACCGCGAATTTCACCGAAGGCCGCACCGGTGAAACAAATGAAACGAAATCGGAACGACGGGCGCACCGGGGGGCCAAATGGAATTACCACTTGATCGTCCGGCAATATCTTGAGCAGAGTGAGAGGGGAGACCCCATAGGCGGTAGTCGACCGCCTGCCTTTTCCGTCAGACGAAGCGGACTTATTAACCATTTTCGTGAATGCTTCCGGGACTTCACGGAAGTCCAGGCCGCTTCGTCAAGGATCCTTGGATGCTATATCATTTCTATGAGCTTCAGCATGCGGCGGTCGCGCCCGCCAGGATCTTCGCCGACCATGGGCAGCACCTGTTGCGCAGCCCCTTCAACCCCTTCTCCTACACGCTTCCCGGTCGGGCGCTGGCCGCCGGGCTCGACCTCTTCGAACAGACGACGCGCCGCTACGACAAGCCCGGCTTCGGCCTCGACGCCACGGTGATGGAGGGCAGGGAGGTTGCGGTGGAGGAGGAGATCGTCCTCCGCAAGACCTTCGGCCAGTTGAAGCATTTCAGGCGCGCGACGCGGCGGCCGCGCGACCCGCGCCTGCTGATCGTCGCGCCGATGTCCGGCCATTACGCCACCCTGCTGCGCGGCACTGTGGAGGCGATGCTTCCCGACCACGACGTCTATATCACCGACTGGCGCGACGCGCGCGAGGTGCCGCTCCATCACGGATCGTTCGACCTCGACGACTATGTCGACTACGTCATCGACTTCCTGCGCTTCCTCGGCCCCGACACCCATGTGATGGCGGTGTGCCAGCCGGCGGTGCCCGTCATGGGCGCCGTCTCCCTGATGGCGGCGGACAAGGACCCGGCGACCCCGGCTTCCATGGTGCTGATGGGCGGCCCGATCGACACGCGGCGCAGCCCCACCGCCGTCAACCGGCTGGCGGAGGAGAATTCGCTGGGCTGGTTCGAAGTCAACGTCGTCTCCCGCGTGCCGCCGCCCCATATGGGGGCGTTCCGCCGGGTCTATCCGGGCTTCATGCAGCTTGCCGGCTTCATGCAGATGAATCTGGGCCGCCATATCGACGCCCATTGGCAGATGTTCAATCATCTGGTCCAGGGCGACGAGGAAAGCGCCGCCTCGAAGCGCGCCTTCTATGAGGAATACCGCTCGGTCATGGATTTGACGGCGGAATTCTACCTCCAGACGATAAAGGTCGTGTTCCAGGACCACGCCCTGCCGAAGGGCGAATGGGTGTCGCGCGGCCGGAAAGTCGATCCCTCCAGCATCGCGAACACCGCCGTGATGACCGTGGAGGGGGAGAATGACGACATCTCCGGCCTTGGCCAGACCCGCGCCGCACATGATCTGCTGACCGGCCTGCCCGACGCCATGAAACGCCATTACGAACAGAAGGCGGTCGGCCATTACGGCATCTTCAACGGCCGCAAATGGCGGAACCAGATCAGCCCGCGCGTGAAGGCGTTCATCCGCGAACATCACAAGGCCGGCTGAGCGCACTTCAATACGAAAACGGCCCCGGAAAATCCGGGGCCGTTCGCGTTCAGAAGCTCGGGAAGATCAGGCGGCCATCGCCTGAAGCGCCTCGCGGGACCGCGTTGCATAGCGCGGGGTATCGGACAGAAGCTCCAGAAGCTCCCGCCGGGCGCGGGACAGGCGGCTCTTCACCGTGCCCACCGGGCAGCCGCAGATCGCGGCCGCTTCCTCATAGCTGACGCCCGCCGCGCCGATCAGCAGCAGCGCCTCGCGATGCTCCAGCGTCAGCTTCATCATCGCCCGCTGGACGTCCATAAGCTGCATGTGGGAACTCTGGCTGGCCGGGACCGACATCAGCGATTCGGGGCAATCGTCGATGCAGGTGGAACTGATCCGCGCCCGGCGCATCGTGCTGATATGCTGGTTGCGCAGGATCGTGAACAGCCACGCCTTCAGGTTGGTGTCCGGCTTGTACTGGTGCTGGGCGCGAAGGGCTCGCGCGACGGTGTCCTGGACAAGATCGTCGGCGGTATCGGCCGAACCGGTGAGCGACCGTGCGAACGCCCGCAGGTGGGGGATCATCGCGACGAGATCATCCTGAAACTTGGTCGCCATCTGGTGCCTCCTTATTTGGCTGTGGCTTTAGGCCATGCATCCAACGGGCGGTTATTGAAGTTGCCTGAAAGTCCTCGACGATTCCGCCCAAGTCCGTCGAAAACGAACGGCCGGTCGAAGGGTTCGATCACTGGCCGTCCCGAAGAAAGCTGAGCGTAGTTCAGACTTTAATTGTGGTCGGACTTGGGCCGATTTGGGCGAATCTGGCCAAATCCGCCCCAAAGGTGGCCGGGATGGGAGCGAGCTTACCGTAGACGCTTGTTTTCAATGGATAATTAATTGTCTCTAATGCTCTGGATTTTCTTTTTCGAAGATCGAAATTTTCCTTTTCGAGAGGCGGGCGTTGGGCGTATGAGAGGGCCATTCGCAGCGCACGTGCCCCTGGCCGCCATGGTCATGCAACGACGTAACGCGTAACCCCTTTGACCCGTCCCTTCCGGGATGGCCTTCGGAGGCTACGATGTTTCATGTTGTTGTCGGCGGGGCCGTCCCTGCCAGCTTGCGCCCGAACGGCGGCGCTCCTCTCCGGGCCATGCTGGTCTTCCCATAGGCCGGCCGTCGGCCGTTCTTTCCGAACCTTCCCGAACACCGCCTTTCGTCCCGGAGTCCCTGGCGATGAACATCAAGATCGCGCGCTTCTTCCAGGAGCGCCGCCCGGCCACGCCCTGCCTCGTCGTCGATCTGGACGTCGTGTCCGAGAACTATCGAACCCTCGCCGGCGCATTGCCCGATTCGCTGATCTACTACGCCGTGAAGGCCAACCCCGCGCCGGAGGTGCTGTCGCTGCTGGCCGGCCTCGGCTCTTCCTTCGACACGGCCAGCCTGCCGGAAATCCGGCAGGTCCTGGCGGCCGGCGCGACCGCCGATCGC
Organism: Inquilinus sp. CAU 1745; assembly: GCF_039839375.1. Lineage (NCBI taxonomy): Bacteria > Pseudomonadati > Pseudomonadota > Alphaproteobacteria > Rhodospirillales > Rhodospirillaceae > Inquilinus > Inquilinus sp. CAU 1745. The sequence goes on from NZ_JBDOQU010000009.1 coordinate 94,436, forward strand.
ATCTCCTTCGGCAATACGATCAAGAAGCAGTCGGACATCGCAGCGGCCTACGCGCTGGGCGTGCGCCTCTTCGCGTTCGACAGCATCGCTGAGCTTGAGAAGATCGCCGCGGCCGCGCCGGGATCGAAGGTCTTCTGTCGCATCCTGACCAGCGGGGAAGGGGCCGACTGGCCGCTGTCGCGCAAGTTCGGCTGCGATCCGGAGATGGCCCGCGACCTGCTGTTGAAGGCCGCATCGCTCGGCGTCGAACCCTATGGCGTCTCCTTCCATGTCGGCTCCCAGCAGCGCGACCTGACGCAATGGGATGCCGCGCTGGCGACCGTCGCCGGCCTCTTCCGCGAGTTGGAGGAGAAGGGGGTCACGCTCCGGATGGTCAATCTGGGCGGCGGGTTCCCGACCCGCTACCGTCGTGACGTTCCGCCCACGGAAGCCTATGGCGAGGCCATCCGCGACGCGCTGCGCGCCCATTTCGGCAATCGCTTGCCCGCGACGATCGTGGAGCCGGGGCGCGGCATGGTCGGCAATGCCGGCGTGATCGAGAGCGAGGTCGTGCTGATCTCCCGCAAATCGGCCAACGACAACCGCCGCTGGGTCTATCTGGACATCGGCAAGTTCGGCGGGCTGGCGGAGACGATGGACGAGGCGATCCAGTACCCGATCGAAACCGACGCCGCCGGCCCGGAGGAAGCGGTCATCCTGGCCGGCCCGACCTGCGACAGCGCCGACGTGCTCTATGAGAAGGCGGACTACCACCTGCCGGTCGACCTCAGGATCGGCGACCGCATCCGCGTGCTCGCCGCTGGCGCCTACACCACAACCTACGCCTCCGTCGCCTTCAACGGCTTCGAACCGCTCGCCGCCTATTACATCTGACGCTTGCCCCACTGGTCCCGCTCGTGTCTCTTGCCCGGCCAAGAAGAGCAGCGGGCGGGGGGCGGCGGAAATGATCGAGACCTATACGGTCGAAGGCGGGGGCGGCGTTCCGCTTTCGGTCATGGCGGCGGGGCCGCGCGACGGGCCGGCGATCCTTTTCATCCACGGCTTCTCACAAAGCTGCCTTTGCTGGATGCGGCAGTTCGAGGGCGCGCTGGCGGAGCGGTACCGTCTCGTCGCCTTCGACCTGCGCGGCCATGGCGTCTCCGGCCGACCGGAACGGACCGCCTCCTACACCGCCGGGCGGCTGTGGGCGGAGGATGTGGCCGCGGTGATCGCCGGATCCGGGATCGACCGGCCGGCGCTGGTCGGCTGGTCCTATGCCGGCTTCGTGATCGGGGATTATCTCCGCCGCTTCGGGCAGGAGGGGATCGCCGGAATCAACCTTGTCGCCGCCACCACGCTGATCGGCACGGATGAGGTGCCGGCGTTGCTGGGGCAGGGCCTGCTGGCCAATAGTCCGACCATGTGCCGGGACGAGTTGGCCGCCAACATCGCCGCGACCCGCCGGTTCGTTCGCGCCTGCTCGGCGCGACCCCTGCCGCCGGACTGGCATGAGACGATGCTCGCCTTCAACATGACGGTCCCGCCCTTCGTCCGCCGCGCGCTCTTCAGCCGGGCGGAGGATTTTGACGATGTCCTCTCATCCATCCGCCTGCCGGTCCTGCTGACCCACGGGACGGCGGACGATATCGTGCTGCCTGCCATGACCGACCGCATCGCCCGCGCCATGCCGGCGGCGCGTCTGTCGCTCTATGACGGCATCGGGCACATGCCCTTCGTGGAGGACCAGCCGCGCTTCAACCGGGAACTGGCGGCCTTTGTCGACGCCACGTGACGAGGCCACGTGACGGTGGCGGAACCGCCTGTCCCCCGCTAGAACCGATCCTCATGACCGCAATGCCGCTCCGCCTGGACCGTCACGGCCCCATAGCCCATCTGGTGCTCGACCGGCCGGACAAGCTGAACGCCATCACGCTCGCCATGTGGCGGGTGCTGCCCGGCCTGATGGCGGAGATCGAGGGCGACCCCGACATCCTTGCGGTTCTGGTGCGGGGGGAGGGCGACCGCGCTTTCTCCGCCGGTGCCGATATCGCGGAGTTCGAGACCGTCTACGCCTCGCCCGACTCCGCCCGGACCTACAACGACGCCGTTCGGAAAGGTTTCGCCGCAGTGGAGCGAGCGACCAAGCCGACCATCGCCCTCATCCGCGGCCTCTGTGTCGGTGGCGGCTGCGGCCTCGCGCTCGCCTGCGATTTGCGCTTCGCTTCGGATGATGCGCGGTTCGGCATCACGCCCTCCCGCCTCGGCCTTGTCTACAGCCTGGCCGATACGCGGCGGCTGGTCGAAACGGTGGGGCCGGCGCGGGCGCGGGACATGCTGTTCTCCGGCCGGCTGATCGATGCCGGCGAAGCCCACACTATCGGCTTGGTCGACAGGGTGGAGCCGGCCGCCCTGATCGAAGCGGCATTGGACGACTACCTGGCCGGGCTGGCCCGGCGATCCCAGTATTCCCTGCGCGCGGCCAAGCGTATGATCCAGGCGGTGCTCGACGGGGCAGGGGACGACGATCCGGATCTTGCGGCGCTCTACGATGGCGCGTTCGGCGGCGAGGATCTGCGCGAAGGATGGCGGGCGTTCGCCGAGAAACGGCCGCCTCGGTTCACCTGGCGCTAAGACGAAGAAGAGAAAAAGGGGGAGAGGCGGCAATGCCGATCAAGGTGGGAGACAGGTTCCCTGAGGTGATGTTGAAGCAGGTGGGGCCGGACGGGCTCGTCGATCTGGATACCGGAGAACTGACGACCGGCCAGACGATCGTCCTCTTCGCCGTTCCGGGCGCCTTTACGCCCACCTGCTCCGTCCGCCACCTGCCCGGCTTCATCGACCATGCCGACGATTTCAAGGCGAAGGGGGTCGATGTCATCGCCTGCCTTTCCGTCAACGATCCGTGGGTGATGGACGCCTGGGCGAAGGATACCGGCGCGGAAGGGACGATCCTCATGCTGCCGGACGGCAATGGCGAACTGGCCGCCGCGCTCGACCTGCCGCTGGACGCCAGCGCAAACGGGCTCGGCATCCGCATCAAGCGGTTCGCCATGGTGATCGATGACGGGATCGTCACCGACCTACAGATCGAAGCGCCTGGCAAGTTGGAAGTCTCCAGCGCAGAGGCGCTGCTGGCGCGGCTCTAACTATTACGGCAGAACCGCTCAGCCGCTGAGCGTGTCTCGAAGCAGCAGGCCGAGGACCAGAAGGACCATGGCCGTATTGAAGCCGACCATCCAACGAAGCTGCTTGATATCGCCTTCAATTGTCGTCAGTTGCAACTTCAGCGGCGCCTGATTTGCCGCTTCGGTAATGCTATCGGCGGCCGAACGGGCTTTATCGTCGGCAACGCCGGCGCTCTTGAAAGCGTCGTATATGGCGAAAGCTGGATTCGTCATGGTCGATCCTGGTATTTATAGAAAGATGGTCGATCCTGTGGCAATCGACAAGCATCTTCGACCTGAGGTTGATTTTCTGAAGATTCTACCGGCGCGAAAGTAATTCAATAGCCAATCCGGTTGATAGAGAAAACGGATCGCGCCGGCGCATTGACAGCATCGGCAGACGGTCGCAATTCATCGTCCCGCTTCCGCCACGGCAAGCTCCGCCACGGCGGCGGGCGACCGCTTCCCTTCGGCCCGTTCCAGAAGCAGCGCGTCGCCCTCCCGCGCCAGCACGCGGGCCGCGCCGTCGCCATCCCACCACGCCATCAACAAGGCCGCCGAACTTCTCTTCTGGCTCCATGGCCAGCTTCAGCATCGCGGGTTCGCCGGCGCGGCGGACGGGCAGCAGGTGGCTGCTATGGGTGGCGATGGGGTTGCCGTCGGCCGTGAGGCTCCAGCGTCGAAGGTAGTCGCCGATTGCAGCTCGAATACCGTCATTCATGCTCCGGCCGGTCCTCTATCATCGCGGGCGAAAAAATCCGGTCGCCGATGTCGGATCGCGCTTCCACCGTCCGTCCTCTGGTCGAACCATCCGAACCTTGGGAGACATCAGATGACCGCCGACGTCAAGACCGCCCCGACCGCCGCCCACGAACTCGTGCTTACCCGGCTGATCGACGCGCCGCGCGAGAAGGTGTTCCGCGCCTGGACCGATCCCGAGATCATCCCGCAATGGTTCGCGCCTCTACCCTGGACCGTCTCGAAGGCGGAAGTCGACGTGCGGCCCGGCGGGTCGTCGCTGATCGTGATGCGCAGCCCCGACGGCACGGACTATCCGAACCCGGGCGTCTATCTGGAAGTCGTGGAGAACGAGAAGCTGGTCTTCACCGACGCCTTCACGGAGGCCTGGGTACCGTCGGAGAAGCCGTTCTTCACCGGTGTCCTGACATTCGAGGATGAAGGCGGCAAGACCCGCTATACCGCCCGCGCCCTCCACTGGACGGCCGAGGACCGTGAGCGGCACGAGAAGATGGGCTTCCACGAAGGCTGGGGCCAGTGCGCCGACCAGCTGGAGGCCGTTGCCCGTAAGCTCTGAAGGCTCGCCATCCTCCTCTTGGTCATTCCGGACTTGATCCGGAATCCATAGGCCCTTGCCGCTTCACCGGCGGAGAAGGACCTGGCGGGGTCCCGGCTTCTTCGACACTGCATGGATGCTGGATCAAGTCCAGCATGACGATATCGAGGTCCTCAGGAAATCGTCTCGGCGTAGTGGCAGGCGACCATCCTGCTGTCGACATAGCGGAGCGGTGGGCGTTCGTCCTTGCAGAGGTCGGTCGCGTACGGGCAGCGGGAGCGGAAGGCGCAGCCCGACGGCGGGTTGAGCGGGGACGGAAGCTCCCCCTTCACCGATATGCGCTGGGTCCGGTGCGCCGGATCGACCGACGGGGTGGAGCCCAGGAGGGCGCGGGTATAGGGATGGCGCGGCCGTTCGAACAGCGTCTCCTTCGACCCCTGCTCCACCGGCTTACCCAGATAGAGCACCAGCACCTCGTCCGCGATGTGCCGCACCACCGAAAGGTCGTGGCTGATGAACAGGTAGGCGAGGTTGAATTCCTCCTGCAGATCCATCATCAGGTTCAGCACCTGCGCCTGGACGGAGACGTCTAGCGCGGAGACCGGCTCGTCGGCGACCAGGATCCTCGGGTTCAGCATCAGCGCGCGGGCGATCGCGATGCGCTGGCGCTGACCGCCGGAGAACATGTGCGGGTAACGGTGATAATGCTCCGACCGCAGGCCGACCTTGCTCAGCAGCGCCTGCCCACGCTCCTTCCGCTCCTTGGCCGGCATGTCGGTGTTGATGACGACGCTTTCCTCCAGGATCGTGCCGATCTTCTTCCGCGGGTTCAGCGAACCGTACGGATCCTGGAAGATCATCTGCACGGCCCGGCGCAGTTCCTTTGCGTCGGCGCGGCCGGGATGGGCGGCGTCCTTGCCCACGATCTCCAGCGTTCCGCCCGTGGGCTGCTCGATCATCGTCAGGAGGCGCGCCAGCGTCGACTTGCCGGACCCGGATTCGCCCACCACGGCGACCGTCTGTCCGGCGGACAGGTCGAAGCTGACCCCGTCGACCGCCTTCAGCGTCGCCTTGGGTTTCAGGAAACCTCGGTTGACCGTGTAGTGCTTCGTCAGCCCGTCGGCGACAAGGAGCGGCTTGCTCATGCCGGCACTCCTTCGCGACTCAACGGATAATGGCAGCGCACGTTGCCGGGACGACCCTCCGACGGGTCGTCGGCCAGCGGCGGTCGGACGGCGACGCAATGTTCGGTCGCGAAACGGCAGCGCGGCTGGAACAGGCATCCGTCCGGCCGGTCATAGACGCCGGGCACGACGCCGGGGATGGTCGGCAGGCGGCGACTGCCCAGGCTGCGCTCCGGCAACGCGCCCAGAAGGGCGTCGGTATAGGGATGGCGCGGATGGTTGAACAGCGTCTCGACCCCCCGCTGCTCCATGACCTGGCCGGCATACATGACGACGACGCGCTGCGCCGTCTCCGCCACCACGCCCATATTGTGGGTCACCAGCAGCATGGCCATCCCGCGCTCCTGCTGCAGTTCCACCAGCAGGTCCAGGATCTGGGCCTGGATGGTGACGTCCAGCGCCGTCGTCGGCTCGTCGGCCAGCAGCAGGCGCGGATTGCAGGCGATCGCCATGGCGATCATCACGCGCTGGTTCATGCCGCCGGACATCTGGTGCGGGAAATTCGACAGGCGCTGGTCGGGCGCCGGGATGCCGACGCGGTCCAGAAGCTCGATCGCCCTGCGTTTCAGCTCGGACCGGCTGCCGCCTTCATGCACCTTCAGCGCCTCCATGATCTGGAAGCCGACCGTGAAGCAGGGGTTCAGGCTGGTCATCGGCTCCTGGAAGATCATCGCCACGTCCTTGCCGGTCATTTCGCGGCGGCGGCGGGGCGAGATGCTCAGCATGTCGTTGCCGTCGAAGGTCATGATGTCGGCCGTGACCTTGCCGGGGAAGGGCACGAGGCCCATCAGCGCCAGCATCGACATGCTCTTGCCGGAGCCGGATTCGCCGACTACGCCGACAAGCTCGCGCTCGTCGATGGTCAGGTCCACGCCCTCGACGGCGCGGAAGGGGCCTCGGGCGGTCGGGAATTCGACCGTCAGATTGCGGATTTCAAGAAGGGGCATCAGCGTTTCAACTTCGGATCGAGCGCGTCGCGCAGGCCGTCGCCCAGCAGGTTGAAAGCCAGGACGGTCACCAGGATGGCGAGGCCGGGGAAGGTGACGACCCACCATGCGCTGCGGATGAATTCGCGGCTGTTGGACAGCATCGTGCCCCATTCCGCCGTCGGCGGCTGCGCGCCGAGGCCGAGGAAACCGAGCGCCGCGGCGTCCAGGATCGCCGTGGAGAAGCCGAGTGTCGCCTGCACGATCAGCGGCGGCACGCAGTTCGGCAGCACCGTCACCAGCATCAGCCGCATAAGGCCGGCGCCGCTGATCTTCGACGCCGTGACATAATCCTTCGACAGCTCGTTGATGACCGCCGCGCGCGTCAGCCGGACATAGTGCGGCGTGACCACGACCGTCACCGCGATCATCGCGTTCAGAAGGCTGGGACCCAGGATGGTGACGATGACGATCGCCAGCAGGATCGACGGCAGCGACAGCACGATGTCCATCATCCGCATGATCAGGATCGACGGCATGCCGGAGAAGAAGCCGGCGATAAGACCCAGCGTGACGCCGACGATCAGCGACAGCGTGACGACGATGACGCCGGTCAGCATCGACAGGCGCGCGCCGTGGATCAGCCGGGACAACAGGTCCCGCCCGACCGCGTCCGTGCCCAGTATGTGGCCCCACGTGCCGTTGTCGTTCCAGACCGGCGGCGCCAGCAGCGCGTCGCGGAACTGCTCGATCGGCGAATAGGGCGCGATGAAATCGGCGAAGATCGCCAGGAGAGCGACGAAGACGATGACGGCGAGGCCGGCGACGGCGCCCTTGTTGCGGCTGAAATCGCTCCAGAACTCCGCGACCGGGTGGGGCGGCGCGTCGGCCGTCGCGGTCACGGGCGACGCCGCGGGTTGTACGGGTGCTTCTATGCTCATGGACAGGCAGACTTGATGGAATGGTTGTTCGTCGTCATCGCCACGCTCCTACCGCGCCCGGCTGATGCGCGGGTTGATGATACCGTAGAGAAGCTCGACGAAGAGATTGACCAGGATCACCACCGTGGCCAGCAGCAGGACGCCGCCCTGGAGGATGGGATAGTCGCGCCGGTAGACGCTCTCCAGGATCCACTTCCCGACCCCGGGCCAGGAGAAGATCGTCTCCGTCAGGATGGCGCCGGTCAGAAGCACGCTGACCTGGAGGCCGATCACCGTGACGACCGGGATCAGCGCATTCCGCAGCGCATGGACCCAGACCACCCGGCGCGGCGTCAGCCCCTTGGCCCGGGCCGTGCGGATATAGTCCTCGTTCAGCACCTCCAGCATGGAGGATCGTGTCATCCGCGCGATAACAGCCAGCGGAATGGTGGCCAGCACCACGGCCGGCAGGATCAGGTGGCTGACGGCCGACTGGAAGGCTCCGTCCTGACCGGACAGGAGGCTGTCTATCAGCATGAAGCCGGTCACCGGCTCCACCCAGTACATCACAGATATACGGCCGGAGACTGGCGTCCATCCCAGGATGACGGAGAAGAGGAGGATCAGGAGAATGCCCCACCAGAAGATCGGCATCGAATAGCCGGTCAGCGACAGGCCCATGACCGTGTGGTCGGCGGCCTTGCCGCGCCTCGTGCCGGCCAGCATGCCGACGGGCAGGCCGACGATGACGGCGATGATGATCGCGCAGATCGCCAGTTCCAGCGTCGCTGGGAACAGCGTCAGGAACTCGCTGAGGACGGGCTGCTTCGTGACGACGGATGTGCCCAGATCGCCTTGCAGCACATTCCAGATATAGATCGCGTACTGCTCGAGGATGGGTTTGTCCAACCCCATCTCCGCGCGCAGCCGGGCGTAGCGCTCCGGATCGATCGCCCGCTCTCCGGCCAGGAGAAGGATCGGGTCGCCCGGCACCAGCCGGATAAGCGTGAAGGTCAGCAACGTGACGCCCAGAAAGGTCGGGACGATCAGGCTGACGCGCGTCAGGAGAAAACGAAGCATGAAGAGACGATATCTGCGTCTGTTTTGGACGATTGCCTAAAAAAGAAGCGGGCAGGGGGATGTACACCCCTGCCCGCCACTTTCATAGCCCGGAGTTCTTTACTCGGCCAGGCTGACGCCGACGAACTGATGACCGCCGAAGGGGTCGATCTTGTAGTTCTGGACGGTGTTCAGCATCGGCTGGGTGACGACCGAATGGGCGATCGTGATCCAGGGCGCCTGCTCCTTGAAGATGACCTGGGCTTCCTCGTAGAGCGCGGTGCGCTCCTCACGGTCGCTGGTCACCTTGGCCTGCAGCAGCAGCTCGTTGAACGGCTCATAGCACCAGCGGGCGCGGTTGGCCCCGTCCTCGGCCGCGGCGCAGCCCAGCAGCACGTAGAGGAAGTTGTCCGGATCGCCATTATCGCCGGTCCAGCCCAGGAGGACCGTCTCATGCTCGCCGGCCAGCGAGCGGGAGAGGTACTCGCCCCATTCGTAGGTGACGATCTCCGCGTCGACCCCGACAGCGGCCCAGTCGGCCTGGATCATCTCGGCCATGCGGGCGGCGTTCGGGTTGTAGGGACGCTGCACGGGCATCGCCCAGAGGTCGGTCGTGAAGCCGTCGGCATAACCGGCTTCCGCCAGCAGCGCGCGCGCCTGCTCAGGATCGTAGGGGTAGTCCTCGACCTCTTCGTTGTACGACCAGATGGTCGGCGGGATCGGGTTGATCGCGACCACGCCGGCGCCCTGATAGACCGCGTCGATGATCGCTTCCTTGTTGACCGCCATGTTCAGCGCCTGGCGGACCAGGACGTTGTCGAACGGCTCCTTCTGGGTGTTGAACGCCAGATAGCCGACATTCAGCCCCTCCTGCTCCAGGACGGTCAGGTTGGGGTCGGCCTTCATGGCCTCGATATCGGCCGGGTTCGGATAGGCCATGACATGGCATTCGCCGGCCTGCAGCTTGGCGTAGCGGACCGAGGCGTCGGGCGTGATCGAGAAGACCAGGTTCTCGATCGGCTGGTCGCCGTCCCAGTAATCGTCGAAGGATTCATACCGGATGATCGCGTCCTTCTGGTAGTTCACCAGACGGAACGGCCCGGTGCCCACCGGCGTCGTGTCGATCAGGTTCGGCGTGCCGGCTTCCATCATCGCCTGGGCCTGCTCCAGCGACATGATGGAGGCGAAATCCATCGCCATGTTGGCGATGAAGGGCGCTTCCGGCCGGTTCAACACGAACTTCACCGTATAGTCGTCGACCTTGACGATCTCCTTCAGCAGGTCAGGCATACCCATGGAGTTGAAGTACTCGTAGGTGCCGCCGGAGATCTCATGGAAGGGATTGTCCTCCTTCCACTGCCGGTTGAACGTGTAGAGGACGTCGTCCGCATTGAACTCACGCGTCGGCGTGAAGGTGTCGTTGCTGTGGAACTGGACGCCCTGGCGCAGGTGGAAGGTGTATTCCAGCCCGTCGTCGGAAACTTCCCAGCTTTCCGCCAGACCCGGAACCACGTTCGTCGTCCCGCGCTCGAACTGGACGAGGCGGTTGTAGATCGTCTCCGACGTGGCGTCGAACGTCGTGCCCGACGTGTAGAGCGAGGGCGCGAAGCCTTCCGGGCTGCCTTCGGAACAGTAGACCAGCGTCTGTGCGCCCGCGGCGCCGGCGAACGCGAATGCGGAGACGCCGACCGCAAGTGCGATCAACTTGTTGTTCATGATACTTGCCTTCCCCGTAGTGCTCGGTCTTTCGCCGCCGATGCGTCGCACCGGCGGATGACCGGCGTTTAGGTGCGATTTCCAGTTGCCCGCCGAGTCGGCCTCCCGCCGTCCCGGCGCAACCGTTGCCGGGGAATGTGGCGCAGGAACCGCATCCTTGGCAAGCGTCGCGATGCCACCTTATTGCCGCAAAGCCATGGGGAAGCTTCTTGAAATGGGGCGAAACCAAGGTGGCCGGGCACGCGTTGGTTGTTCATGAAATGAGCGTCGGGAAAAATGCTCCGGGAAGGCAGGGGATCATGATTAAGAAGATTGCGATCGGCGTTGGTGTGGTCCTGCTGCTGCTGGTCGTGGCGGTGGCGGCTATTCCCTTCCTGGTCCCGACCGAAGCCGTCACCAGCCGCGTGACCGCCATGGTCCGGGACGCGACCGGCCGGGAGTTGCGGATCGAAGGGCCGGTGGAGATCGCGGTCTTCCCGGCGATCGCCGTCCGCATGTCCGATGTCGCGCTCGCCAATGTCGAAGGCTCGTCCGAACCCGACATGGTCTCGCTGGGAGAGTTGGACGTGCGGGTCGCCCTCCTGCCGCTGCTGGGCGGGGAGGTGGAGATCGACCGGTTCGTGCTCCGGCAACCCTCTATCGTCCTGGAGGTCGCGGAGGACGGCACGCCAAACTGGCAATTCGGCGGTCCGGAGGAGGGCGCGGCGCAGGAAGGTGCGGCGCAAGAGCAGGAAACCGCCCCCGCGGAGGATGCCGGGCAGGAGGGCGGCAGCCCTCTGGAAGCGCTCACGCTGGGCGACATCCAGATCGTCGACGGCACGGTCACCTATATCGACCATCGCACGGGCGAAACGACGGTGCTGTCGGATGTGAGTGTGACGGCTGCGCTCGGCGACCTTTCCGGACCCGTCTCCGTCACTGGCGACGCGGTCTTCCGCGATGTGGCGATCGCGCTCGATCTTTCCGCCGACGACGCGGCGGCGCTGATCGACGGAAGCCTCACGCCGGTCAGCCTGTCGCTCGAATCCGAACCGCTCACCCTTTCCTTCGACGGCACGGCGAGCGGCGGCGCGGCGCCCGGCGGCTCCGGCGACCTGACGCTCGACGTGCCCTCTCTCGCCGACCTTGCCTCCTGGCTGCGGCAGCCCCTGCCGGCCGGCGCGCCCGCCGGCGCCCTCAACCTCGCGGGCGAGGTGGAGGCGACGCCCGCCCGGGTGGCGGTCGAGGGCCTTACGATCGAGGTCGAGGACATGTCGGCCGAAGGCGATCTCGCCGTCGGGCTGGCGGGCGAACGGCCGCTCGTCACCGGCGCGCTGACCGTGACCCAGCTCGACCTCGATCACTTCATGGGCGACGATGCGGCGGGCGAGGAAGGCGCGGAGGACGCGCCTGCCGGGGAGGAGCCGGCGGAGGAAGCCCCGCCGCCCGCAGCCTCCGGCGACGCGCCGGTCGATTTCTCGGCCCTGCTCATGGCCGATGGCGACGTGACGCTGGATCTCGCCGGCGTCTCGTTCGGCGACACCAGCATCGGGGCGACGACGGTCCAGGCGGTGCTGCAGGCCGGCAATCTCGACCTCACCACGTCCGACGCCGCCATGTTCGGCGGCACCGCCTCGATCAACCTCTCCGCCAGCGCGACCAGCCAGTCGGTGGCGCTGGCCGCCAACCTGGCGCAGATCGATCTTGCCGCCCTGCCGCTGCCCGTCGAAGGCGTCGATGGTGTGTCGGGCCGCGTTACCGGCATCGTCCAGGGCCATTCCGAAGGCGGGACGGTCGCCGCGTTGCGGGAGAATGCCGACGGCGAGGCCGCGCTGACGATCACGGACGCAGGCGCGACATACCAGCCGGAGGGGATGGCGGAGCCGCTGACGCTCACCGGCCTCCGCGCGCAGGTGAATGCCGACATGTCCCGCGTCGCGGTCAGCGACATGGCGATGACCGTCGCCGACATTCCCGTCTCTGGGACGCTGACGCTCGGGATGGCGGGCGCGCGTCCCTCCGTCTCCGGCGCGATCGACACCGGCCATATCGATGTGGACCGGCTGATGGAGACGTTCGCCGCCGCGCCCGCCGAGGAAGGCGCCGGAAGCGGTGGCGGAGGCGGCGCGTCCTCGGGCGATCAGGCGGCCGAGGAGGGATGGAGCACCGAAGCCATCGACCTTTCCGCCCTCCAGATGGTCGACGCCACCCTCACCCTCGGGGCGGAAGGGTTGACGATCCAGCAGGTGGAGACGGGGCCGACCACCATTTCCGTCAACCTTATCAACGGCGAGCTGGAGACGCGCCTTTCGGAAACGGCGGTCTTCGAAGGCACGGTCGGCGGCGTCGTCCGCGCCTCCTCCGCCGGCGAGACGCCGAGCTTTTCGGCGGAGTTGGAGATGCTGGACGTGCAGGCCGAACCGCTTCTGGTTCGCCTCGCCGACAGCGACCGGCTGTCGGGCAGGATGAGCGGCAATCTCGACGTCACGGCCTCCGGACGATCGCAGCGGGAGATCGTGGGCGCGCTCGACGGCACGGGCGCGATCCTGTTCAGCGACGGCGCGCTCAAGGGCGTCAACATCGCAGCCATGCTGCGCAATCTCGGCGGCGCGTTCGACCAGGCCAATGCCGGCCAGGCCCAGCAGACCGATTTCGCGGAGCTGGGGGGCACCTTCCAGATCGCCGACGGCCTCCTGACCACGAACGATTTGCGGATGCTGGCGCCGCTTTTCCGGATCGAAGGGACGGGGCAGGCGAACCTTGTCACCCGCACGGTCGATTTCCGACTGGAGCCCAAGCTGGTGGCGACGATCGAGGGGCAGGGCGGCGAATTCGAGGAAGGCGGGCTGATGGTGCCGATCATCGTCTCCGGACCGTTCAGCGATATCAGCTATCGCCCCGATCTCGCCGGTGCGGTGGAAAGCATCATCAGTGATCCTGAAGCGGTGGAGCAGCAGCTCGAATCCCTGTCGGAGCAGACCGAGCAGCTTCGCGAGGGGCTGGGCGACGATCCGGAGGCGACCATTCGAGGCGTTCTCCAGGGCCTGACCGGCGGCGAAACGGAACCGGCCCCGGCGCCCGCCCCGACGGATACCGCGCCGGCCGGTGAGGCGGCCCCCGCCGAAACAGCCCCCGCCGAACCCGCGCCGGAACAACAGCCGGCCGATCCGGCGCAGCAGCTTCTGGAGGGGATATTCGGGAATTGACGGGCGGCGGGTGTGGATTTGCCGCCCCGCGATGGTGTATGACCCGGCCAGCCTGGGCCGGGCCGGCATCGCCGGTCGACGGGCCCGTCCCAAGATTCTCGGAGTGATTTCATGACCAAGGTGATGGTGGTCGGCGGCGGCAAGATCGGCGCCGCGATCGTCGAGTTGTTGTCCGCGACCGGCGACTACAAGGTGACGCTGGCCGACCAGGATGCCGAGGCGCTGAAGCGCATCCCGCCCGATCAGGCGGAAACCCGGCGGATCGAGGCGTCGGACGTGGCGGGCCTGCGCGACGCCATCCAGGGCCACGACATGGTCCTTTCCGCCGCCCCCTACACGCTGACGCCGGTGATCGCCGAAGCCGCGCGGGATGCCGGGGCTCACTATTTCGACCTGACGGAGGACGTGGAATCGACCCGCCGGGTGAAGGAACTGGCGCAGGGCGCGAAGACCGCCTTCGTGCCCCAATGCGGCCTGGCGCCCGGCTTCATCTCCGTCGTCGCCTACGATCTCGCCAAGCGGTTCGACCGGCTGGACACCGTCCATATGCGCGTCGGCGCGCTGCCGCTCTACCCGTCGAATGCGCTGAAATACAACCTCACCTGGTCGACGGACGGGCTCATCAACGAATACTGCAATCCTTGCGAGGCCATCCACGAGGGCGAACTGCGGGAGGTTCTGCCGCTCGAAGGGCATGAGCACATCTCGCTGGACGGCATCGATTACGAGGCGTTCAACACCTCGGGCGGCCTCGGCACCCTCTGCGAGACACTGGACGGCAAGGCGCGGGAACTGGACTACAAGACCGTCCGCTATCCCGGCCATCGCGACATCGTCAAGCTGCTGGTCAACGACCTGCGCCTGTCGACCCGCCGGCACATCCTGAAGGACGTGCTGGAAACCGCGATCCCGATGACGCTCCAGGACGTGGTCCTGATCTTCGTCACCGTCAGCGGCTGGAAAGAAGGCCGGCTGATGCAGGAGACCTACGCCAAGAAGGTCTACAACAAGACCATCGGCGGCAAGGTCTGGAGCGCCATCCAGGTCACGACGGCCTCTGGCATCTGCGCGATGGTCGATCTGATGCGCGAAGGCAAGCTGCCCCAGACCGGCTTCGTCCGGCAGGAAGAGGCCAACCTCGACGACCTCCTCGCCAACCGCTTCGGCAAGAACTACGCCTGAGTCGGCCGTCCGGCCAACTCGCCCTCTTTCAGGGGGCGAGTTGGCCGCCGATCATTGTTCGCCAGACCACATGCCGCTCATCCTTCAACCGGCGGCGCGGAACGTTTCGATCGCCTTGCGGATATCGCGTTCGAGATTTATGGCGCAGTCTTTCGTCAGCCCGCCGGCGATCACGGAGGCGTGGCTTTCCCCCTCGCCCCGCAACATCAGTGTGAAACTTCGGGCTGCCTGCCGCCGCCCCAGGCCGCGCCCGACCATGGAGGACGTGGAAACGCCGTTCGGTCCGGGCATAAGCGGGTCTTCGCTGATTTTGACGCCATGATAATCGACATGCAGGTCGGCGATCCGTTCGAGCGGCACTCCGACATCGCCGCTATGAATCCCGTGCGGGGAAACGGAGATCGCGACCGGCTTCCGGTGCCGCGCCCCGGGCACGACAAAACTTCCCGCGACCACCAGATAGAGCGCTATCGCCGCATAAAGAAGCCACGCCGAATAAGCGCCCCAGAGCGCCAGAAAAACGCCGAGCGGCAACGGCACGAGCACGGCCAGCCATGACGCGCGCGCCGGTTGCACGTCATAGACATAACCGCCCCGCGCGGGGTCTTCACGACGTTTGAAATCGGCCGTCGTCTTGTTGAAGCAGGTGCGCGCCAGGTTGGAACCGCCGAAGTGCCGGGCGATCGCAATGAAGATGGCCACTGGAATGGCCACTCGAATGACCGGAGCGAGCCAGCCGATCAGAAAATCGCCAGTGAAGAACAGCAGGACCGGCAAGACATTCAGCGCCACGAATGCAATTGCCACCCAGATCAGGACACGTTGCCATGTGGGGCGCGCGCCTTTTGGCGTCGGCGTTCCGGGGGACTGACTTTCGGCCGCGGTCATGGGGAGCCCCCGGCGTGTTTGAAGCCGCGCCGTGCGGCCGGGAAATGGCAGCATCCTTGCCCCATGGTCCTTCCCCATTCCGGCGTCAACGAGCGGTAGTCGATCGGACTATTCCGCTCGTTCGTTGATACGCATGAAGAATGTCGATTTCGTCCCCTGTTCAGGGGAGAAATTCCGGCGACGTATCAAGTGCCGCAACGCTGCGGGCGATCAGCGCCACGACTTCCGCCTGCCGGTGCGTGCCGGTTTTGGAAAGAATGCCCTTGAGATGGGATCGGACGGTGGCGGCGCCGATGCCGCGCCGGCTTGCGATATTGTCAAGAGACATGCCGCAGGCAAGATCGGCCGCCACCAGCGCTTCCATGCGCGTGAAACCGAACAGCCGACGCAGGCCGGTTACGGTGACTGTGGCGGCCTCCGGGTCGCGCACAATCACAAGCGCCGAAGGCCGGACCGGCGCGGCATCGCCCGACATCGGCAAAGGCGCCATGATCATCGTCAGGGGCAGGCGACCCGCACGGGGAATCATCATGGCCGTCCCGGGCGCCGCGGGCCGTCCTCCAGCGGAGTCAATGCAGGACAGTATCTGCCGCTTCATGCGCTGATCCAGCAGATCGTCCCGCAATCCCAGCCGACCCTGCTTGCTGCCGAGGCCGCCATCTTCCCGCAGGAGGGCGTCCGCGCGTTGGTTCAGCGTGACGATCCGACAGCGTGCATCCACGGCAAAGACGGCGGCGTCGATCCGCGCCAGTGCTGCTTCGGCCACTGCCTGGCGCGCGGCCGAATTCGAGAGTTGCTGGCCGATCCAGAGGGCGCGTTGAAGGTGGGGCAACAGAACCGACACCTTGTGTCGGTCTCCGTTTTCGTACGGCTCCGCATTTCTGGGCCGATGGATTCCCAGAACGCCAAGCGCGCCATCTCCGGCGGGAAAGACCGCTCCGGCCATGTGGTAGATGTCAAGGGAGTGTAGCCACTCCTGATAGAAGCCGCTTTTGCGTTGCTCGGCGGGAGACACAAGATCCTGATCGGTGACAACCTGTGAAACGCCGAAACGTGCAGAACGGCGCACCCATAAGTCCCGTTGGTGCCAGTCTGCCGCCCAGGATTGTTTGTCGTCCGGGATCAGGAGGTTATCGGTATTGTCCAGAAGCCGGATGTCGTCGTCCGCGCCGTGGAGTTTCAGAACGGCGCTGCTGGAATCGAGCGCAGCCGCAATTTCGGGGGCTATGCCCACCCACAGGGCTTCATCGGTCGCCGCCTCGTAAAAGCGACCGATCAGGCCGGAAAGCCGGACGTCGATGGCAGTGTGTGACGACAATTCTTCCCGCCGAAACCAAGCCGCCCCAATTATGTAAAATTGAATGTATTGCCTGAGGCTACGCTTTCCAATCCTCAATCTGAAGGATGTTCGGGTGAGGGGCCGGCATCTCCGCCGCTTCTGTCACCGGCTTCCCCATTCCAGCATCTTCTCCGCGAACCGCTTCAGCACCGGACGTACCTTCGCGGCCTTTGCCTCGTCGAACGCATAGGGCGGATCTTCGTTCATGTAGGCGATCTGGGACAGTTCCATCTGCACAGCATCGATGCCGTTGGCCGGGTCACCGTAATGTCGCGTGATGTAGCCGCCTTTGAAGCGGCCGTTGACCGCCGTCTCGAACCCGCCGGAATCCTGGCAGACGAGCGCGAGGCGGATGGTCAGCGCCGGCTGGGCTGACGATCCGCCGGCTGTGCCGATGTTGAAGTCCGGCAGCCGGCCCTCGAACAGGCGGGGTACCTCGCTCCGGATGGTGTGGGCGTCCAGCAGCAGGACATGGCCATGTTCCGCCCGCAGACGGTCCAGCCTTTCGGCCAGGAAATCATGGTAGGGCCGCCACCAGGCGTCGCGCCGGTCGGCGATCTCCTCCGACGTCGGTTCCTGTCCTTCGAGGTAGAGCGGCGTCCCGTCGAACTGCGTCGTCGGGACCAGCCCCGTCCCGGCCTGTCCGGGATAGAGGCTGGCATCGTCCGGCGGACGGTTGAGATCGACGACATAGCGGGACTGGCGGGCGATCAGCCGGTGCGCGCCCAGCGCTTCGGCGAAATCATAGAGCCGCGCGACGTGCCAGTCCGTGTCCGGCAGCGTCCGCGCCTCGTCCGTCATCCGCTCCGCGATCTCCGCCGGCAGTTCCGTCCCGTCATGGGGGAAGGAGATCAGGAGCGGCGTCGACCCCTCATGGTAGGTGAAGATATTGCTCACGACGCCGCTCCCGAAGGCAGCAGCGAATCGCCGAACGGCCGGAAGGCCCCATCGGCCACCAGGGCCGAGGCGGCTTCGATGTCCGGGGAAAAGAACCTGTCCTCGCCATAGCGCGCCACCCGGCCGCGGACGATCCCGAACGCCTCCTCCAGCCGGGGGGAGGAGGTCAGCGGCCGGTGGAATTCGATCCCCTGGCAGGCGGCCAGAAGCTCTATCCCGACGATCGTGGCGGTGTTCAGCGCCATCGGCCCCAGCCGGCGCGCGGCGAAGGTCGCCATGGAGACATGGTCTTCCTGATTGGCGCTGGTCGGCAGGCTGTCGACCCCGGCCGGATGGGCGAGGGACTTGTTCTCGCTGGCCAGGGCTGCCGCCGTCACATGGGCCAGCATGAAGCCGGAATTGACGCCGGCATCATCCACCAGGAAGGCCGGCAGGCCGCTCAGCGAGGCATCGGTCAGGAGCGCCACCCGACGTTCCGATAGTGCGCCCACCTCCGCGATCGACAGCGCCAGCCCGTCGGCCGCCATCGCCACCGGCTCGGCATGGAAATTCCCGCCGGACAGCACCTCGCCCGTGTCCGGGAAGACGATCGGATTGTCGCTGACGGCGTTCGCCTCGATCTCCAGCACGCGGGCGGAATGGCGCATCTGGTCCAGACACGCCCCCATCACCTGTGGCTGGCAGCGCAGGCAGTAGGGGTCCTGCACCCGGTCGCAATCGATGTGAGATTCCTCAATGGTGCTGTGCTCCAGCAGCGCCCGGTAGGAAGCCGCCACGTCGATCTGCCCCGCCTGTCCGCGCAGGTCGTGCAGCCGCGCGTCGAACGGCGTCCGGCTGCCCTTGGCGGCGTCCACCGACAGCGCCCCGGAGACCAAAGCGGCGGCGAAGGCGTCCTCCGCCGCGAACAGCCCCATCAGGCCCAGCGCGGTCGACGCTTGCGTGCCGTTCAGCAGCGCCAGCCCTTCCTTGGGCGCCAGAATCAGCGGCTCCAGCCCCGCCTGTCGCAGCCCGTCTGCGGCGGCCCAGCGCCGGCCCTTGACCCGTACGTCGCCCACGCCGATCAGCGCCGCGCTCATATGCGCAAGCGGGGCCAGGTCGCCCGAAGCGCCAACCGATCCCTTGGCCGGAACGCAGGGCGTGATTCCATGCTCCAGCAGCTTCAGCAGCGCGTCGATCACGTCGGTGCGGACGCCCGACCGGCCGCGCGCCAGGCTGTTCACCTTCAGCGCGATCATCAGCCGGACCGTGGCGTCGTCCATCAGTTCCCCCGTCCCGGCGGCATGGCTGAGGACGAGGTTTCTCTGAAGCTGCTCCAGCCGGTCTCGCGCAATCCGCGTCTGCGCCAGCCGGCCGAAGCCGGTATTGATGCCGTAGACGCTGTTGCCTGAATCCAGGATGGCGGAGACGGTGCGCGCCCCGTCCTCCACGCCCGCGCGGCAGGCAGGGTCCAGCGTCACCGGCCCCGTTCCTCGCGCCACCGCGCGAAGCTGCGCCAGAGTCATCCGGCCGGGAACGATATGGATCGAATCGCCCGTCATTCCGCCGCCCTCCGGATCATCGGCAGGTTCAGCCCCTGCTCATGCGCGCAGTCGATGGCGATATCATAGCCGGCGTCGGCATGGCGCATGACGCCGGTGCCGGGATCGTTGGTCAGCACACGTTCCAGCCGCCGCGCCGCCTCCTCGGTCCCGTCCGCGACGATCACCATCCCGGAATGCTGGGAGAATCCCATACCGACCCCGCCGCCATGATGCAGCGACACCCAGGTCGCGCCGGATGCCGTGTTCAGCAACGCGTTCAGCAGCGGCCAGTCGGACACCGCATCGGAGCCGTCCTGCATCGCCTCGGTCTCCCGGTTCGGGCTGGCGACCGATCCGGAATCCAGATGGTCGCGGCCGATCACCACCGGCGCTTTCAGGGTGCCCTCGGCCACCATCTGGTTGAAGGCCAGGCCCAGCTTCGCGCGCAGCCCCAGCCCGACCCAGCAGATGCGCGCCGGCAGGCCCTGGAACTGGATGCGCTCGCGCGCCATGTCCAGCCAGTTGTGCAGATGAGGATCGTCCGGGATCAGCTCCTTCACCCGCTGGTCGGTGCGGTAGATGTCCTCCGGATCGCCCGACAGCGCCGCCCAGCGGAACGGGCCGATCCCCCGGCAGAAAAGGGGGCGGATATAGGCCGGCACGAATCCCGGAAAGGCGAAGGCGTCCTCCACCCCCATCTCCTGCGCCATCTGCCGGATGTTGTTGCCGTAATCCAGCGTCGGCACGCCGGCCGCGTGGAAGTCCAGCATGGCGCGGACCTGCGCTGCCATCGATTCCTTGGCGGCGCGGACGACGCCCTCGGGATCGCTGCGCCGGCGCTCCTCCGCCTCGGCCCAGCTCCAGCTGGCGGGCAGATAGCCGTTCAGCGGGTCATGCGCGCTGGTCTGGTCGGTGACGGCGTCGGGCCGGACGCCGCGACGGACCAGTTCGGGGAATATCTCGGCGGCGTTGCCCAGAAGGCCGATGGAGATGGGCTGGCCCGACCGTTTTGCCTCCTCGATCATCGCCAGCGCCTCGTCCAGCGTATCGGCCCGGTGGTCCAGATAGCCCGTCGCCAGCCGCCGGTCGATGCGCGACGCCTGGCATTCCACCGCCAGCATGGAGGCGCCGGCCATGGTGGCGGCCAAAGGCTGCGCGCCGCCCATGCCGCCCAGCCCGCCGGTCAGGATCCAGCGGCCCTTCAGGTCGCCGTCATAATGCCGCCGCCCGACCTCGACGAAGGTCTCGTAGGTGCCCTGGACGATCCCCTGGCTGCCAATATAGATCCAGGACCCGGCCGTCATCTGGCCGTACATCGCCAGCCCCTTGGCGTCCAGCTCCCGGAAATGCTCCCAGGTCGCCCAGTGCGGCACCAGGTTGGAATTGGCGATCAGCACGCGCGGCGCATCCGCATGGGTACGGAACACGCCGACCGGCTTGCCCGACTGCACCAGCAGCGTCTCGTCATCCTTCAGCGTCTTCAGCGTGCCGACAATGGCATCGAAGCATTCCCAGTTCCGCGCCGCCTTGCCGATCCCGCCATAAACCACCAACTCGTCCGGATTCTCCGCGACGTCGGGGTCCAGATTGTTCATCAGCATCCGAAGGGGAGCCTCGGTCTGCCAGCTTCCGGCCGTCCGTTCCGGCCCGCGCGGCGCCCGGATCACCCGGCGGTTCTGCGTCTCTGTCATGGTCCGTTCCCTCGTAAATCCGGCTTTCGCGCCACCATAGAAGACGATGCGGCGCGAATGAACCATCCCGTGCGCGACAAAAGCTGCCCGATGTTCGATACCGAGGCCCTGGCTGAGCCCGTGGAGGAAACCGTCACGGCATAGTCATTTTTTGCGTGAGGTGACGCTCAATTGACGTTAACGTAAACGTCAAGATCAGGCGCGAATAATGACGCCTTGTTGACACAATCGGCGGGGCCGGTGAACGGGCCTCGCCTTGGGGGAAGGAAACGGAACAGATGACGATTTTTCGGGGTAGGCTCGCCACGACGACGGCGCTCGGCGGGCTTGTGATCGGACTGGGGGCCGGACTGACTGTCGGGCAGGCGCAGGCCGCCGGCTTCTACATCCAGGAACAGAGCGTCACCGGCCTCGGCCGCGCCTTCGCCGGCGAAGCCGCGGCGGGCACGGACGCCAGCACCATCTTCTTCAACCCCGCCGCGATGACGGAGCTGGAGAGCGCGGAGATCAACGCCGGCGTCCATCTGCTGATCCCGCGCGCGGACTTTGAAAACGACGGTTCGACGGCGGGGATTCCCGGGCTGGGCTTCTTCCCCGTGACGGGCGACAGCGACAATCCCTACAGCCCGACGCCCGTGCCAAACCTTTACGTCGCCTATCCGTTCATGGACGACCGGCTTTGGGTCGGCGTCGGGGTCACCGCGCCCTTCGGTCTCGCCAACGAGTATGAGGAGGATTGGTTCGGTCGCTATGATTCCGTGGAGACGGAGCTGACGACGATCAATATCGGCCCGGCGATCGCCTACAAGGTCAACGACAAATTCTCGATCGGCGGTGGCATCGACATCCAGTACGCCGATGCGACGCTGACGAACAAGATCCCGGCCGGCCTGCCGGCAAGTCCGGCGACCGATCTCAACGCCGACCTGCAGGGTGACGACTGGTCCTACGGCTTCAACCTCGGCGCGACCTTCGAGCCGACCGAGGAACTCCGCTTCGGCGTTCACTACCGCTCCGCCATGAGCCATGATCTCGAAGGCGAGCTGCTGGTCACCACGGCCGCGGGCGCCGCGGTTGTCGACACCAGCGGGGCGGCGGAACTCAACCTCCCCGACATCGCATCCTTCGGCGTCGCCTACGACGCCACGCCCGCCCTCACCCTGCTCGGCGGCGTGACCTGGTTCGGCTGGAGCAATTTCGAGGAGATCGCCGTGGTTCGCGGGGATGGCGTGCCGGTCGTTCCTATCGAGCAGGGATACCAGAACACCTTCGCCTTCTCCGTCGGCGCCTCCTATGAGCTGAACGATCAGTGGACGTTCCGCGGCGGCTTCCAGTATGACGAAACCCCGACGACGGACGAACACCGCACGACCAGGACTCCCGACGGCGACCGCTACTGGCTTTCCGCCGGCGCCAGCTATGAGATCAACGAAAGCTTCGTGATCGACGCGGCGTTCACGCACATCTTCATCGATGACGCGGAGGTGGATGTGAGCAGAACATCGACCGGGTCGCCGATCGTCGCCAACGTTGCCGGCACCAGCGAGAACAGCGTCGACATCGTCTCGATCGGCGTGCGCTACCGGTTCTGATACGAACCTCAAGCCGCAAGCTGCGCGGGCGGTGACTTCTCGTCACCGCCCGTTTCTCGTCAACGGACCATGGATTCCGGCTCGGGGGCCGGAATGACCAACAAAAACAATGTCATTCCCGACTTGATCGGGAATCCATAGGCCGTCGATGATTCACCCATCCCCCATCTTCAGCGCCGCGATGAAGGCGGATTGCGGGATTTCCACCTGGCCGAACTGGCGCATCCGCTTCTTGCCTTCCTTCTGCTTCTCCAGAAGCTTCCGCTTGCGGCTGACGTCGCCGCCATAGCATTTGGCCAGCACATCCTTGCGCAAGGCGGAGATGCTTTCGCGCGCGATGATCCGGCCGCCGATCGCGGCCTGGACGGCGATCTTGAACATCTGGCGCGGGATCAGGTCCTTTAGCCGCTCGCACAGCACGCGGCCGCGCCGCTCCGCCTCCGACCGGTGGACGATGATCGACAGGGCGTCGACCGGCTCCTGGTTCACCAGGATCGCCATCTTGACCAGGTCGCCCTCGCGATAGCCGTCCCACTGGTAGTCGAAGCTGGCGTAGCCCCGGCTGATCGATTTCAGCCGGTCGTAGAAATCGAACACCACCTCGTTCAGCGGCAGGCGGTAGACCAGCATGGCGCGGTTGCCGGCGTAGGTCAGCTCGATCTGCTCGCCCCGCCGTTCGGTGCAGAGCTGGAGGATGCCGCCCAGATACTCGTCGGGCAGCAGGATCGTGGCCTTGATCCACGGCTCCTCGATCCGGGCGATCTTCATCGTGTCGGGCATGTCGGCCGGGTTGTGAAGGTCGATCACCTCGCCGGAGGTCATGTAGAGCTTGTAGACCACCGAAGGCGCGGTGGTGATGAGGTCCAGATCGAATTCCCGCTCCAGCCGCTCCTGGATGATCTCCAGATGCAGGAGGCCAAGGAACCCGCAGCGGAAGCCGAAACCCAGCGCTGCCGAGGTCTCCGGCTCGAAATGGAAGCTGGCGTCGTTCAGCGCCAGCTTTCCCAGGCTGTCGCGCAGCCGTTCGAAATCGCCGGCGTCGACCGGGAACATGCCGCAGAACACGACCGGGATGGAGGGCTTGAAGCCGGGCAGGGGCTTCTCCGTCCGGCGGCGGTCCTCGGTGATCGTGTCGCCGACCTTGGTCTCCGTGATCTCCTTGATGCCGGCGGTGATGAAGCCGATCTCCCCCGGCCCCAGCCGGTCGACCAGCACGCCCTTGGGGCTCATGAAACCGACCCGGTCGATCTCCCGGACCGCGCCGGATTTCATGAAGCGGATCTTCTGTCCGGTCGTCAGCACGCCGTCGATGACGCGCACCAGCACCACGACGCCCAGATAGGGATCGTACCAGCTATCGACCAGCATCGCCTTCAGCGGCGCCGTCTCGTCGCCCTCCTTGGGCGGCGGCAGGCGGGTGACGATCGCCTCCAGCACGTCGTCGATGCCGATGCCGGTCTTGGCGGAGATCATGACGGCGTCCGACGCGTCCAGGCCGATCACGTCCTCGATCTGCTCCTTCACCCGGTCGGGCTCGGCCGCCGGCAGGTCGATCTTGTTCAGGATCGGTATGATCTCATGATCCTGCTCGATCGCCTGATAGACGTTCGCCAGGGTCTGCGCCTCCACGCCCTGGCTGGCGTCGACCACCAGCAGCGATCCCTCGCACGCCGCCAGCGACCGGCTGACCTCGTAGGAGAAGTCGACATGGCCCGGCGTGTCCATCAGGTTCAACTGGTATTCGACGCCGTCCTTGGCCTTGTAGGCCAGCCGTACCGTCTGCGCCTTGATGGTGATGCCGCGCTCGCGCTCAATCTCCATGGAATCGAGCACCTGAGCCTTCATCTCGCGATCCTCAAGCCCGCCGCATTTGTGGATGAGGCGGTCGGCCAGC
Source organism: Inquilinus sp. CAU 1745 (assembly GCF_039839375.1). Taxonomy (NCBI): domain Bacteria; kingdom Pseudomonadati; phylum Pseudomonadota; class Alphaproteobacteria; order Rhodospirillales; family Rhodospirillaceae; genus Inquilinus; species Inquilinus sp. CAU 1745. The sequence continues at coordinate 118,866 of NZ_JBDOQU010000009.1, forward strand.
GTCGACTTGCCATGGTCGATATGGGCGATGATCGAGAAATTGCGGATGTGGTCGCGGTGGATGGCCATGGAACCTGGGATATCTCGGGCGGGGAAAACGCGCTGGAAAATAGGGCTACGCCGCCCGAAGCGCAACGGAAGGCTGACGGGCGGCTGTCAGGCGGGTTGCTTCGGCGCCAGCGTGCCTGCCGCCGGCGCGATAGCCGGCACCGCGCGGACCGTTTCGCGGTGGAGGATATAGAGGCCGCTGGCGATCACCACCGCGCCGCCGATCAGGATCGTCACATCCGGAATATCCCGCCAGATGACATAGCCGAACAGTACCCCCCACAGCATCTGGCTGTACTGGAAGGGCGCGATGACGGCCGCCGGGGCCAGGCGGAACGCGCTGGTGACCATCACCGTCGCGAAGCCGTTGATCAGCCCCGCCAGCGCGAACAGCATCAGGTCGCCAGGCGTCGGAGCGACGAAGCCCAGCGGCGTCAGCGCCAGTCCCGCCAGCACGATCGTCCCATGGGTGTGGAAGGCGAAGGAGACGGCGGTTTCCGTCCGTCCGGCCCAGCGGACCAGCAGTACGCCGCAGGAATAGCTCATCGACCCGACGATCGCGCCCAGCGCGCCCAGCGACAGGACCCCCGATCCCGGCCGCAGCATGATCAGGATGCCGGCGAAGCCGACCAGCACGGCCAGCCAGCGCCGCCAGCCGACCTGCTCCTTCAGGAACGGGACCGACAGCGCGGTGATGAATAGTGGAGAGGCGAAAAGGATCGCATAGGCGTCGGCGAGCGGCATCCGGCTATAGGCGTAGAACGCCCCGAACGCGCCGGCGATGGAGATCAGCCCGCGTGCGAGATGGAGGAGCGGTCTCCTGGTCCGCAACGTGCTCAGCCCGCCTCTGTGGTGGGCGACCAGCAGAACGGGCAGCAGCGCGAAGCTGGAGTTGAAGAGGATGATCTGGTGCAGCGGATAGCCGGCACTCAACCATTTCACCACCGTGTCCATGGTGGTGAAGAGGGCGAAGGCGATCGCGGCGGTGGCGATGCCCACGCTGACGGAGGGCGCGCGAGGGAGTGCTGCGGCGGCAAGGACGGTCATGACGGTCCGGATGACAAGAGTACCGGACGTGGCCGCCGGCGAGGCGCATCATGCGCCGGTTCCGGTTAACGGAGGATGAGCGAAGATCGCGGGTCCGCCACGCGCCGGTCGCGGGTCTGGCGTTCGGCCCGTACGATGTCGCCGGCATAGGAGGCCAGCACGCCCTCCACCAGTTCCGTGACCAGCAGCCGTTCGGGCTTCTCGTCCGGCATGGCGATGCCGTGCGGCGCGGCCGGGAGGAAGCCGAACCGCTTGTAGTAGGCCAGATCGCCGACCAGCAGCACCAGCCGGTGCCCGCCCCAGGCCGCCAGGTCCAGCGTCTGGAAGGTCAGCGAGGCCCCGATGCCGCGCCCTTGCAGCCGGGGCGCGATCGCCAGGGGCCCCAGCAGCAGCGCCGGGTTGGAATCCTGCCCGACGGTGATTGGCCAGTAGCGGATGGACCCCACAATCTCCCTGTCACCCTCCCCGTCATCCAGCCGGGCGACGTAGCTCAGGCTCTCGACCGGCGGAACGTCCTCGCGATAGCGGTAGGATATCTTGGCCTGGCGTCCGGAGCCGAACGCCTCGTCCAGAAGCCGTTCGATCTGGTCGGAATCCTCGGCGCTCTCGGCGGCGATGTGGAACATGGGGGAGGGTCCTTCGGGGAAACAGCTTCATCGGGAGGGAGGCGCTTATCGGGAGCCCCCGTGCTGTTTGCCGAAGAACCGTCGGAATCCTCAGTTCGCTGAGGACAGGACGGACGCACGCCAGCCGGGACAATCGCGCCGCACGGGGGATCCCGTACGTCGACGTCGTCGCAGGCTGAGATGGCAGGTCGCATCCATGGATTCGCTCTATCGGGCAAAAGAGCTGGCGTGTCAACGGTTTCAGGAAGCTTCAGGCGGCGCTCATCCTGCACCGTACGCGTCGGCGGCAACGGCCTATGGATTCCGGGTCAAGCCCGGAATGACCAACAAAAACAAAATCATCCCGGACTTGATCCGGGATCCAGGGGCACAGACGATCCGAACCTTCGCCCGGCATCTATGATTCCTACGCCCGCAGCGTCCCGCCCAGCTTCTCGACGGAAGCGACAATCTTCTTCGCCACCGCTTCGATGTCGGCGTCGGTCAGCGTGGCGTCGGATGGTTGCAGCGTCACGGCGACGGCCAGGCTCTTCTTCCCATCCGGCACGCCCGCGCCGCGATAGTCGTCGAACAGGGCGGCGTCGGCGACCAGCTTCTTGTCCGCGCCCCTGGCCGCCCGGATCAGCCGGTCGGCCGGCAGGTCGGCATCGACCAGGAAGGCGAAGTCGCGCTCGACCGGCTGGAAGGGCGACAGCTTCAGCAGCGGCTTGGCCGTGCCCGGCTTCTTCTTCGGCTGGGGGACGGAATCCAGGAACGCCTCGAACCCGATCACCGGCCCCGCGACGTCCAGCGACTCCAGCACGGAAGGATGCAACTCGCCGAAATGAGCCAGCACGTTCGGCCCCAGCCGCAGCACGCCCGACCGGCCGGGATGGTACCAGTCCGGCGCGTCCGTCGTGACCTGGAGATTGGCCGCCGGCGCGCCCGCCGCCTCCAGCGCCGCCAGCGCGTCGGCCTTGGCGTCGAAGGCGTCGACCGGCCTCGGCTTCTCCGCCCAATGGCGCGGGCCGGAGCGGCCCCGGCGAACGCCTGCGGCGACCAGCGCCTGGCCGTCCTCCTCCGGCGTCCGGTAGATCGGGCCGACCTCGAAAAGGCCGACATCGGGGAAGCCACGGTCGGCGTTTCGCCCGGCGGCCTGGACCAGATTGCCCAGGATCGACGGACGCATCACGTCCAGATCGCTGGAGATCGGGTTCACCAGCCGCAGCCCGTCATGCTGGAAGCCGAACTGCGCGGCATGGGCGGACGCCATGAAGGACCAGGTCACCGCCTCGTCCAGCCCTCGCGCCGCCAGCGTTCGCCGGACGATGCCGGCGGCCCGCTGCGGGGGCGTCAGCGACGGCTTGGTGATCGGGTCGATGCGGGGCAGGGGGACCGAAGGGATGGCGTCGAAGCCCTTGACGCGCAGCACCTCCTCCACAAGGTCGGCCTCGCCCTCGATGTCGGCGCGCCAGCTCGGCGGGATGACGGCGAGGTCTTCCTCATCGTCGCGGGAGGAGCCGGTCTCGACCTTGCAGCCCAGCGCGCGCAGCGTCCGGACCTGCTCGTGCAGCGGCACGTCGACGCCGCCCAGCGCGGCGACGCGGGAGGGGCGCAGATGCAGCGCCCGCCGCCATTCCGGCGCCTCACCGGCGATAACCGGCTCCGACGCCTCGCCGCCGCAAAGCTCCAGGATCAGCCGCGTCGCCTGCTCCATGCCGACGATCACGGCGTCGGGATCGACCCCGCGCTCGAACCGGTAGCGGGCGTCGGAATCGATCTGGAGCGTCCGGCCCGTCGCCGCCGTGCGCAGCGGATCGAACAGCGCGACCTCCAGGAACAGCTCCGTCGTCTCCCCGGTCACGCCCGTCCGTTCGCCGCCGACGATGCCGCCAAGGCTTACCGGGCCCTCATCGTCGGCGATCACGGTCACACCGGCCGGGAGGACATAGCTCTTGTCGTTCAGCGCCGCGATCTCCTCCCCACCCTTCGACAGGAACAGGCGAAGGTCGCCCTTGACGGCCGCCGCGTCGAAGACGTGCAGCGGCCGGGCGCGGTCCAGCGTGAAATAGTTGGTGATGTCGACAAGCGTGGAGATCGGGCGCAACCCCACCGCCCGCAGCTTCGCCTGCAGCCAGTTCGGGCTGGGGCCGTTCCTGACGCCCCTTATGTGCCGCCCGACGAACAGCGGGCAGGCGGCCCTGTCCTCGGCCGCGAAATCCAGATGGACGGAAATCGCGCTCTTGAAGCTTCCCGCCACCGGTTCGCCCGACAAAGGCTTCAGCGTCCCCAGCCCCTTGGCCGCCAGGTCGCGGGCGATGCCGCGCACGCCGGCGGCGTCGGCGCGATCCGGCGTCAGCCCGATATCGATCACCGGGTCGTCCAGGTTCATGTATCCGGCGAAGGCGGCGCCCAGCGGCGCGTCGTCCGGCAGGTCGATGATCCCGTCATGTTCGTCCGACAGGCCCATTTCCCGTTCGGAAACCAGCATGCCGTTGGATTCGACGCCCCTGATGACGCCCTTCTTAAGCTCGATACCGGTGCCGGGGATGTAGGACCCGGCGGGCGCGAAGACGCCCTTCATGCCGGCCCGCGCGTTCGGCGCGCCGCAGACCACCTGGACGTCGCCCCGTGGCGTCTCCACCACGCAGACCCGCAGCTTGTCGGCGTCGGGATGCTTCTCCACCGACTTCACATAGGCGATGGTGAAGGGGGCCAGCGCCGCGCCCTGGTCCTCCACGCTCTCGACCTCCAGGCCCAGCGATGTCAGCGCCTCGACGATCGCCTCCAGCGGCGCGTCCGTCTCAAGGTGATCCTTCAGCCATGACAGGGTGAATTTCATCTGCTTTGGTCCGCTGTTTCTCTAGTGCGATGGTTTCAACGCCTGGTTCCCAAGCATTGAAAGTTCAGCGCGTCAGCCCGTGGGTCATGGACGGCATGTCCAGCGCGGCGAAGCCGTAATGGCGCAGCCAGCGCAGGTCGGCGTCGAAGAAGGTGCGCAGGTCGGGAATGCCGTATTTCAGCATCGCGATGCGCTCGATCCCCATGCCGAAGGCGAAGCCCTGATAGCGCTCCGGGTCCAGCCCACAATTGCGGATGACGTTGGGATGGACCATCCCGCAGCCCAGGATCTCCAGCCAGTCGCCATGATTGCCCAGCTTCAACTCCCCGCCCTTGCGCGAGCAGCCGATATCGACCTCCGCCGACGGTTCGGTGAAGGGAAAGAAGCTGGGGCGGAAGCGCAGCGGCAGGTCGTCGATGTCGAAGAAGGCGCGGCAGAACTCGATCAGGCAGCCCTTCAGGTGGCCCATATGGGTCGCCTCGTCGATCACCAGCCCCTCCACCTGATGGAAGACCGGCGTATGGGTCATGTCGTAGTCCGACCGGTAGGTCCGGCCGGGCGCGATGATCCGGATCGGCGGCTTCTCCGTCAGCATGGTGCGGACCTGCACCGGGCTGGTGTGGGTGCGCAGAACCGTCTTCGACCCGTCCGCGCGATCGGGCAGGTAGAAGCTGTCGTGCATGTCCCGCGCCGGATGGCCGGGCGGGAAGTTCAGCGCCGTGAAATTGTGGAAGTCGTCCTCGATGTCCGGCCCCTCGGCGACCCTGAATCCCATGTCGCCGAAGATGGCGGTCAGCTCATCGATGGTCTGGCTGATCGGGTGCAGCCGTCCGGAGGGGGAGGGGCGGGCGGGCATCGTCACATCGACCCGCTCGGCCTCCAGCCGGGCGGAGAGTGCGGCCCGCTGGAGGCCGGTCTTCCGCGCCTCGATCGCCTCCGCGATCTCATCCTTCAGGACGTTCAGCGCCTGTCCCATCTCCCGCCGCTGGTCGGAATCCATGCCGCCCAGCGTCTTCATCAGGCCGGTGATCCGGCCCTTCTTGCCCAGCGCGGAGACCCGCACCTCGTCCAGCGCGGCCAAATCGCCGGCTTCGGCCACGGCGCCGTTCAGTTCGGCCTTCAACGCTTCCAGACTGTCCATCGTCGGTTCCCCGAAATCCTTCGGACATGAAAAAAGGGGCCATGCCGCCAAGGCCTGGCCCCTCACTTTTCCCGAGACTGGCGGGCGTCCTGCCGGAAACCGGAAGGGCGCCGCTCCTGTCCCGCGTTACTTGAGCGCGGCCTGGGCCTTTTCGACCAGGGCCTTAAAGGTCTCCGGCTCGCGGATTGCGATGTCCGACAGGACCTTGCGGTCGACCTCGATGCCGGCCAGCCCCATCCCGTGCATGAACTGGGAATAGGTCAGCCCGTGTTCGCGGACGCCGGCGTTGATCCGCTGGATCCAGAGCGCGCGGAAGCTGCGCTTCTTGTTCCGGCGATCGCGGTAGGCGTACTGAAGGCCCTTCTCGACCTTCTGGATCGCGACGCGGAAGCTGGAATTCGACCGGCCCCGATAGCCCTTGGCGAGCTTCAGGACCTTCTTATGACGGGCGTGGGTGGTGACGCCCCTTTTGACGCGTGCCATGGTTCAATAGCCCCTTTAACCGTTCGGCAGCATGTAACGCTTCACCTTGCGGGCGTCGGCGTCACACATGATCTTGGTGCCCTGGTTCCGCTCCTTCGCGGCCTTCGACTTGGTCAGAAGGCGGTGGCGGCGGTAGGCGCTGTTGAACTTCACCTTTCCGGTGGCGGTCAGGGTGAAACGACCCTTCGCGCTGCTCTTGGTCTTCATCTTGGGCATTTCGGTCCCTTTCAAGAAGAGTGGACTGCCGCGTCTGGAAACGCGGTCCGGGCGGTTGGGCATGCCCACGGGGTCATTGATCGACCCGGCCTCGCCGCCCGATGGAGGCGCGGTTTATAACCGCCCGCCCCGCCGCTTGCAAGGGCCGGTTTCGCCGCGCCTTCGGGGAGACGGTCTCAGGTGATCGCCATCCGTTCCCGCGCGTCGGCGACCCCGGTCAGCCATCCCTCCAGATCGTCGATCACATGGTCCGCCGGGTCGTCGCCATCGTCGGGGCTGGCCCAATCCTCGCCGCCGCCGCGCAGCCAGACTGTCGTCATGCCCAGCGCCCGCGCCGGGGTGAGGTTGCGGGCGATGTCCTCGACCATCGCCGACCGGCCGGGCGCGATCCCGAACCGCGCGATCATCCGGTCATAGGTTGCGGGATCGGGCTTCGGCACATAGTCCGACGCCACGATGTCGACCATGTCGTCGAAATGCCGGGCTACGCCAAGCTTCTCCAGGATGCGTTCGGCATGGGCGACCGACCCGTTGGTGAAGATCAGCTTCCGCCCCTCCAGCCGCCCCAGCGCGTCGTCCAGCGCGGCGCTGACGGCGACGGGCGTTAGATCGATGTCGTGGACATAGTCCAGAAAGGCCGCCGGATCGATGCCATGGACTGTCATCAGCCCGCGCAGCGTCGTCCCATGCTCCCGGAAATACTGCTTCTGCAACGCGCGCGCCGCCACGGAATCCAGCGCCAGTTCGCGGCAGATGAACTCCCCCATCCGCCGGTCGACCTGGGAAAACAGGTCGCACGACGCCGGGTAGAGCGTGTTGTCGAGGTCGAATACCCAGGATTCGACATGGTGGAGCGGGGCTATGGTCGTCATGGGCGGCGACCCTATCCCAAAAGCAGCCGTTTGGGGAGTGCGGCGGCATGGGCGCGTCGCGCCCCCGTTAAGGCCCCCTTAACGGCCTGCTTCCTACGGTTGAGCCCCTGTCTATCCGCTGCGCGGGATCCGCAAATCGCCGATGCGCCTGTTCGCCTTTGACAAGCCCAAGCGGTTGCCTCCGGAAGGAGCTGCCGACGGTGAGGCCGCGTTGGTCCGCGCCTGGCCCGGCCCCTGCTTCCGGATCGGCTTCGACGGCGCGGTCCGCCTCGCCAATGAAGAGGCGCGCGCCCTGCTGGCGGAACGATCCTCAAATTCGGCCTGGTGGGACGATCTCTGCGACTGGCTGATGGCCGGCGGCGGCGATCACGGGCCCTTCCGGACCTCCGTGATCGACCGGCCCGACGGGATGGCGCTCATCGAATGGACCGTCGTGCCGGGTGAAGATGACAGCGCGCTGCTGCTGGGCCGGGACGTGACCGTGGAGCGGACGCTTCGCGATGCGCTGGTCGATTCGCGCCAGCGGCTGCGCGACCTGATCGACCTCGCCGCCGACCTGGCGTGGGAGACCGACGCCGGCGGCCGCTTCGCCTTCCTCGCCGGGAACGGCCTTCCGGGCTGCGATCCGGCCGATCTCGTCGGACGGCCGGCGTCCGACCTTCTGGCTGAGGGCGACATCGCCCGATCGCCCTTTGAGACGCGCCGCCGCCTGATAGACGCGCCGCTGGACCTGGTCTGCCGCGGCTCGCGTCTCGCCGGCCGCGTCACGGCGCGCCCGCTGGCGGACGCCGCGGGAAGCTGGTCCGGCGCGCGCGGCGTGTGGAGGATGCTGGATCGGCGCGTCCCGTGACCTTCACGGAAGAAGTCGGCGGCTCCGGGGATGACGGCTATCGCGACGCGAAGCGGTCGGCCCGCGACCCGAACGTCGCAATCCGCGCCGAAACCGCGCGCCGGACCGACATCGCGCCGGAATTCCTCTATTTCCTCGCCGCCGACTCCGCGCGCGGGGTGAGGGCGGCTGTCGCCGCCAACCTGGCGACGCCCCGGCAGGCCGACAGGCTGCTGGCTGATGATCCCTCAGCCGCCATCCGTCGCCGCGTCGCGGTCAAGTCGGCCGATGCCCTGCCGCGCAACGGCGCACCTGATCCCGGCCCGCCGGACCGGCTGCTGGTCGATTTGCTGGAGGTGGCGGCCGCGGACCGCTCGGTCGCCGTCCGGGGCGCGGTTTCCGAACGGCTGGCCGATCTCGACCATGCGCCCGCCGGAATCGTCAGGCGGCTGGCGGCCGATCCGAATGATCGGGTCGCCGGGCCGGTCCTGGAACGGTCGCGACAACTCGCCGAGGCCGATCTTGACGCGATGCTGGCGGAGCCGCCGTCCCCCGGCGCCCGCGCCGCGATCGCCCGCCGGGGGACGCTGTCCGCCGCGCTGGCCGACCGGCTGGCGCGGACGGACGATATCGGCGCCATCGCCATCCTCCTCGCCAATCACGGCGCGCAGATCAGGGAAGACACGCTGGACCACCTGCTCGACCGCGCGCCGCGCCATGAAAGCTGGCATCGGCCGCTCGTGGACCGACCGTCGCTGCCGGCTCGCGCGGTGGAGCGGCTCTCCTCCTTCATCGCACTGCCGCTACTGGAGGCGCTGAAGCGTCGGCCGGACCTTGATTCCGGTCTTCGGCGGTTCGTCGCCGCAAGGGCGGAAACCGCTCGGGAGAACGCCAAGGCCGGGCTGGGCGGTGAAATTCTGGACGCGCCGCCGACCGACGAGAAGGTGGAGGATGCGATCTTCGACCGGGACCGGACCTTCGTGGTCGCGGCGCTGTCCCGGCGCAGCGGACTCGCCAGACCGCTGGTTGCGCGCATCCTGGGGTCGGGCAGCGCCAAGGGCATCGTTTCGCTGGCCTGGAAGGCGGGGCTGCCCGTCGGCCTCGGGGTCAAGCTCCAGGCCCATATCGGCAATCTGCCCGCCCGCGCCATGCTTCCGGCGCGGGATGGGACAGCATATCCGCTGACGGAGGCGGAGATGGTCTGGCAGTTGGAGTTCTTCGCCGGCCGTTAGCGCCGGTGGCGCTATTTGTCGCCGATCAGCGTCCCCGCGCCGCCGTCGGTGAATATCTCCAGCAGCAGAGCGTGGGGCACGCGGCCGTCCAGGATGACGGCGGCGTCGACACCGGTATCGACCGCGCCCACACAGGTTTCGACTTTCGGGATCATGCCGCCGCTGATCGTGCCGTCCTCGATCAGCGCGCGCGCCTCCTCCGCCGTCATCTCGACGACAAGTTGCTTGGCCTTGTCCAGGACGCCCGGCACGTCGGTCAGGAGGAACAGCCTTGTCGCGTTCAGTGCGGCGGCGATCGCGCCGGCGACCGTGTCGGCGTTGATGTTGTAGGTCTCGCCTGACGGTCCGACTCCGATGGGAGCGATCACGGGAATGAAGTCGGTGTCCTCGAAAGCCTCCAGGACCTCCGGGTTGATGATGTGAGGTTCCCCGACGAAGCCCAGATCCAGGATCTTCTCTATGTTGCTGTCGGGATCGCGCCGGGTCCGGCGCAGGCGGCGGGCCTGCATCAGATTGCCGTCCTTGCCCGACAGGCCGATCGCCTTGCCGCCGACCTCCTGGATCGCCGACACGATCGATTTGTTGATCGATCCGGACAGCACCATCTCGACGATGTCGACCGTCTCCCGATCGGTCTTGCGCAACCCGTCGATGAATTCCGACTGTATCTTCAGCCGGTCCAGCATCCGGCCGATCTGCGGGCCGCCGCCATGAACGACCACGGGGTTGATGCCGACCTGCTTCAGCAGCACCACATCGCGCGCGAAATCCTGCGCCAGCGTATTGTCGCCCATGGCGTGGCCGCCATACTTGATGACGAAGGTGGCGCCGCTGTAACGCCGCATGAAGGGCAGCGCCTCGCTCAGCGTGTTCGCCTTCTCCAGCCATTCGTCCAGGACGGGGCTGGCGATCCTGAATTGTTCCTTGGCGTCGGTCATGGCGGCGGACTCTACTTCAATGGGGAAGGGGTCGCCAGCATCGCCAGCGCGGCACGAAGCTCCGCGACGCCGGTCCCGGCCTCCGCGCTGGTGACGTGGATGTCGGGGAAGGCCGCCGGATGCTTCTTCAAGGCCGCTTCGACCGTCCCGGCGACGCGGAAAAGCTCGCCCGCCTTCACCTTGTCGGCCTTGGTCAGCACCACCTGATAGGGCACGGCGGCCTGGTCCAGAAGCTTCATGATATCCAGGTCGCTGGGCTTGATGCCGTGTCGCCCGTCGATCAGCACGCAGGCCCGGCGCAGCGTGACCCGGCCCTTCAGATAGGCGCGCAGCAGCTTCGTCCAGTCTGCGACAAGCGATTTCGACACCTGGGCGTAGCCGTATCCGGGCAGGTCGACCAGCCGCACCCGCCCGCCCAGGTCGAAGAAGTTGAGCTGCTGCGTCCGGCCGGGGGTGTTGGAGGTGCGGGCCAGCGTGTTGCGGCCGGTCAGCGCGTTGATCAGGCTGGACTTGCCGACATTCGACCGCCCGGCGAAGGCGATTTCCGGCAGGTCGGCCGGCGGCAATTGGTCGATCGCCGCCGTCGCCCAGATGAAATTGCATTCCTGGGCGAAGAGCAGGCGGCCGTCCTCGATCTCCTGCGCCGTTGGCGGCGCAACCAGCGCGCTCGTCATCGGCTTCGGCCCTCGGCCGCGTTAGGGCCGCTCACCCTTTGCGCCGGGCCCGCTGCCCGCCGCCGGACTGCTGACGCTTGCGGCGGGGGGCGGGTGCGGCCTTGGCGACCGCGCCTTCGGAAGCCGGGGCGGGAGCGGACTCCTCTCCCTTGGCCTCGGCCGCCGGCTCTTTGGCGGCTTTCTTCTTGCCGCCGGAAGGCGGCGTCGCGGGCGCGTCCGGCGTCTCCGGTCCGCCGCCGATCTTCACGCCCATCCGCTTCATGATCACCCATTGCTGGATGATCGACAGGGTGTTGTTCCACGCCCAGTAGATCACCAGCCCGGCCGGGAAGGAAGCCAGCATGAAGGTGAAGACGACCGGCAGGAACATGAAGATCTTCTGCTGCACCGGGTCGGCCGGGGCGGGGTTCAGCTTCTGCTGCGCCCACATGGTCACGCCCATGATCAGCGGCCATATGCCCAGCATCATGAAGGATGGCGGGTCCCACGGGATCAGGCCGAACAGGGTAAAGAGGTTCGTCGGGTCCGGCGCCGACAGATCCTGGATCCAGCCGAAAAAGGGCGCGTGCCGCATCTCGATGGTGACGAACAGCACCTTGTAGAGCGCGAAGAAGACGGGGATCTGGATGACGATCGGCAGGCAGCCCGAGGCAGGATTGACCTTCTCGCGCTTGTAGAGCGCCATCATCTCCATGTTCAGCTTCTGGCGGTCCTCGCCATAGCGTTCGCGCAGCGCGGTCATCTGCGGCTGCAGCTTCTTCATCGCCGACATCGACTTATAGCTCTTGTTCGCCAGCGGGAAGAACAGGGCCTTGACGACGACGGTGAAGATCAGGATCGCCACGCCGAAATTGCCGACGACGCCATAGATCCAGTTGATCGCGTAGAAGAAGGGCTTGGTCAGGAAGTAGAACCAGCCGAAATCGATCGCCAGATCGAAGTTGGTGATCCCGAGTTCCTGCTCATAATGGTCGATGACCGGCACTTCCTTGGCGCCGGCGAACAGGTGGGTCGTCTCCTCGATCGTCTGGCCAGGCTCCAGCGGCCGGGTGTCGGCGCCATAGGTCGCGTAGTAGCGGTTCTCGCCGGCTTCCGTCTGATGGGCGAACTGCGCGTCGAAGGTCAGGTCCTGGTTGGGGGCCAGCGCCACCAGCCAGTATTTGTCGGTGAAGCCCAGCCAGCCGCCCGTCGACTCCATGGCGACTGTGCTCTCCTCCCGGATGTCCTCGTAGCTGTACTCCTTCAGCGTCTCGTCGAAGACGCCGTAGGGGCCTTCATGCAGGATGAAGAAGCCCAGAGTCTCCGGCGTGCCGAAGCGCAGAATACGGCCATAGGGGGAAAGCTGGACCGGCGCTCCCGTCTCGTTCGTCACCCGCTGGGTGACCGTGAACATGTAATCCTCGTCGACCGAGACTGTGCGCTCGAACAAGAGGCCCTGGCCGTTGTCCCAGGTCAGCGTGACCGGGTTTTCCGGCGTCAGGATGTCGCCGTTTGCCGTCCAGCGCGTGTCGGGGCCGGGGACGGCGATGTCGGCATTGTTCGCGATCCAGCCGAAATCGGCGTAGTAGGGGCTGGGCGCGTTGCGCGGCGACAGCAGGATGATCTCCGGACTGTCCGGGTCGATCGTCTCCTGGTAATCGGCCAGCGTCAGATCGTCCAGCCGGCCGCCGACCAGCGACAGCGACCCGTGCAGGCGCGGCGTGTCGATCCGGATGCGGTCGGTCTGGGCCAGCGCCTCCTCGCGCGGCAGTTCCTCCAGCGATCCCGAACCGTCGAGCGTGGGCGCGCGGCCGGGCGAGGCGGTGGGGTCGGCCACGCCCTGCGGCGCGCTTTCCGAAGCGCCTGTTTCGTTCTGGGCGGCGGGAGAGGGGGCCGGGGTGGGCGTCGGGAACAGAAGCTGGAAGCCAAGCAGGATGGCGACGGACGCGACGATCGCCAACAAAAGGTTCTTCTGATCCGGCATTGGGAAAACTCCGGCTCCTGACGCCAAACCGCGCCGGGCCCTGTCTGAAATGGGTCTAGGGGACGTGCGTCCGATGTGGTTGCGCCGGCCCGTGGGCGCACCGTGCGGCGGCTCCCGGAGCGGCGATGTCTGATACGGGGTCGAATCCCTCGCCGCCGCCGGGGCGACAACGGGCGATGCGCCGGACGGCCATCAAACCTCCCCGGACCGCGCCGTGCGCCGTTATAGCGTCGATCGCGTATTCCGAACAGGTGGGACGGAACCGGCAGCCATGCCCCATGAAGGAGGACAGGGTGTAGCGGTAGCCCAGCACCAGCCCCTTGAACAAATAGGCCAGCGGGCTCATGGCATTGTTTCCGTCGGGTCGCGCCAGATTTTCAGCCGGCGCAGCGCGCCAGTCAGATCGTCCTTCAGCGCGGCGTATGGCCGCGCCGGCGTCGCGCCCCGCGCGATGACCACGAAATCATGGCCGGGCGCGGCGTGGGCGGAAAGGATCTCTGCCGCGGCCGAACGCAAGCGACGCCGCGCCCGGTTCCGGATCACGGCGTTTCCGACCTTGCGGCTGGCGGTGAAACCGACACGCACGGCGGGTTCGTCCTCTCGCGGTTGCTGCTGCCCGTCATGCCTGCGGACCTGAAGGATCAGCCCCGGCATGACGGCCTTGCGGCGCGTGCCGGCGACGGCCAGGAACTCCGCCCTGCGGGTCAGCCGTCCGATCGACGGCGCGCCGGCGAGCGTCTTCGGGCCGCGCCGCGGCATCGCGCGGGCGCGGCCTGTCAGGCCGACAGGCGCTTGCGGCCCTTGGAGCGGCGGTTGGCGATGATACGGCGGCCGCCGACGGTCGCCATGCGAGAGCGGAAGCCGTGCCGCCGGGCGCGGACGAGCTTGCTGGGTTGATAGGTGCGTTTCACGGAACGCTTCTCCCTTGAAAACCGGTCTTGGCAGGAAAAAATCGAGCGCGGCTTATAGGCGCTCGACCGGCTCAAGTCAATCTCGACCGATCGAGTTGGATCGCCCGGCCGAACCTCGTCGCTTGCCGCGCCGCCGACTTTGTGGCAAGGCCGCGTTTCGCGGTTGGCGCGCGGGTTTCGACTGTACGATAAATGCGCCGACCACTGGTCGTTTCGGATCGCCCTCACCATCCTAAGAGCCATGGCCGACGGATCGGAAGAAAATACATTCTCGGGCCGGCTCAGCCGCTATGCCCGGGTCTCGACCTCGATGGGCGGGCTCGCCGCCCGTCTGGCGGGCGAGCGTTATCTGGGGATGAAGCTGGAGCGCGGGAAGCACGCCAACGACCTCAAGGAGGCGCTGGGCGGCCTTCGCGGGCCATTGGTCAAGGTCGCCCAGATGCTGGCGACCATTCCGGAGGCATTGCCGAAGGAATATGTCAGCGAGCTTCAGCAGCTCCAGGCGAACGCGCCGCCCATGGGCTGGCCCTTCGTCAAGCGGCGCATGACGTCGGAATTGGGTCCCAACTGGTCTTCGAAGTTCAAGAGCTTCGAGAAGGAGGCCGCGGCCGCCGCCTCGCTGGGCCAGGTTCACAAGGCCTACCATCATGACGGCCGCCTGCTGGCCTGCAAGCTTCAGTATCCCGACATGCAGTCGGCCGTGGAGGCCGATCTGCGCCAGTTGAAGCTGCTGATCGGCATCTACGAACGCTACGATAAGGCCGTCTCGACCAAGCAGATCCAGGTCGAACTGGCGGCCCGCCTGCATGAGGAGTTGGACTACCGGCTGGAGGCGAAGCACTGCGCCCTTTACGCCGATATCCTGAAGGACGAGGCGACGGTCCATGTGCCGGAGGTGGTGCCCGAACTGTCCACCGGCCGCCTGCTGACCTCGACCTGGCTGGAAGGCCAGCCGATCCTGAAATTCGTCGCCGACCATCCCGACGCCCGCGACGCTCTGGCGCTGAACATGTTCCGCGCCTGGTACGTGCCGCTTTATTATTACGGCGTGATCCATGGCGACCCGCATCTGGGCAACTATTCGGTCCGCCCGGACAAGTCGATCAACCTTCTGGATTTCGGCTGCGTCCGCGTCTTCCCGCCGCGCTTCGTCGCCGGGGTGATCGACCTCTACCACGCGCTGCTGGAGGATGATGAGGAGCGCGCGGTCCAGGCCTTCCGCAATTGGGGCTTCACCAACATCACGCGGGAGGTGGTGGACGTCCTGACCATCTGGGCGCGCTTCCTCTACGCGCCCGTGATGGACGACCGCGTCCGCACGATGGGGGAGACGAATAACGGCGTCTACGGCCGGGAGACGGCGGAGAAGGTCCATGCCGAACTCCGCCGCGTCGGCGGCGTGGAGGTGCCCCGCGAATTCGTCTTCATGGACCGCGCGGCGCTCGGCCTCGGCTCCGTCTTCATCCATTTGAAGGCGGAGATCAACTGGTACCGCCTGTTCAACGAACTGATCGAAGGCTTCAGCGAGAAGAAGCTGACCGCCCGGCAATCCAAAATGCTCGCCAAACACGACGTCCCCGCCGCCGAAGCGGCGTGAGGATTCCTGTTCGTTCGCGCGATTGATAACGTCACCGGCGATATGATATAAAGTTGGTAATGATTTGCCGACTCGCCCTCGATACAGATGTCATTGTGGCAGGCATGAGAAGCCCATCAGGTGCGTCGGCGGAACTGCTTCGGCGAATCCGGTCCGGACGCGCCATCATGCTGGCGTCGGTGCCACTTTTCGTAGAGTACGAAGCCGTGACGACGCGGCATGAGCATGTCTCCGGGTCCGGCGCAACACGGGATGAGGTGGAGAATTTTCTGAACATCGTTGCGGCCCTCGTCGAACCGGTGGAGACGCATTTTCTGTGGCGACCACAACTCCGCGACGCCGATGACGAAATGATTCTGGAAGCGGCTGTCAACGGACGGGCTGATGGGATTGTTACCTTCAATGCTCGCGATTATGGCGCAACGTCTGATGAATTTGGGATCGAGACCTTGCCGCCTGCCATGATTCTAAGGAGGGTTTGATGGGCGCCAGCAGTAACTACCCACTGCGACTGCCACAATCGCTTAAGACGGCCGCGGAGAAGACGGCTCAGGCTGATGGAACCAGCCTCAATCAGTTCATCGTGACGGCGGTCGCTGAGAAACTCTCGGCTATGCGTACGTCGGACTATCTGGCCGAGCGCATCGCACGAGCCGATTTCGCGGCGTTCGATCGGTTCATGGCTCGTCCGAACGGAGCGCCGCCCCGACCGGATGATGTGATCGATTGATCTAAGTAACCGGCGGCGTCCGACCTTCCGCCCTTGCCCAGCGCCCGGCCTTTGCGGCATGTTTCGTGCGCCGAATGGGCAAGCGCCGAAAAAATCGTCGAGGAACGGTCGTCCGCATGAAACTTGCCGTCGCCAGGGAACGCCGCCCCAACGAAGCCAGGGTCGCCGCGTCGCCCGATACCGTGAAGAAGCTGGTCGCGCTGGGCTTCGACGTCGCCGTCGAATCGGGCGCCGGGCTATCGGCTGCGATTACTGACGACGCCTTCAAGGCCGCCGGCGCGACGATCGCCAAGGACGCCAAGGCCGCGCTGTCCGATGCCGACGTGGTGCTGAAGGTCCAGCGCCCGCTGGCGGCGGGCGAAGGCAAGATCGATGAAGTCGCGCTCATGAAGAAGGGCGCGATGCTGATCGCCATGCTCGCCCCGTACGATTCCCGGGACAGCCTCGACGCCTACGCCGCCGCCGGGATAGACGCCTTCGCGATGGAACTTATGCCCCGGATCACGCGGGCCCAGTCGATGGACGTGCTGTCCAGCCAGTCGAACCTGGCCGGCTATCGCGCCGTGCTGGACGCCGCGGCGGAATTCGGCCGCGCCTTCCCAATGATGATGACCGCCGCCGGCACCGTGCCGCCGGCCAGGGCGCTAATCATGGGCGTCGGCGTCGCGGGCCTCCAGGCGATCGCCACGGCTCGCCGGCTGGGCGCAGTGGTCAGCGCCACCGATGTTCGGCCCGCCACCAAGGAGCAGGTGGAGAGCCTGGGCGGGACCTTCGTCGCGGTCGAGGATGAGGAGTTCCGTCAGGCGGAGACTGCGGGCGGCTACGCCAAGGAGATGTCCGAGGATTATCGGAAGAAGCAGGCGGAACTGATCGCGGAGACGATCAGGAAGCAGGACATCGTCATCACCACGGCCCTCATTCCCGGCCGCCCGGCGCCCGTGCTGGTGACGGAGGAGATGGTCGCGACGATGAAGCCGGGATCGGTGATCGTCGACCTTGCCGTCGAACGAGGCGGCAACTGCCCGCTTTCGAAGCCGGGGGAGGTCGTGACCACGGCCAACGGCGTCAAGATCGTCGGCCATCTGAACGTGCCGTCCCGCGTTGCGGTCGACGCCTCCGCGCTCTATGCCAAGAACCTGCTGAACTTCCTCACCCCTCTGGTCGATTCCGAAGCCAAGGCTCTCAAGATCGACTGGGAGGATGAGATCATCAAGGGCACGGCGCTGACGCGCGACGGCCGGATCGTTCACCCCTCCTTCGCGCCCGCTGCCGCCGAAGCGGCCGCCGGCTGAAGACCAACCCCACGAAAAGAGGGCTTTCATGGAACCGGAGACGCTTGCCCAATCGGCCGCCGAGGTCGCGACCGAAGCGCAGGTCCTTGCCGACCGCGTCGCCGACCTTGCCGTCCAGGCGACCAGGGTAACGAGTGAGGCCGCTTCCGCCGGCCATGATTTCCTGGTCGTCGGCCTGACGGTCTTCGTGCTGGCCTGCTTCGTTGGCTACTATGTGGTCTGGCGGGTGACGCCGGCGCTCCATTCGCCGCTGATGAGCGTCACCAACGCTGTCTCCTCGGTCATCATCGTCGGCGCGCTGATCGCAGCCGGACCGGCGCAGTTCGGCTTCGGTCAGGCGATGGGCTTCCTCGCGGTGATCCTGGCCAGCGTCAACATCTTCGGCGGGTTCATCGTCACCCATCGCATGCTCAGCATGTACAAGAAGAAAAAGAAGTAAGGGGCGGATGAACGACATGGCCACATACTCCGCTCTCGCCTATCTCGTCTCCGCCATCTGCTTCATCATGGCGCTGCGCGGCCTCTCCAGCCCGGAGACCAGCCGGTCGGGCAACGTCTTCGGCATCGTCGGCATGGCCATCGCCATCCTGACGACGCTGATGCTGCCGACGGTGGTCAATTTCTGGCTGATCGCGCCGGCCATCCTGATCGGCGGCGCCATCGGCACGGTGACGGCGCTGCGCATCAAGATGACGGCGCTGCCACAGCTCGTCGCCGCCTTCCACAGCCTGGTCGGCCTCGCCGCCGTGTTCGTGGCCGCCGGCAGCTTCACCAATCCCGAGGCCTACGGCATCGGCAGCCCCGGCGCGATCGCGGTCGGCAGCCTGATCGAAATGGCGATCGGCACCGCCATCGGCGCGGTCACCTTCACCGGCTCCGTCGTCGCCTTCGCGAAGCTCCAAGGCCTCGTCTCCGGCAAGCCGCTGGTCTTCCCCGGCCAGCACATCCTCAACCTGGCGCTCGGAATCCTGACGGTCGCGCTGGTCGTCTGGTTGTGCGCCGGCCAGAGCCCCGTGGCCTTCTGGTTGATCGTGCTGGTCGCGCTGGCGCTGGGCTTCCTCCTGATCCTGCCGATCGGCGGCGCGGACATGCCGGTCGTCGTCTCGATGCTGAATTCCTATTCCGGCTGGGCGGCGGCGGGCATCGGCTTCACGCTCCAGAACAACCTGCTCATCATCACCGGCGCGCTGGTCGGCGCGTCGGGCGCCATCCTCAGCTACATCATGTGCAAGGGGATGAACCGGTCGATCTTCAACGTCATCCTCGGCGGTTTCGGCGGGGAGACGGCCTCGGCCGCCGTTGCCGGGGGCGAAGACAGGGCGGTCAAGCGCGGCTCGGCCGACGACGCGTCCTTCATCATGAAGAATGCCCGCTCGGTCATCATCGTGCCCGGCTACGGCATGGCCGTTGCCCAGGCCCAGCATGCGCTGCGTGAGATGGCGGACATGCTGAAGAAGGAAGGGGTGGACGTGAAATACGCCATCCATCCCGTCGCCGGCCGGATGCCCGGGCACATGAACGTGCTGCTGGCCGAAGCCAACGTGCCCTATGACGAGGTGTTCGAACTGGAGGACATCAACCGCGACTTCGCCCAGGCCGACGTCGCCTTCGTCATCGGCGCCAACGACGTGACCAACCCCGCCGCCAAGACCGACGCCTCCTCCCCGATCTACGGCATGCCGATCCTGGATGTGGAGAAGGCCAAGACCGTCCTCTTCGTCAAACGCTCGCTCGGCTCCGGCTATGCCGGCGTGGAGAACGAACTGTTTTTCCGCGACAACACCATGATGCTGCTCGGCGACGCCAAGAAGGTCTGCGAGGAAATCGTCAAGGCGATGGATTGAGGAACTAACCCTGTCGGAATTGATTTAAGTGCGGCATTGCCGTAGTGTCGCCTGTGATCGCATTCGGTTCGAAGAAGGACGCCCTGAACCATGAGAAGCACGGCATCGGCCTTGCGGATGCCGAGGAGCTTTTCTCGGAACGCCATGTCGAACGGATAGATGATCGTTTCGATTATGGTGAGGAACGCCGGATAGCGATGGGTCCGATCAACGGCCGTATCCATGTCTGCGTCTATACATGGCGTGACGGCGTTCGATGGATTATCTCGTTGCGGAAGGCTAACAGGAGAGAAGTCGATGTCTTCCAAACCACGTCACAGACTCGTTGACTGGACGGCACAGGACGCATTGACGGATCGGGATATCGCCAGGCAGATCGCTGACAATCCGGATGCCGCACCCGATATGTCGGACTGGTCGCCGGATGGATGGCAAATCGTGCATCCACCGGAAATCATCGATGTGAGGGCGATTCGGCTCCGTCTGGACATGACCCAAAAGGAATTCGCTGAGCGTTTCGGTTTCACGATTGCCGCCATTCGCGATTGGGAGCAGGGCCGACGCTGCCCGGAAGGCCCCGCTCGAAGTCTTTTGCTGGTGATCGAGAAACATCCGCGAATGGTCGCGGACGTGCTGGCGGGCAAGGCGGCGTGACGATTTGACGATGTTGCGTCGAACAGCTCAGCATTTCGCAGACCGAGAAATTTCCCCACCCCATTGTCGGCACCCCGCTCCGCCGTTCGTCCTATGGCCGAACCAACCGAAGGAGTCACCCATGCCCAAGATGATTTTCGTGAACCTGCCCGTCGCGAATTTGGAGCGATCGACCGCTTTCTATCAGGCGGTGGGTGCTGAGAAGAACGAACAGTTCTGTGACGGCACGGCGTCCTGCATGGTCTTCTCGGAGACCATCCACGCGATGCTGCTGACCCATGAGAAGTTTCGCCAGTTCACGCCCAAGAAGATCGCCGATGCGCGGGAGACCAGCGAGGTGCTGATCTGCCTCTCCGCTGACAGCCGGGAAGGCGTGGACGACATGGTCGGCCGGGCCGGGGCCGCCGGCGGGACAGTCGATCCGTGCCCGAAGCAGGATTACGGCTTCATGTACGGTCGCAGCTTCGAGGACCCCGACGGCCATATCTGGGAAGTGATGTGGATGGACATGGAGGCCGCGACGCCGGAAAATCTTGAGACCGCCGGGACCTGAGCTTTCGGCTCCGGCTTACCGAATAGCGTAGGGGAGGGCGTTCGCCTTGAGTATCGAGTTCCTGCTGACCTCGCTCATTGTCGTGGCGGCGCCCGGCACGGGCGTCCTCTATACGCTGGCGGCCGGCCTGTCGCGCGGCGCGCGGGCCAGCGTCGTGGCCGCCTTCGGCTGCACGCTCGGCATCGTGCCGCACATGGCGGCGGCAATCACCGGCTTGGCCGCCATCCTCCACACCAGCGCGCTGGCCTTCCAGGCGCTGAAGATTCTCGGCGTCCTCTACCTGCTCTACATGGCGTGGAACACGCTGAGGGAGCAGGGGACGCTGAAGGTTGAGGCTGACACGGCCCCGCGCTCGGCCTGGCGGATGATCGTCTCCGGCGTCCTAGTCAACATCCTCAACCCCAAGCTCTCGATCTTCTTCTTCGCGTTCCTGCCGCAATTCGTCAGCGCCGGAGAACCCGACGCCTTCATGCGAATGGCGGAGCTGAGCGGTGTGTTCATGGCGCTCACCTTCATCGTCTTCGTTGGCTACGGGGTCTGCGCCGCGTCAGTCCGGGCGCATATCATCTCCCGCCCCCGCGTGCTGTCCTGGATGCGCCGCACCTTCGCCGCCGCCTTCGTAGCGCTCGGCGCGAAGCTGGCGCTGGCGGAGCGATAGGGATCGGGCTGGCGGGCGAGACCTCTCCCACCTCCTCACCTTGAGCCTGTCGAAAGGTGTGGGCACACATGGTTCGACAGGCTCACCAGGAGGGAACGGGGTGAGCGCCACGGCCGTCGCTAGACCTGCGCTTCCCGCGCCGGTTCGCCGCGCATCTCGCTGCGGTAGTAGCCGTCGCGCAGATTGATGCCGTGCTCCAGATAGGCCTTCATGCAGCACAGCATCTGCGTCCAGCCTTCGCAGTTGAGGTAGGATTTGCGCAGGCCCGACTCGCCTTCGCGCCAGCCTTCCTCGACGATCGCGACCAGTGTGCCGCCTTCCTCCAGCGGATCGAACGTCATCTCGATCCGCGTCTTGTAGGACGGCTTCCCGTCCGCCGGAGCCTCCGCGTCCCAGCGCAGGACGATCCGCCGGTCGGGCGTCACCTCCTCGATCTCCACCGGAATCTCGCCCCACCAGATCACCTTCTCCCCGGCGACCAGAGGCCCGCTAGCGCCGCCGATGGTGGTGAAGTACCCGCTCAATTTCTTCGGGTTGACCACGGCGTCGAACACCTCGGCCGCCGGCTTGTCGATCCGGCCCGAAATCCTGAAACCCAGGGACATGGCGTCCTCCTTTCGCTTGCGTCCTCGGACAATAAGTTATAAAAACATAACATGTCAAGCGACACTGAAAACGACCGCATCTTCAAGGCCCTGGCCCATCATCGCCGGCGGGAATTGCTGGACGCGCTGAAGGACGGCCCGCAGACCACAGGTGCGCTCTGCGACCTGTTCGGGGACATGGATCGCTGCACGATCATGCTGCATCTGAAGGTGCTGGAGGAGGCCGATCTGGTGATCGCGGAGCGGCGGGGGCGGGAGCGGTGGAATCATTTGAACGCCCTGCCGATCAAGCGCATCCACGATCGCTGGATCAGCGGCTACGCCGCCCACGCGGTCACCATCCTCGACCGGCTGAAGACCGATCTGGAGGTTTAGCCGGTAATGGCTGGATCAGGCCGCGCCCCTGATCCGCGCCTCCCGTTCCCACAGCCGCAGGTCGCGGCACATCTCGATGAACCCGCGCGCGGCGTCGCCCCTGTCCAGCTCAACACAACCGGAATCGAGCTCGGCCGCGATTCCCGCCTTCTCGAACAGCGGCATGGCGTGGGCCGAATAGGCGATGAACTTGCAGTGAGCGAAGGCGTCGGCCACGAAATCCCGCGCCGCCGGCTGCCTCGCCAGCGCCTCCGCCTCTTCGGCCGAAGGCAGGATCGCCACCGCGTCATAGAGGACGGAAGGACCGCCATCGATCTTCTGTCCGGCCTCGATCCAGGCACCGTCGCTTGCCTTCACGCCGCCGATCATGGGCGCGACGATCTCGACCAGCGCGCCCTCCGCCTTGGCCGCTTCCTGCAGCCCGTCCACCAGCCCGATATCGACGCCGTCCGTGGCGAGGATCCCGATCTTCCGGCCCTTGAAGCTGTCGGGCCCGTTCAGGGCGATCGACAGCTTCGGCGATTCCTTCAGGTCGGTCCTGGTCGGCTTGGCCGCCTCGGCCGGCTTCGGCATCTCCTCCAGACGCAGGCCCTGGGAGACCCTCTCCGCCAGCTCCTCATGGATGTTCAGCAGGTGGGACACGATGCGCGCACGGATCTCCGGTCTCTCCACCTTCGACAGCTCGAAGGTGAAGGCATCGGCGATGTGGCGGCGCTCGATCGGGGTCTGGGAGATATAGAACTGGCGGCCCTGGCTGTAATGGTCGGCGAAGCTGTCCGGCCGCGCGCGCCGCTTCGTTCCCTCCATCTCCTCCGGATAGGACTGGAACCCCTGCTCTGGCGTTTCCCGAGGACCGCCCGCCTCGCTCCAGGAGTTCGGTTCGTAGTTGGCGCGGCCCGGCGGGTTGTGGAAGGCCATGTGGCCGTCCTGCTGGAAATGGTGGAAGGGGCAGCGCGGCGCGTTGACCGGCAGGTGGGTAAAGTTCGGTCCGCCCAGCCGCTTCAACTGCGTGTCGAGGTAAGAGAAGTTGCGCCCCTGGAGAAGCGGATCGTTGGTGAAGTCGATGCCGGGCACGACATTCCCGGTATGGAAGGCGACCTGCTCCGTCTCGGCGAAGAAATTGTCGACGCAGCGGTCCAGCACCAGCCGGCCGACGATCCGGATCGGGACCTCCTCCTCCGGAATGATCTTGGTGGCGTCCAGAATGTCGAAGCCGAAGCTGTCCGCGAACGCCTCGTCGAATAGCTGGAGGCCGAGTTCCCATTCCGGATAATCGCCCGCCCGGATCGCGTCCCACAGATCCCGCCGATGGAAGTCGGGGTCCGCGCCGTTCAGCTTCAGCGCTTCGTTCCAGACCACCGATTGCAGGCCCTGCTTGGGTTTCCAGTGGAACTTCACGAAGGTCGACCTGCCCTCCGCATTGATCATCCTGAAGGTATGGACGCCGAACCCTTCCATGAAACGGAAGGATCGCGGGATCGCCCGGTCGGACATGATCCACATCGCCATATGCATGGCTTCCGGCATCAGCGACATGAAATCCCAGAAATTGTCGTGCGCCGTCTGGGCTTGCGGGAAGCCTCGATCAGGCTCCTGCTTGGCGGCGTGGATCAGATCAGGGAACTTGATGGCGTCCTGGATGAAGAAGACGGGCATGTTGTTCCCGACGATGTCCCAGTTCCCTTCCTTTGTGTAGAGCTTGACGGCGAAGCCCCGCACGTCGCGCGCCAGGTCGGACGATCCCTTGTTGCCGGCGACGGTGGAGAAGCGGACGAACGCCTCGGACTTTTCCCCCGGACGCTGAAAGATGTCGGCGCTCGTGATGTCGGACAGGGATTTGTAGGTTTCGAAGAAGCCGTGTGCGCCGAAGCCGCGAGCATGGACGACGCGCTCGGGAATCCGTTCATGGTCGAAATGGAATATCTTCTCCCGAAAATGCTGGTCCTCCAGCAATGTCGGCCCCCGCAGACCGGCCTTCAGCGAGTTCTGGTCGTCGGAAACCGGCGCGCCCTGCTGGGTGGTGAGAACCGGCGTTTCGCCTTCAGCAGCCTGATGCGTCTCCCCGCCGGCACGCCGCGGCGCCTGCTGGTCGAAATATCGCGCGGTCGTGGTGGTTTCTCGTTCGGGCGCCATCGTTCCTCTCCCAGGCTGGTCTTCGGCATGCGCGGAGACGAGGCTGCGGACCTCGCGATAGTTCCGCTCACACCGGCCAATTGGAGAAGCGCGATTAAGTTCCGGGCTGGCCGCCGTTCCTACTTCGCGTCGTGGAAGATGACGCCCAGCGTCGACCTGTTGCCGGAGCGTACCCGGCTCACCCCATGGCGCAGATTGACGCGGTAGAAGCCGCGCGAACCGTGGATCGGCCGATGATGGACCGGAAAGATCACCCCGTCGCCTCGGGTCAAC
The DNA here is from genome assembly GCF_039839375.1 of Inquilinus sp. CAU 1745. Taxonomy (NCBI): domain Bacteria; kingdom Pseudomonadati; phylum Pseudomonadota; class Alphaproteobacteria; order Rhodospirillales; family Rhodospirillaceae; genus Inquilinus; species Inquilinus sp. CAU 1745. The sequence continues at coordinate 143,380 of NZ_JBDOQU010000009.1, forward strand.
GGTGCCACCTCCGCGCGGGACTGCATCCGCGGCCGCTGCTCGGTCAGCACGAATTCGCCGCCGGTGAAGTCCCGTCCCGGCTCCGACAGCAGGAACGCGACCTGCAGCGGGAAGACATGCTCCCCGTAAAGATCCTGGTGAAGGCAATTATAGTCGCCCTCGCCATAGCGCAGCAGAAGCGGCGTCGGCCTGGTCTGCCCCGCCTCGTGGCAGCGGGCGAGGAAGGCCGCATGGTCGGGCGGATAGCGGATATCGATCCCCATCGCCGCGTTCCAGCGATTGGCGACAGCCGCCAGCGGCGGGTAGAGCGCCGCCCGCAACGCCGCGACCGGCTCCGGCAGCGGATAGGCGAAATATTTGTATTCGCCCCTCCCGAAGCCGTGCCGCGCCATGACGATGCGGCTGCGGAAGAGGCCGTCATCCTCATAGCGTCCGGCCAGCGCCGCGCATTCCCCGGCGGAAAGGACGTTCGGCAGAATGGCGCAGCCCTGCTCGTCCAGGGCCGCGCCGATTCCTTGCCAATCGACCGCCGCGATCTTCTCCGCGACGCTCATGCCGCTTCTCCGGCCTCGCGATTCAGCAGGGCGCGCTTCCGCTCGACGCCCCAGCGATAGCCGGAAAGCCCGCCATCGGTCCGCACCACCCGATGACACGGGATGGCGACCGCCAGCGCGTTGGCGGAGCAGGCCTGCGCGACCGCGCGGACTGCCTTGGGCGAACCGATCCTTTCCGCGATCTCGCTGTAGCTGGCGGTCGATCCGGGCGGGATCTCCGACAGCGCCTGCCAGACGCGCTGCTGGAAGGCGGTGCCCCTGACATCCAGCGGCAGATCCAGCCCCAGACGCGGGGCTTCAACGAAGCCGACCACGCGGGCGACCCAATCCTCGAACCCGGCATCGCCGCCGGTCAGGGCCGCCTTGGGGAAGCGGTCCTGAAGATCGCGGACCAGCGCGTCGGGATCGTCGCCCAGCAGGATGGCGCAGACGCCCTTTCCGCTGGCCGCCACCAGGATCGATCCCAGCGAGCATTCGCCGACCGCGAAGCGGATCGCCGCCCCTGTCCCGCCGGCGCGGAACTCCGTCGGGGCCATGCCCAGAACCTTGCCGGCGGTCGCGTAGAACCGGCCGCTGGAATTGAAGCCCGCGCCGTAGATCGCGTCGGTCACGGTCGGGCTGCGCGTCAGCTCCTCCCGCACCTTCCGGGCGCGATGGGCCGCGGCATAGGCCTTGGGCGTGACGCCGGTGACTGCCTTGAACACGCGATGGAAGTGGAAGCGGCTCATGCCCACGGCCGACGCCAGCGCGTCGAGCGCGGGGGCGTCCTCCGCCTCCTCGATCATCCGGCAGGCGCGGGCGACGGCGTCGGCTTGCCGCTCCGCGCGCGGCGCCTCGTTGGGTCGGCACCTCTTGCAGGGCCGGAAACCTGCTTTCTCGGCGTCGGCGGGGGTGTCGTGGAAGGCGACGTTCTCCCGCTTCGGCTGGCGGGCTGCGCAGGACGGCCGGCAATAGACACCCGTGGTCCTGACGGAGAAGTAGAACAGCCCGTCGGCGGCCGGGTCGCGGCGCAGCAGCGCCTGCCACTTGTCTTCGTCGCCGGCGAGGCGAAGGGGAGAGGGATCGTTGGCGACCGTCATCATCGAAGACATGGTAGCGTCCTTTCGGTTCGGCGAGGAGGCGTTCGGCCCTCTCTTCTCTCCGGGACGATCCTCCGCCCATCGCGGGACCTCCGCACTCCGCCCCTTGCTTTTATATTCGGCGACCGCGCGCCCAAAAATAGAAGTGGCATAGGCGCTTGTTTAGGTGATATCGTGCAACTTATGGGCGATCTCCTCTATGCTACCAAGTCGATTTGTCTCTGATTGAACGTTTGGAATGATGAGCAGCACTAACTAGTACTGCGCCGTGAAACTGTCCGTTTCTTTCCTGAGTTATAATCACATCTGCACGAGAACCGTAACGTGCCATTTGACCCATTTTTCCACACTTGTGGGCTAGAACAGCAGAATTCTCTTCGCAGAGGAATCGCAGAGCGCTTGATCAAATCCATGCAATTCGGAGATGAATTCAATGATCGCCTGTTCGATAATGAACACGAATTGTATTATGGAAGCATCAACGGAAATAAGGGGCGTGTGAAGTATATTGATGAATTGAGCTGGAAGAGATCTGATACCAACGGCATTGATTTGTGACTCTCGGGGGATTCCCAAAAGCCGCGGAGTCTGACTCACTGTCATCGACGACCGAAGGAGGTTTCGATGGCGGGAATAGCAGTCACCCGGAAAGATCTGTCGGTGGGCCAATTGCGCGCCGCGGCGGCCCGGACGAGCGATGCGCGGGCGGCGCGGCGGATGCTGGCAATCGCACTTGTTGTGGAGGGTGTTGAGCGCAAGGCGGCGGCGGAGAGTTGCGGCATGGACCGGCAGACGCTGCGGGACTGGGTGCATCGCTACAATGCCGAAGGGCTGAGCGGCCTTTCCAACCGCAAGCCGCCCGGTCGCCGGCCCTGGCTGACGCCGGCGCAGAAGGCCGAGCTCGCGGCGCTGGTGGAACGAGGTCCCGATCCCGAGCGGGACGGCGTGGTGCGGTGGCGGCGCAAGGACCTGAAGCGACGGATCGAGGAGATGTTCGGGGTCGTCATGCAGGAGCGCACGGTGGGCGCGCAACTGGCCGAACTCGGCTTCGTGCGCCTGTCGGTGCGGCCGCGTCATCCGAAGGCCGACGAAGCCGCCCAGGAGGCTTTCAAAAAAACTTCGTCGATCGGGTAGCCGCGGCAATCCCGCCCGCGGCACGCGGCAAACCGATCGAAATCTGGTTCCAGGACGAAGCCCGCGTCGGCCAGCAGGGGACGCTGACGAAGGTCTGGGCCAAACGCGGAAGCCGACCGCGCGGCCCCCGCGACCGGCGTTACAAATGGGCCTACATCTTTGGCGCCGTCTGCCCGGCGCGCGCCGCCATCGCCGCGCTCGTCCTGCCCAAGGCCAACGCCGAGGCGCTGTCCCTGCATCTGGCCGAAATCGGCAGCCAGGTCGAACCGGGAGCCCACGCCATCCTCGTCCTCGACGGCGCCGGCTGGCACATCGCCGATGACCTCCGCATACCCGACAACCTCACCCTGCTGCACCTGCCGCCCTATGCGCCCGAACTCAATCCGGTCGAGAACGTCTGGGAGTATCTGCGCAAGAACAAGCTCGCCATCACCGTCTTCGACGGCTACCCCGACATCCTCGATAAATGCTGTCAGGCCTGGAACTTCTTCGCAAACGACAAGACCGCCGTCGCTTCCATCACCGCGCGAAAATGGGCCACGGTCAATCTATAATGCCGTTGGTATGAGTTAACCGGAAAATACATTGGGTGCCCGTTCTGGAGTCAGAATGCGTATCGATTTTTCCAGAATGCTGCTGAACAAGTAGAGATTCTTGCTTCGGCTGATCCGGAACTCCCATCAGATGAAGCTTTGCGCGCGGCGAAACAATTTGCCGGTAATCTTTCCCAAAAACGGCGGGAACCTGAAGAGCGGCTAGTCCATGAGCACGTTTTTCCACGCAAGCGGTTTGTCGAATTGGTATGCTCGCGTTGGCTGGGTCTCCGCAATTTTCAGCAGGACGGTCCCCACGGTCGTTTGGAGTGTGCCATAGCGATCATGGACCGCTATGCGGTCGGCTGTGTAATTCTGGAATCAGAACACCCCAATGATATTATCGGGTTGGAGCTCAATCCGTGGGAGCGTTACCGCGATGCCAGAGCCGCTAATGGACTACAGACGCCTGTTTTTCTTCAGTCCAACCCTTTGTGGCAACCAGATAACTCCCCTTGGCTGAATGATCATGCACAGCTGATCGAAGAAGCCGGCTTATTGTGACTTGACCCCCTGATTTTTCTCCAGTCTCGATTAGAGTCGGACGCTGTAGCCTTCGACCATTTCGAAATCGGCGGCATAGCGCAAATCGCGCAACGGGCGGACGCGCTCGATCGATTCCATATAGATCGGGTGCGTCTTGTAGGCGGCAAGCGCGTCCCGGTCGGCGAATTCGCCATAGACCACCACATCCACCTCATTGCCTAACTGGTCCATCCGGCCGTTCAGCGCCACCTCAAGCCGCTGGGCGTGAGGGTTCTGTTTCAGGAGGGACAGCCCCACCAGGATCTCCCCGACATCCTCGCGGCGGCGGGCGCGGAAAAAGACGATATGGCGGATCATGGCGGTCCTCGAATGGTCGGGGCTCAACTCGTCGGTATCTTGGTGTCGATGGTCGCCGGCCGGCGGATCAGGATGATGGCGACGCCGACGATGGTCGCCGCCGCCCCGATGACAAGCTGCAGGGATACGGGCTCGCCCAGCAGGGCGACGCCGGACATGACGCCGAACACCGGCACCAGCAGCGTGTAGGGCATGGCCTGGCTCAGCGGATAGCGATTCAGCAGCCAGTACCAGACGCCGTAGCAGAAGATGACCACCAGCACCGCCTGATAGGCGATCGACCCCCAGGCCACCAGATCGGCGGTCCTGATAGCCTCGATCTGGCCGTCTTCCAGGATCAGCGACCCCAGCGCCAGCTGCGGGGCGGCGAACAGGCCCATCCAGCCATTGACCGCCAGCCCGTTGACGTCGGAAAGCTTCTTCATCTGGATGTTGGCGCAGGCCCAGACCATGGCCGCCATCACGATCAGCCCGACCGCCCACCAGGGCGACCCGGCGCGCGGCTCCCCCGCCAGGATGGCAACCCCTGCGATGGCCACGCCCATGCCCAGCCAGCGCCGCCAGCCCAGCGTGTCGCCGAACAGCACCATGCCCAGCACCGCCGCGAACGGCACCTGGATCTGGATGGTCACCGCCGCCACGGCCGCGTCGACATATTGCAGGCCGTTGAACATAAGGGAGAAATGCAGGAAGCCCAGCGTGAAGGACAGAAGCGCGATTTCCCTGATCCTGCCCTTCGGCATCTTTACGAACGGCACCACAAGGGCCGCCACGACGGTGAAGCGCAGCGCCATCATGGCCAGCGGCGGAAACTGCTCCAGCCCGATCTTGGCGACGGGGAAGTTCAGCCCCCACAGGACCATCACCAGGATGGCCCCAAGGGCGTGGGTGGGGGTCATGGCTGGGAAAGCTCCTCGCTCAGCGCGGCCAGTTCCAGCCAGCGCTCCTCGGCCCGGCCGATCTCGGCCTGCGCGGCCTCCAGCCGTTTCGTCTTCATGTCGAACGCCTTAGGGTCGCGGCCATAGAGGGCGGGATCGGCCAGCGCATTCTCCAGCGCCGCGATCTCCGACGTCAGCCCCTCGATCCGTCCGGGCAGCAGGTCCAGCTCCCGCTGGTCCTTGTAGCTCAGCTTGGTCTGCACCTTCGGCCGAGTCGGCGTCTCCGCCCTCGGCCTAGACTTCTCCGCCGCCGGCGCCATCGCCGGGCGCTGGCGGGCGTAATCGGCATAGCCGCCGACATATTCGGCGACCGCGCCGTCGCCCTCCACGGCAATCACGGACCCGACCAGCCGGTCCAGGAAGTCGCGGTCATGGCTGACCAGAAGCAGCGTTCCGGCATAGTCGCCCAGGACCTCCTCCAGGAGGTCCAGCGTCTCCATGTCCAGGTCGTTGGTCGGCTCGTCCATCACCAGCAGGTTGCTCGGCCTCGCGAACAGCCGGGCCAGCAGCAGCCGGTTGCGTTCGCCGCCCGACAGGCTGCGGACGGGGCTGTCCATGCGCGACGGATCGAACAGGAAATCCTTCAGGTAGCTGGCGATGTGCTTGTAGGCTCCGCCGACCTGGATCTGGTCGCCGCCGCTCGGCAGCAGCGCCAGCCGCACGCTCGTCTCCGGGTCCAGCGTCTCGCGGTTCTGGTCGAAATAGGCGATCTCCAGGTTCGTGCCCAGCTTCACCGATCCCTCGTCGGGCGGCAGCGCGCCGGTCAGCATCCGGACCAGCGTGCTCTTGCCCGCGCCGTTCGGCCCGATCACGCCGATGCGGTCGCCGCGCTGGATGCGGGTGGAGAAGCCCCGCGCAACGGTCAGCCGCGTTCCGTCCGGCCTCTCGAAGCACTTGGAGACGCCGTCCGCCTCGATGACCAGCGCGCCGCTGCGCTCCGCCTCCGCCACGTCCAGCTTCGCCACGCCCTGTCGGGCCACGCGTTGTCCGCGATCCCGGCGAAGCTCCTGCAGCGCCCGCATCCGGCCCATATTGCGCTTGCGCCGGGCGGAGATTCCCTCCCGCGCCCATTTCGTATCACTGACGATCCTCCGGTCGATGCGGTGAAGCTCCTTCTCCTCCGCCGCCTCGACCTCCTCACGCCATTCCTCGAACCGGTCGAACCCGGCGGCTGTCTCTCGTACCCGCCCCCGGTCCAGCCAGACCAGGCGGCGCGACAGCGCGGTCAGGAAGGCGCGGTCATGGCTGATCATCAGCAGCGCGCCGCGATAGCCCGCCAGCGTCCCTTCCAGCCATTCGATGGTCGGCAGGTCCAGATGGTTGGTCGGCTCGTCCAGCAGCAGCGCGTCGGGGTCGGAGACCAAGGCCCGGGCCAGCGCCGCCCGCCGCGCCTCGCCGCCGGACAGCGTCGCGGTCTCCTTGCCGGTGGGCAGCTTCAGCGGCTCCAGCACCGCGTCGATGCGGAACGCCTCGTCCCGCGCCGCCGGTGGCAATCCGTCCCGCACATAGTCGCCGACATGGGGCCAGCGCTTCAGGTCGGGCGACTGCTCCAGATAGGCGATCGTCGCGCCGGGCTGCACGAACCTCTCGCCGCCATCCGCCGCCACCTGGCCGGCCAGCAGCTTCATCAGCGTCGACTTGCCGGCGCCGTTACGGCCGACCAGGCAGGCGCGGTCGCCCGCCGCCAGCGCCAGGTCGATACCGGCGAACAGGGGTCCGCCGCCGAACGTCACCGTGGCGCCGCGCAGCGCGAGAAGGGGGGCGGGGGGAGGCATGAATCAGGGAGAACCGATAATGATGCGTCGGAAAGGCGGCTGGCGTTCAGTTGATGTAACAGAGTTCCGGCCGGTTCAGAAATGGTCGAGACGTTGAGTTTTGTAATCGCCGCGAAGGCCAGAGCAGTTGAGGTAGCCGCTCATCTCATTCCGCGCTCCTTGGCGACACGGTCGTAGGCGGCGTTGATGGAGGCCATCTTTTGGGTGGCGATATCGATGAATTCCTGCGGCAGCCCTTCCGCCATCAGCCGGTCGGGATGCTGCTCGCGCGTCAACCGTCGCCATTGCGCCTTCACGGCCGCATCGTCCGCGTCATGGGCGACACCCAAGATGTGGTAGGGGTCGGCTTCGTCTGGCCCCGCCTCCGCGGCGCGCAGCCGCTCGAACTCCGCGTCGGTGAAGCCGAACAGCCGGGCCACCGCCCGCAGGTAGGCCGTCTCCTTCTCGTTCAGCGCGCCGTCCGACTGCGCGATGTGGAAGAGGCAGGCCAGCAGATCCTCCAGGACAGCCGGCCGGTCCTGGAACATGCCGGCGATCTGCCTGGCGTAGGGTTCGAATCCCGCGCTGTCGCGCCGGGCGATGTTGAACACCCGCCCGACATTCTCAAGCTCCTCCTGCGGCACGTGGAAGACCTGGCGGAACGCCGCCACCTCGTCCCGCGTCACCCGGCCGTCGGCCTTCGCCATCTTCGCCCCCAGCACGATGACTGCGATGGTGAAGGCTATCTTGCGCGTGTTGTCGGCATCTTCCCGAGCGTCGGTCTCCACCATCGCCGTCCCGGCGATATGGTCGACGCCATGGCCGATGACGGCGCCGATCAGCGCCCCCAGCGGCCCGCCCAGCGCGAAGCCGGTGGCTCCCCCGACGATTTTTCCCCAGATGCTCATGGAATGACGATGATGAAAGGGCGGAAGACAGGATTCGCGCGGACGATTGCGATCCGGCGGCCGGCGCGGCCGCCCGGACAGCATAGCGGGGCGGTTGTCAGCTTGAAAGTCCGACCCGGCCGACGCCCGGCAGGTCGACCGTCAGGTCCAGCGGGTCGATCCCCAGCGTGAGGCCCAGCACGGTCAGCTTCAGCCCCTCCTCGATCCCCACAGTCAGCCCCAGATAGCCTCGGAACGAAAGCTGGTAGCCGGTGCCGCTCGGGCTTCGCGCGAAGATCTTCCACGGCCCCAGATAATCCTTGCCGACGGCCGTGGAAGGTAGGTCCAGCCGCAGGCCGGGAACCTCGCGGCCGATATGGGCGATGAAGGTATTGCTGTTCGGGCCGGGCCACGCCTCGTACCGGTCGGGCCAGGGATAGCTTTCGACCGCCGCCTCGATCTCCGGGATCAGCGCGGCCGCCCCGGCTCCGCGGATGTCGGTCAGGATCCTTGGGTCCTGCCCGTACCATTGCCGGTCGGGTGCGCGCTCCGCCGTCGCCAGCGCCGATCCGCCGCGCATCGCCCGCCAGCCGATCACCTCATGGACGGTATAGCTGTCGGCCCCCTCCGGCTTGACCGCGATCCAGGTGTGGATCGCGAACGCGCCGCGCCAGTTGAAGGTGCGCGCGCCATAGACCTGGACGATGGCCTCCTGCGTCGCGGCGGCCGGCGGCGCGATCCCCACCACCTCCCGCGACGCCTGCGACCAGCGGGCCGAAAGGTCGATCCGCCCGCTCAGCGCCATCGCGGCAGGCCCGGCGAGCAGGATCAGGAAAAGCCCGGCGACGGAGCCGAGGGTGAGCTTCAGCAAGGGTCGGTTCCTGTCCCGTGGCGAAAGGAAATTGGAAGGCAAGAAGCGGGAAGACCGGCGACGCACGTGGCCGCCATTTTCCGCCGCCAATCCAATTCATCCATGGAGTTTGAAGATGACATCGCTCACCGGCAAGGTCGCCATCGTCACAGGGGCAAGTTCCGGAATCGGCCGCGCCGCCGCCATCCTGTTCGCGCGGCAGGGCGCAAAGGTCGTCATCGCCGCACGGCGGCAGGCGGAACTGGAGGTGCTGGTATCGGAGATCGCCTCGACCAGCGGCGAAGCCGTCGCGGTGGCGGGCGACGTGCGGGACGAATCCCATGCCAGCCAACTGGTCGCGACGGCAGTCGACCGTTTCGGCGGGCTCGACATCGCGTTCAACAACGCCGGCTCCACGGGTGAGATGGCGCCCGTCGCCGAACTTTCGGCGGCCGGCTGGCGCGACACGATCGAAACCAACCTGACCGGCGCGTTCCTCGGCGCCCGGCATCAGATGCCGGCGATGGTCCGGCGAGGCGGCGGGTCGATCATCTTCACCTCTTCCTTCGTCGGCCACACTGCCGGGATGCCGGGCATGGCCGCCTACGCCGCCGCCAAGGCGGGGCTGATCGGCCTCACCCAGGCGCTGGCGGTCGAAGGCGGCGCGAACGGCGTTCGCGTCAACGCCATTCTGCCCGGCGGCGTCGATACGCCCGCCAGCATCACCAATGCCCCCGACGCAGGTCCGGAGGTGAAGGCCTTCGTGGAAAACCTCCATGCGCTGAAGCGCATGGCCCGGCCGGATGAAATCGCCCGGACCGTCCTCCACCTCGCCTCCGATGCATCCAGCTTCATCACCGGCGCGGCCATCCTGGTCGATGGCGGCCTCTCCATCAGCCGGACGTAGCGGCTGCGATATCCGTACGGGAGAAATCGTTGCCCTTGTAGAGCAGAGGCAACGCCCTTGTTCTCGCCAACGCATAGCTGAACAGATCACCGAAATTCAGCGCGGCCGGCGGTTCGCCGCGCCCTTTGCCGAATCTGGTCAGCCCCTCGACGGCGATGTCGGCCTGTTCGGCATCGACCGGCGCGACCGTCGTGCCATAGCTGTCCAGAAGCTCCCGCGCCGCGTCGACGCCAGGGGGGCCGAAATGATGTCGCGCCACGCAGGCCAGTTCCACCCAGCTGGCGGCCGAAATGACGGAGGAGGCTGAAATCATGATCTCATGAAAGGCCGCCGCCTCGGGTTCGTCCAGCATGATGGCGACGATCGCCGAGGGGTCCACGGCGATCTCCGTCATCGGGGCAGGCCGGAATCGTCATAGAACACGCTGTCGGCGTCGCGCCGGTCGATGACGGGCATTCGCCTGATCTTTCTCAACGCTGCGTCGGCGCGGGCGCGCCGGTCCGCCTCGGGCCGCATAAGCGCGCTGTACCGTTCCCGAAGGGCGTCGCCCAGCACCTCCGTCAGGCTTTTATGTTCCAGCCGTGCGATCTCGCGGGCCAGCCGGTCGACCTCGGGATCCTTGACATAGAGCGGCATGCCTCACCTCTCGTATATACATTGATGGGAATAGTATATCCTAGGGGCTCGACTGATCAAAGCTCCGTCGATTTTCAAATAAAAAATGATTTGCCGGCAAATCGCTGGTAAAATGACTTTCATGGGAATGAAGGAGGCCGACTCGATGACGCTTGACCGCTGGCAGTTCTGGATCGATCGGGGTGGCACCTTCACCGATATCGTGGCGCGGCGCCCGGACGGCTCGGTGGCGACGCACAAGCTGCTGTCGGAGAATCCGGAACGCTATCCCGACGCCGCGCTCCAGGGCATTCGGGACCTGCTGGGCGTGGCGGCCGGGGAGCCGATCCCGGCCGACCGGATCGAGGCGGTGAAGATGGGTACCACCGTCGCCACCAACGCGCTGCTGGAGCGCAAGGGCGACCGGACGCTGCTTCTCATCAATGTCGGCTTCCGCGACGCGCTGCGCCTGGCCTACCAGGCCCGCCCGCGCCTTTTCGACCGGAACATCGTTCTGCCGGAACTGCTCTATGAAAGGGTGGAGGAGGTCGGCGGCCGCCTGACGACGGACGGTGAGGAACTCGCCCCCATAGACCTCGCCGCGGCCCGCGAGGCGCTGGAGAGCGCCTATGCCGATGGCATCCGCGCCTGCGCGATCGTCTTCATGCACGCCTACCGCTATCCCGCGCACGAAAAGGCGGTCGCCGCCCTGGCGCGGGAGGTTGGGTTCACGCAGGTCTCCGCCTCCCATGAGGTCAGCCCGCTGATCAAGCTGGTCGGCCGGGGCGACACGGCGGTGGTCGACGCCTACCTCTCCCCCATCCTGCGCCGCTATGTCGACCGGGTGGCGGCGGAGCTTGGCGATACGCGGCTGATGTTCATGCAGTCCAATGGCGGGCTGACCGACGCGCGCCTGTTCCAGGGCAAGGATTCCATCCTCTCCGGCCCGGCCGGCGGCATCGTCGGCGCCGCGCGCGTGTCCGGGATGGCGGGGTTCGACCGGATCATCAGCTTCGACATGGGCGGCACCTCGACCGACGTGGCGCACTATGCCGGGGAATATGAGCGCGCGTTCGAGACGCTGGTCGCCGGCGTCCGCATGCGCGCGCCGATGATGCAGATCCACACGGTGGCCGCCGGCGGCGGCTCCATCTGCGCGTTCGACGGTGCGAAATACCGCGTCGGCCCGGAAAGCGCGGGGGCCGATCCGGGGCCTGCCTGCTATCGCCGGGGCGGTCCGCTGACCGTCACCGACTGCAACGTCATGCTGGGCACCCTCCAGCCGGATTTCTTCCCCGCCGTCTTCGGGCCGGAAGGGAACGAGAAGCTGGATGCCGGCATCGTCCGGCGGAAGTTCGAGGCGCTGTCGGCGGAGATCGAGAAGGCGACCGGCGACCGGCGGGGGCCGGAGGAGGTCGCCTCCGGCTTTCTCCGGATCGCCGTCGACAACATGGCCAACGCCATCAAGCAAATCTCCGTCCAGCGCGGCCATGACGTCACCGCCTACACGCTGGTCAGCTTCGGCGGAGCGGGCGGTCAGCATGCCGGCTTGGTCGCCGACGCGCTGGGCATGAAGACGGTGCTGATCCACCCCCATGCCGGCGTCCTCTCCGCCTATGGCATGGGGCTGGCCGACATCCGAGCGCTGCGGGAGAAGTCTATCGAGGCCCCGCTGAATGACGGGACGCTGGCCGAGGCGGCATCGGTCCTGGACTCGCTGGCCGCCGACGCGGCGACTGAACTGGAGCGTCAGGGCATCGCGGAGTACGAGACCCACCGTCGCCTCCACGTCAAATATGACGGCACGGACACGGCGCTGCCGGTCGATCTCGGCGACCGCGCCGCCATCGCGCGCGCGTTCGAGGAAGCCCACAAGCGCCAGTTCGGCTTCGTCATGGAAGGCAAGAAGCTGGCCGTCGAGGCGGTGTCGCTGGAACTGGTGGGCGGCGCCTCCGCGCCTCCGGAAGAGCCGGTCCTGGAGACTTCCTCCGAAAAGCCGGGGAGGCTCGCCACCGTCGCCGTCTGGCTGGCGGGGGAGCGGCGGGAGACGCCGGTCTACGACCGCGACGCGCTCTCTCCCGGACAGGCCATCGACGGCCCGGCCATCGTGCGGGAATCGACGGCGACCACGGTGGTCGAGCCGGGCTGGCGGGCGGAGATCACGGACCTCGGCCATCTGCTGCTGCGCCGTGTCGTGCCGCTGCCGAGCCGCGTCGCGGTCGGGACGACGGTCGACCCGGTGATGCTGGAGGTCTTCAACAACCTCTTCATGTCCATCGCCGAACAGATGGGCGTGACGCTCCAGAACACCGCCTATTCGGTCAACATCAAGGAGCGGCTGGACTTCTCCTGCGCGGTCTTCGATCCCGAAGGCAATCTGGTGGCCAACGCCCCGCACATGCCGGTGCATCTGGGGTCCATGGGCGCCAGCGTCCGCCATATCATCGCGAAGCGCGCCGGCCGGATGGTCCCCGGCGAGGTCTACATGCTGAACGATCCCTACAATGGTGGCACCCATCTGCCGGACATCACGGTCATCACACCGGTCTTCGACGATGAGGGGCGGGAGGTGCTGTTCCATGTCGCCAGCCGGGGGCACCATGCCGATGTCGGCGGGCTGACCCCCGGCTCCATGCCGCCCGACAGCCGGACGATCGAGGATGAGGGCGTCCTGATCGACGATTTCGTTCTGGTGGAGAAGGGGGGCTTGCGCGAACAGGCGGTGCGCGACCTCTTCGCCTCGGCCCGCTATCCCGCCCGCAACGTCGTCCAGAATCTGGGCGACCTGCGGGCCCATGTGGCGGCGAACGAGAAGGGGGTGCAGGAGCTGCGCCGCATGGTCGGGCTGTTCGGTCTCGACGTCGTCCACGCCTATATGGGCCATGTCCGCGACAATGCGGAGGAACAGGTCCGCCGGGTGCTGGACGTGCTGACGCCCGGCCGCTTCGTGCAGAAGCTGGATAATGGCGCGGAGATCCATGTCGCCATCGCGATCGACCGGGAGGGGCGGTCGGCGACGGTCGACTTCACCGGCTCCTCCGCCCAGCTCGACAGCAATTTCAACGCTCCGTCGGCCGTCGTCCGCGCGGCGGTGCTCTACGTCTTCCGCACGCTGGTCGATGACGACATCCCGCTCAACGATGGCTGTCTCGTCCCGATCGAGATCGTGGTGCCTGAAGCCTCCATGCTCGCGCCACGGCCGCCCGGCGCCGTCGTGGCCGGCAATGTCGAGACCTCGCAGGCCGTGACCAATGCGCTCTATGGCGCGCTGGGCGTTCTGGCGGCCGCGCAGGGGACGATGAATAACGTCACCTTCGGCAACGCCCGTCACCAATATTACGAGACGATCTGCGGCGGTGCGGGCGCGGGGCCGGATTTCGACGGCTGCTCCGGCATCCACACCCACATGACCAACTCCCGCCTGACCGATCCTGAAGTGCTGGAGCTTCGCTTCCCCGTCCTGCTGGAGAGGTTCGAGATCAGGCGCGGCTCGGGCGGCGCAGGCAGGCACAGGGGCGGCGACGGCACGGTCCGGGCGCTCCGGTTCCTTGAGCCGATGACGGCCGCGATCCTGGCGAACAACCGCAAGGTTGCGCCCTACGGCGTCGCCGGCGGCCAGCCCGGCGCGGTCGGCCGCACCACCGTGCGCCGCATTGACGGGACGGTGCAGGAGCTGGGCAGCACCGACAAGACGGAGATGGCGGTTGGCGACGCGCTGATCGTGGAGACGCCGGGCGGCGGCGGCTTCGGCGATCCGGTGGAGCGGCGGGAGGACGGGGCATGACCGGCCGCGCGCCCATCGTCTCCTCCGCCCATCTGGTTTCGGAACGGGCGGCGGAGTTGAGCGAGTATGAGTTCGGGCTGATCGTCGCCGGCAACGCCTTCAACCGCTGGATCACGCGCTGTATGGCGGCAGCGGGCGTGCCCGACCTTTCCTCGCTCGACGTGCTGGTGCTCCACGGCGCCAATCACCGCGACCGGCCCAAGCGTCTCGCTGACCTCTGCTTTACGCTCAATATCGAGGACCAGCACCTCGTCTCCTACGCCCTGAAGAAGCTGGAGAAGCTGGGGCTGGTCGACCGGCGGAAGAAGGGCAAGGAAAGCCTGTTCGCCGCCTCGGAGGCCGGCCGCGCGGCCTGCGCCCGCTATCGGGAGGTGAGGGAAGCGTGTCTGATCGAGACGCTGGCCGCCTTCGGTGAGATCGACCGGGCGGAGATCGGCGATGTCGCCCGCCGCCTCCGCGCCCTCTCCGGCCTCTATGACCAGGCCGCGCGGAGCGCAACTTCCTTATGATCAAAAGATATTGTTAAGCCCTCGCCATGTATTTTTTGCGTCCCTGAACTTCGGGCTTTGCACTGCGCGCATGGCCTGCTAGAGGGAATCGGGGGGGAGCGGAACTGATTTGGGGGGCGTTGAAGATGAGGGTGCTTGACCAGCGCCGATGGCGGCTATTTGTGCTTTGCGGCCTTCTTTTATCCGCCGCCTGCACCACCACCGGCCAGTCCGATCCTCAATATTCCTCCCTTATAGAACGTCCCAAATTCGAAGCGGTCCGCGCCCTGGCGGCGTCGCGCGCGCCGCGCACGACTTCCGACGACCGTCTCAGCCAACTCATCCTCGCCCGCGCCGACGCGCTGGACGGGCAGCGTCGCTGGAGCTGCGTTCCCTTCGCGCGCGAACTGAGCGGGTTCAACATCCGCGGCGACGCCTGGCGCTGGTGGGAGCGGGCGGCCGGCCGCTATGAGCGGGGGCATGAGCCGGAGATCGGGGCCGTCCTCGTCCTTGCCAAGACCAGCCGCCTGTCGCGCGGCCATATCGCCGTCGTCACCGGCATCGTCGACGACCGCACGATCGAGGTCACCCACGCCAACTGGGGCTGGACGCGCGCCAATCGCGGCCGGGTCCACCGCTCCATGCTGGTGGTCGACGCCTCGGAGGCCGGCGACTGGTCGGAGACGCGCTTCCGCGCCGATGGCTACGAAAGTTTCGGCCGCATCTACCCGGCCTACGGCTTCATCTACCAACCCGCCACCGTCGCCGCCCGCCCGGAGACCCTGCCGGAGTGGCAGGGGTGAGGGAATCCTCTTCCTTTAGTTGGTCATTCCCGGCTTGATCGGGAATCCATAGGCCAGCCCCGCTTCACCGGCGGCGAAGGACGGGGCCCACCCCCACCGCCTATCGACGCCCTATGGATGCTGGATCAAGTCCAGCATGACATTGTTTTTATTGGTCATTCCAGCGGAAGCTGGCAACTGTGTTGTCAGGCCCAGGCTTTACGGTCTCTGAGCATGGCGTTGAGGTGGGTGAGGAGCTTTCTGGCGACGGCGATGATGGCGACTTTCTTGGTGAGTGAGCGGCTGTAGA